>NZ_JBPCCH010000004.1:13698-397421 GCF_050971805.1 Robertmurraya mesotrionivorans | reverse complement strand
TCTGATGTAAATTTAGTCATATAAAAAACTGCACCCCTCATTGTTAGATTAGTGTCTAACAATTGGGGTGCAGTTCAGATAACGGGTGGTTTCAGATTGTAGACAAAAGGTCTCGAGAGAGTACTCTCGAGACCTTTTGTCTACAATCTGGAGCAATTACTTTGTTAGTAATTGCTCTGATATTCCAACTGTTGAAATGTTTCCTTTGTACCTATTAACCCACCCAAGCCGGGCTGGTTAGGCAGAAGAATTTATGTGAGAAAAATGAATCGCTAAGTAGGAAAGAAAAAAATAGTAGTTCCTATATTAACTTAGGAACTACTATCAATTCACTTAATATTTTGCGCCTTAGATCATTTTCTTCTTATACATTTTTATACTATGAAAAGCTTTTTTGATCCACATATTTTTTATGGTTCTAATTTTTCGAGTAACGATTCTATGGATATATGTTCAAACCCTGGAATATGCAAATCGGCTTTAGGCAGTAGTTTTTTACTTCCTACACCTACTACTTTCATTCCAATCCTATGGGCTGCCTCCACTCCAGCTACAGCATCTTCAAATACGATACAATGTTCATATCTTAATCCTAACTCTTTTGCTCCCCTTTTAAAGACTTCGGGATCAGGCTTTGCCTTACTAACTTTTGTACCGTCAATAATAGAGTCAAACATATGTGTTAATTGAAGCTGATTAAGAATGAAAATTGAATTTTTACTTGCTGAACCTAACGCAATTTTATATCCCTTTTCCTTCGAATCAATTAGAAACTTTCTAACACCAGGCAATATCTCATCCCCAGTAATTCCCTTTATTTGGGCTAAATATATTTGATTCTTTCGTTCACATATCTCCGCTTGTAATTCACCCGACAAATTTATCTTCCCAATTTCTAAAATAATCTGTAAAGACCTAGTTCTACTAACTCCCTTTAGTAATTCGTTATCCTCTAGTGTAAAGTTAACACCTAGTTCTTCAGCTATCTCTTTCCAAGCAATATAGTGATATTTTGCAGTATCTACTATAACACCATCTAGATCAAATAATAATCCTTTTATATTCATTTGGCACTCCCTTACGACACTCTAACTTTTGTTTATAAGATCAAAAGATTGTATCTTTTCTTCCACAAAATGGGTCGACTGGGCTAATTCCGATAAATAAGGGGGGCTTTAATGAATCAATCTTTAGTAAGATTAGCAATAATCTTACTTGTTTTAGCATATCTTGTGGGTGCAAAAAACATATTTGGTTATTATGGATTAGGTTTATAGACATAATCATTCTCACGAAACTTGCTCATTTTATTTGCTTTTATATTAATGGGTAAGTCTTTTTTCTTATTTCTAAGAAACTGATTATATATTTTGAAAAACCTTTTATATATGATTTCTAATGTAAGAATACCTGGCATTAATAAATAGTGATTCCTACTGTCAATAAAAACTTGTTATACACTGCAAATATTTTAGTTGATGCTCATTTTTTTTCCCTCAAATAGAAAGCGTTTACAAACAAACGTGGAGGAATCCTCTTTTAAGGCCTTTTTGATTATTTTAGGGAGGTGAGGTTATTAGGAAAAGAGAAGATGATTGATTTAAGGAGCTAATGCATTTCATCTGCACTTACACGTATGTGTCAAAAATTAATTAGGGAGGAAATATCTTGAAATTTAAAAGCATATTAATCAGGCTAGTGATTATGTCATTTTTTACATCATCGTTATTATTTGGGGAAAATGCATTAATAAATGCAGCAGAAATTGATTCTATACCAAATACATCAAGAAATTTTAAAGACTACGACAATAGTTATCTTTCAGTAACTGGTTATGCATCATTAGGAGTAAATGACCGAAGCCATTACATTGATACTTCTTATTATCGTCAGGTTAAAACTGAAAGAGAGTTTCTGCAGGCTATTTTAGATGCTGGAACTGGCAGCGTTAAAGTAATTGAAGTGGCGAAAGATCTAAACCTAGGGTGGAAAGCATTAAATTTAAGTTCAGAAGAAGCTAAAAAATATAGGTTTATTAAAAACTATAGAGATCCTATGAACGGATTTACCAATCCGAAGTTAGCTTCATCCGGTGTTTCACAATTAGACATAAATAATGTGGACGGGTTAACTATTTTCTCAAAAAAAGGGAAAACGATTAGGAGTGCTGAATTTAAATTACAAAGATCAGTGAATGATATCGTCATAAGGAATCTGTCTTTTGATGGAATGTGGCAATGGGATGACACTGGAAAACATAAGGAAGTGGGCTGGACATTTATTAAAGTAAATGGTGCAAATAATGTTTGGATAGACCATTGTAAATTTTCTATTGCAGGGGATGGATTAATTGATACAGAGAATGGGGGCTCCAATATTACCATCTCCTGGTCTGAATTCGGATTACCTGCAAATGAAAATCCGCTAGAGGATAGTGATATCTATCAATCTATTCAGTATATGGAAGGGAAATATGCTTCAAATGAACTGAATTCCGATAGTGTGTACTATAATATGCGCAAAGGCGGTGCAACCAAAGAGCAGATAATGGCATATGCAGCCTATCACAGCAAGGTGCATTTAAGTGGTTCAGGAGATAAAGACTATGTGAATTATGTGAGTAGTAGTGGAAATGAGATTAAGGATGGCAATCAAAGAATCCGTTTAACCCTAGCCTATAACCGTTATACCAATATTGGGCAGAGAATACCCATGATCCGTCAAGGTACTGGTCATATGTACAACTGCTACCTTGATAACTCCACTCATTATGAAGTATTGGAAAATGTAAGTGCTATCGCTGAATATGGCACTGATACTCTGTCACGAGCACTTAATGCAAGAAATGGAGCTTCTATTGCAGCAGATACTTGTGTATTCTATGACATAAACGAGCCAATTACAGGTGCTGAGATTCAAGGATTAGATACTAAAAACATGGATGAACAATGGGCTGAGCTATTTCAAAGTGCTTATAACAGAAATTTAATTGTTAATTCCCATATAACAAATAAATTTGGAACTTATACAGGAAGTAGTTGGGACAATAATGGAGAAAATCTATTTAATAAAGGATTTACTTGGTATGACAAATCAACGATAGGAAATTGGGCATGGTCTTCACATATTGTAGGAAGTGAAAATATGAGTAAAATGAATCCACCGACTGATCCATTTACCTTCGAATATAATTATAATGAGGAACTACCCTATACTTATAACGTACTTCCGTTAAATAGTGTTGTGGCAACACTTACAAAATTTGCAGGGGCAAGCAAAGTTAATTTGAGTCCAATAGGTTGGTTAAAAACAGATTATATTCCTACGAACCGACCGGATATCATTGAAGAGTAACTAATATTTTTTTCGTCAATCAGGCGCTTATCTTGAACAAGGATAACGCCTTTTTGCATTTTTCCTTTTTCGACTGCTCTCGCTGCTCAACCATATATATCTGATATATCCTGCATCTTTTAATAAGCACCTTAATTGTGAGTCTACATCCTCATTTTGTATTAATTGATCTAGCATAGAAGGGGTTAATAGATGATAACAAAACATTACTTTACTATATAGTTAGCTCGTACTTTTTAATTTTTATTTAAAAACATCCTTTTTATCTGGGTATTTTGATATATTTTGTTACTGTGTGTCAATATGTTAAAGTCAAAACAATGTGATGATACCTGAGAGGCATCACCACCTAGAATAAAATCCTTATTAAATTATTACTCAACCATTACACTCTAATGATTAGATAATTTCATTTATTTCTTATTGTATTAAGCCATTTCACAATTTAAAGATATGAGTGGCTTATTTTTATGTTACCAATCAGAAAGTAACGAATTAGTAATGTTTATTATAAAAAAACAACCAACATAATAAGATGGCTGTTTTTTTGTTTAATTATCTATGTTAACAATTCTTGATACTTTTGAGCAGTAATATTGGAAATACTTTGATTTTCCTTTACCTTTTGTTCATCTAAAAGGTGACGATTTTCATCATTATGCCTTCATCAAATTTACATACAGTATTGATATAGAAAGATCTCTCACTAGACTTTTCTATTAACTACTTGTGGAGGTTGTTCAAACCATTTTTCTTTTATTGCTAATACTAAACCTAAACCATAATATTTCTTCATATCGTCAGAAATTTTGCTAAGTTTAGAAACAATATCGGTTCTTAGACTGGAAGTCATAGCCTGACTTATCATGGTAAAACAGAATATTCCCAGACAGGTGTTCGCAAAAAACAACATTATTTTATCGGAGAATGGAGACATATCTACGTCGAAAATTTTATAGTCTCCTGATGCTGATATTGGAATATTTTCTTTATCAAGAACTTCTTGAAGTGATTGCAATACTTTTTCGATTCCATCTCTACCTTTACTAAAATGTTGTTTTAACTCTTTCTCTTTCGCTAATTTACTAAAAGTGACAAATACCATTTTTGAAAACTGTGCTCTATGAACAATTCTAGATAGATTAGAGATTTCAGCAGTATTAAGAGGTCGTGATCCACCAAAAAAACCATTGAGATATGTTATCGAATCAGCAAATTCTACCTCACTATCTATCGCTACTTGTGGAGGTTTCAAATATACTCCTTGTGACAACATTAAGTCTACTAGCTCATTCTGAATTTTCACAGAAAATGCAATGTTTTTTTGAAAGTGATTTCGCACATCGCTTCTTGTGCAATCTGATAATGCAATTGGATATGTACTCATCGATAGGTGTGTCAGATCAAAACAAAAATACAAAGTAAATGTATCGGAAAATACTTTGAGTGCATCAATCCTTACATCTTCATTCGTAAAACCAAGAGGAATTGTAAGATTATCTTTGATAAAAATCTCTTTGAGTTCACTAATATTTTCTTGAGACTGATTTAACATCTTTTCTATCACTTGTTTTATTTCGTTATTTTCTGTGCTTGCATAAAAATACTCAAAAAACCTTAACTCCATACTACTTTTTATATAGGAAGACCAAACGTTAGATACCTCGTTTGCGGTTAATTCTACATTAGGTATGTTGTTTTTTGTATGACTCATTTTATTCCACTCCTTTCTTATTAGTTTTTTCCTATTCACTATTAATTATTTTTAAAATATTTAGTGCAATATTTCAGAACCACCATCTCACATCACAAAACTAAAAATGTAACAACCTGTTTCATTTATGTAACTCATTATTTTAGTTGTTATACATAACAAGATACCCTTGACCTATTTGCTATTCCTCACAACAAAAATAGAATAGGTATAACTAGATCTCTAAAGGTAGGTTAAGAGTATGAAAAAGGCAATTTTTTTGGACATCGATGGAACTTTGGTTAACGACCATCTTGTAATCCCTGACTCTGCCAAACTTGCTGTACAAAAGGCTAGAGAAAATGGCCACCTTGTTTTTATTTGTACGGGAAGGTCAAAGGCGCTAATTTTCCCTGAAATACTTGAAGTCGGATTTGATGGGATTATTGGTTCTGCTGGAGGATACATAGAAATGGATCAAGAGGTGTTATTACACGTAAATGTAAAAAAAGAGGATGTAAAGCATGCTGTAGACTTTTTTAACCATCATGCCATCGAGTTTAATCTGGAATCAAACATCGGTATATTTACTGGTAAAAATGGTAACACTCGTATCCGTTCCATTTTAGAACAATTACAAAAAGATAATCCTAAACCAAAGGTAGAAATTAAAGAAGGATTCGAGTCTATTTTCGATACTATTATTGAGAGTGAAGACTTACTAAGAGATGATATTAATAAGATTTCCTTTTTCGGGTCAAAATTACCCCTCGAGAGTATAAAACAAGAATTCGCATCTAAATTTACGGTCATTCCTAGCACAGTATCTGCTTTCGGAGAAAATTGTGGTGAAATATCCATTCTTGGTGTAAATAAGGCGACAGGTATTGAAAAAGTAATTAATCACTTAAACATAAAAAGAGAGGATACCTTTGGATATGGCGATAGCTGGAATGATTTAGAAATGCTTGAATATGTCCACTACGGAATCGCCATGGGAAATGCAAATGAAGCAGTTAAAAATATAGCTAATGATGTTACTGATATACACGATGAGGATGGCATCTATAATAGTTTTAAAAAATATGGATTAATTTAAAAATGTTCAATTTGATACTCATTACAAAAACCGCCATCTGGCGGTTTTTCTCTTTTATCCCTCTTAACTTAAAGTAGTTCCCATTTTTTTATGGACTCTTCCTTTTTCTTTAGATTATTGAGATTACTTGTATACTCTTGCGCATAAATAATTGAAAAAAGCGTATCTAGGATATACTCAAACGATATCTGTGAAGAAAATGTCCCTACTTTGAAGAAGTCATATTCATCATGTGGGACCTCAATGGTCAAATTACATAATGTAGACATAGTTGATTCAGAATTACCAGTTAACATGATGGATGGTATCTTTATTGAAGCTAGATATTTTATTATTTTCGTGTAAGAAGCTGAATTACCCGCATAACTAATAAAAATTGCACAGTCCAAATGGTCCATGCTTAATGTATTCCATGTTGTTTCTCCATATTCATCCGCGATGATTAAGTGCTTGTTAATTTTAATAAATTTGTTTTGAAAGCTACGAGCACGAATCTGAGAATCCCCATTGCCAAATAGATAAATTCGTTTTGAATTTCTAATCATTTCTACTGCTTTATTTAACTGATCCTTATCCAATTTCCCCATGGTCTTTCTAATAGTTTCAATCGTCAAATCAGCCATTTTTTTTGCAATGTTGATAGAGCTGTCTGTTGGGAGAAAAGGAAAGTTTGGGTCAACATGTGCAATAGTATGTTTATTATTTTGAATTTCATGAATTAATGCTACTTTGAAATTTCTATAACCTGAGAATCCTAATTTCTGACTGAGCCTAATGATTGCAGAGTGTGAAGTAAATGTGTTCTCTGCCAGTTCTTGGATATACATATTCGGAACATCCTCTTGGTTCATTAAAATGAAATCAGCGATTCTTTTTTCAGTATCAGTGAACCCTTGCTTCTGTCCTAGTTTCTTTAATAAGGTCATTATTCCCCTCCATTTGTATTGCTAAGGCAACATTAAAAATGACAAGTTGTTTAAACATTATGTTCATTCTAGTATAACGAATTTTAAGTATTGTTGAAAATCAGGTCCTATCTGTTATAAAAGCGTTCTCAATACTTACTATCTCAAATATAATCAAGCTACCAAAAGAGAATTGGAGGAGTTTTTTATGTTAACGATTGCCTATATCGGAAATGGAAAAAGTACCAACCGCTATCACCTACCTTTTTCATTAAAAAATGAAAAAATCCGAGTAAAAACCATATACTCTCCACGAAATAACAGTGTTTGGGAGAAAATACCTGAAGTAAATTATGTTGATGATATAGATAGAATCTGGATGGACGAAGAGATTCAATTAGTCGTCATTTGTACTCCATTAGAATACCATTATGAATATGCTAAATTGGCTATAGAAAAAGGCAAACATGTATTAGTCGAAAAGCCATTTACACAGACTTCTGACCAAGCAAAAGAGTTATTTGCATATGCAAAAGAAAAGAACCTATTTATTCAATGTTATCAAAACCGCCGATTTGATTCAGATTTCCTAACCGTACAAAAGGTTATTAGTAGTGGCGCTTTAGGAGATATTTTAGAAGTTGAAATGCACTATGATTATTTCAGACCTGAAATCCCAAAGTCTTTAAAGTTTTCTAGAGAACTCAGCTATTTATATGGTCACGGATGCCATACGATTGATCAAGTTCTCTCTTACTTTGGTAATCCAAATCATATTACTTATGACGTTAGACAACTTCTTGGAAAAGGACATTTTAATGACTATTTTGATTTGGATTTCTTTTATGATTCGAAAAAGGTTTCTGTTAAATCTAGTTATTTCCGTTTGAAAGAACGTCCTAGTTTTGTCGTTTATGGCAATAAAGGTGTTTTTGTAAAACAGACAAAAGATAGGCAAGAAGAACACTTGAAACTTTTTTATATGCCAACCAACAAGGATTTTGGTATTGATTTACCAGAGCACTATGGCGTTTTAACTTTTGTAGATGAAGATGGAAAATATCATGAAGAAAAGGTCATTTCCGAAGTTGGTGACTACGGACGAATTTACAATGGAGTTTATGAATCGATCATTCATGGAAAAGAAAAAGTTGTTAGAGATGAAGAAACAATACGGAAAATGGAAATTTTAGAAGAAGGAATGAACCATATCAAAGAATAATAATGATTGTTCCCTATTTTCCAAAAAGAAAGAGGTTACTCACTTTGAAACTTGCAATACTAGGTTCTGGCCAGATTGTCACAGATTTCTTAACAATGGCGAGAGATTTACCAGATACAGAATTAGTTTCTATCTTTGGAACAGAACAGAATATACAAAAAATGAAAACAATAAAAAACAAATATGGGCTTAGAAAAATATATACGGTATATGATGAGTGTTTAAACGATCCCGATATTGATACAGTGTATATTGGATTACCAAATCATCTTCATTATTCTTTTACAAAAGAGGCATTATTAAGTGGAAGAAATGTCATTTGTGAAAAACCATTTACCATAAAACTTTCTGAGTTTAGTGAGTTAAAAGATATTTCTAAAAGGAATAATGTCATATTAATTGAAGCGATCACAACGCAGTATTTATCAAATTACTTATCCATTAAAGAAACTATTAAAAATCTAGGTGATTTGAAAATTATAGAGTGTAATTATTCTCAATATTCATCACGATATGATGCTTTCAAAAATGGTGAGATCTTGCCAGCTTTTAATCCTAAAGCAGGTGGAGGAGCTTTAATGGACATAAATATATACAATATTCACTTTGTTGTTGGAATTTTAGGTAAACCTAATTCAGTAACTTATCTTGCAAACGTTGAAAGGGATATTGATACTTCTGGGATTCTTTTATTAAACTATCCCACCTGCAAAGTAGTTTGTATTGGTGCAAAAGATTCAAAAGCACCAATAAGAACACTAATTCAGGGAGATAAAGGAGCTATTGTATTAAATGGGCCAGCTAACGTTTGCGATTCTTTTGAGGTAAATATGAATGGTCAGGATAGCCAATTGATTGATAACAAAGTACATCCACACAGAATGTTTGAAGAATTTTGCGAGTTCGCTAGAATAATTAAAGAGAGTGATTACTCTAAGGCAAATCATATGTTAGAACTTAGCAAGATTGTGATGGAAATTGTAGAGGAAGCGTTGACTAATGCAGGGATTAAGTTAGGGTAAATTAATTTGATTGTACATGGCTAAACCTGTTAGCTTTATTTTTCAGTATTGGACATCAAGGGATATGTCTAAGGTTGGCACTTGGCTACACACCAATACGCTTTCTAAAATCCATAACATTAAATTTGATTAACTCATAAAAGACTCCTCTATATTTTGAATAAAAATCATTCAAAATAGAGGAGCCTTTTTTTTACTTTTGAGCTTTAATTATTGTTGTATCTAGGAATTTTACTTCACTAACTTTTTAACATGGCTTACAATATTTTCAACTGTAAAACCATATTTTTCAATTAATATGTCTCCGTCACCAGATGCTCCAAATGTGTCGATTGATAAAACCACTCCACGATCACCAACATATTTTTTCCACCCTAGCGCAGATGCCATTTCAATTGAAACCCTTGCCCTAACATTATCAGGTAACACACTCTTTTTATATGATTCATCTTGTTTTTCAAAACGATCCCAAGAAGGCATGCTGACAACATTAACCTTAATTCCCTGGTCTTTGAGAATTGTTTGTGCTTGAATAGCAAGCTGTACTTCAGAACCAGTTGCAATGAGCAATGCGTCAGGCACATCTTTTTCGACTTTACTAACTACATAAGCTCCAGCTTTTACACCTTCATATGCCCTTTCTTTTGTTCCTTCTAATGTTGGTAGGTTTTGTCTGGTTAGAATCAAGGCTGTTGGTTGTTCCTTACTTTCAACAGCTAAACGCCATGCAGCTTGCACTTCATTTCCATCAGCGGGACGGATCACTGAAAGATTTGGAATGGAACGTAAACCCACTAGTTGCTCAACGGGTTCATGCGTTGGACCATCTTCACCAACAGCAATTGAATCATGAGTTAACACATATGTAACTGGTGTATTCATTAAAGCAGATAAACGAATGGCTGGTTTCAAATAGTCGCTGAAAACAAAGAAGGTCCCTCCGTACACTTTCACTCCACCATGAAGGGCCATTCCATTTAAAATGGCTCCCATTGCAAACTCACGTACACCAAACCAAATATTTCTTCCTGCAAAATTAAATGGACTAAAATCATCTTCATTATTAATTGTTGTTTTATTTGATCCCGCTAGGTCTGCACTTCCACCAAGAAAGTATGGAACTGTTTTTGCAATTTCGTTTAAGACTTTTCCTGAAGATGCGCGAGTCGCCAGGGTATCAACTCCTGGAGTAAATTTAGAAAGGTTTTTCTCCCAACCTTCAAGTAGTTCTCCTTTTATTGCTGATTCTAATTCAGCCAAAACATCAGGATATTCTTCCTTATAGGTTTCATATAATTCATTCCACATTTCTTCGACTGCCTTACCAGGCTCGACAATCTTTTCCGTAAAATCTTCGTATACTTCCTCTGGAACCACAAAATTCTCGTAATCCCATTGATAGAATTGCTTTGCTAAGCGAATTTCTTCGGTACCTAGGGGAGCTCCATGAACATCTGATGATCCAGCTTTATTTGGGGAACCATATCCAATAACTGTTTTAACTTCGATTAATGTTGGTTGATTACTATTATCTTTTCCTTCTTGGATTGCCTTTCGTATTGCATCCAAATCATTGCCGTCCTCAATACATAAAACTTGCCATCCATACGCTTTAAAACGATCAGCCGTGTTATCAGAAAAAGAACGATTTAAATCTCCATCCAAGGAAATATCATTTGAATCATATAACACAATTAATTTACCAAGTTTCAAGTGACCTGCCAATGATGCAGCTTCATGTGAGATTCCCTCCATTAGGTCTCCATCACCAACAAGTGCATAAGTATAATGGTCGATAATATTTAAGTTGTCTTTGTTATATTTCGCAGCCAAAAAGCGTTCAGCCATCGACATGCCGACTGACATGGCTATTCCTTGCCCCAGTGGCCCAGTTGTAGCTTCAACACCATCCGTATGATGAACTTCTGGATGTCCTGGAGTTTTTGAACCAAATTTCCGAAAGCTTTTCAAATCATCAATGGTTAAGTTATAACCTGAAAGATGTAAAAGGCTATATAACAGTGCTGAACCATGACCAGCAGATAATATAAAGCGATCACGATCAAACCATTTAGAGTTTTTCGGGTTATGCTTTAAAAAATCTGTCCAGAGAACATATGCCATTGGGGCTGCGCCCATTGGTAAACCCGGATGGCCAGAATTTGCTTTTTCAATCATATCAATTGATAAAGTACGAATGGCATTTACTGATAATTGCTCTACTGAAATTGTGCTAACCATTTTATCTCTCCCTTTTGAAAAATGAAAAGGCAACTGAAATTCATCAATTGCTTTTCATTCTTATATTTACTAAGAATTTGTTACAGGTACCTTCTTCCAGTCCTCTAAAAATTGACCAATTCCCTTGTCTGTTAACGGATGGCTCCAGAGTTTAGGGAAAAGTGAACCTGGAATTGTAGCGATGTCTGCACCAAATTGAGATGCTTCTTCTAAATGTTTTAGGCTACGCACACTTGCTGTAATAATCTCTGTTTCAAATCCATAGTTTGCTAGTGTTTGCTTTAGTCGTCCAATTAGATCCAGTCCTTCTACGCCGATATCATCGAGTCTTCCAACAAATGGACTAACATATGTAGCTCCCGCTTTAGCTGCCATTAACCCTTGAGCAACAGTAAAAATTAATGTAACGTTTGTCTTTATTCCTTCTTTTGAAAGGATATTGACTGCAGCCAATCCAGCCTCGGTCATTGGAATTTTCACAACAACATTCGTTGCCCATGTCGCGATAACCCGAGCTTCTGTTACCATCTCTTCTGTTGTAAGGCCAATAACCTCAGCACTCACTGGTCCATCTACAATACTGCAAATTTCTTTAATTATCTCTTCAAAATTACGGCCTTCCTTGGCAATGATGGTAGGATTGGTTGTCACTCCGTCCACTAAACCAAGGGATTTTATTCTCTGGATTTCTTTAATATTTGCTGTATCTAGAAAAAACTTCATATATCCACCTCCAAAATTGTCTTTTCAAAAGCAATAATCGTAGGTAAGGATATCCTAATCAAATTTTTTGAGTTAACACACTAGCCTCTTTTGCTATGTGTACCGTTTCTGTACATCGTAAATGCTTATCAATTCCATTAATCATTATGGAATGACTGATAATTTTGTTTTGTTCCCGTTTGATTCCTTTTAGAAGCATATTACTAGTAATACCAGTAGCAACAAATGCACAATCCTTGGTTGCAACAAGTTGGTCATGCGTTAATACTTTGTTTACAACTTCCCCCATCATACTTCTACATCTTTCAAGTTCTTCATCTGTTCTTGGAAGAAGTTTTGCCTGCATTTCCCCACCTAGACTTTTGATCCCCACTGCAGCTAAAACACCTTCGGGGGCGCCACCTATTCCTATAAACAAATCAATACCTAATGATTCAATACAAGTAGATAGTGCTGGAATGACATCTCCATCCTCAAATAGATAGGTTTTTGCTCCTAATCTACGCACAGTATCAATCCAATCTTGGTGTCTCTTTCGATCTTGAATGATAACTGTTAGCTCATGTACCTCTTTCCCAGTAGCAGCTGCAACCGCATACAAATTTTCCTCAAGAGGTGCATTAATATTGATTTTTCCTGCAGCCATCGGTCCTGTAGCAATTTTCTCCATATACATATCAGGTGCATGAAGTAGTGTGCCTCTTGGTGCTGCAGCAATTACAGCAATGGCATCATTTTGACCTTTTGAAGTTGAGGTAGTTCCATCGATTGGATCAACTGCTATATCAATTTGCTTCCCCTTACCTGTTCCTACCTTTTCACCAATGTAAAGCATTGGCGCTTCATCTATTTCTCCCTCACCGATTACTACGACCCCGTCCATTTCGATTTGGTTTAGAATCGATCTCATAGAATCAGTGGCAGCTCTATCAGCCTCAGTCTTGTTACCGCTTCCAATCCATGGTAGTGAAGCAATAGCGGCAGATTCTGTTACGCGCAATAAATCATAGATTAATTGATTCAATGGAGTTCACCCCTTTTACTACAGCAAAACTTTTACTCAAATTTAGCTGCAAGAATTTGTAGAGATTTCTTTACTAATCTCAGTGAAAAATTCCTTTTCTTTATCAACAATTTTATCTACTTTACGTTGAGAACCTCCAGCCCAATGGGATTTTAAATAAGCTTCTACAACCTTTTTTGTAGCTTCTGGTCCAAGTATTTGAGAACCAATAGTAATAATTTGTGCGTCATTACTTAATTGTGCTCTTTCTGCTGAATAAACATCGTGAGTTAGTGCAGCACGAATTCCTGGATATTTATTTGCCGCAATACACATACCGATTCCCGTACCACAAATTAAAATTCCACGTGTTACTTCACCATTACTTACACCTGACGCAACCTTGAAGGCTACATCCGGGTAATCAATAGCATCCTTTGAGTAGCATCCATAGTCTTCTACTTCATGTCCAAGCTCCTTGACGAAACTTTTTATTACTTCTTTTAATTCAAAAGCATTGTGATCGCATCCAATACCAACCTTCATATTTCGAATCCCCTCTCATTCTTTCAAATGGAACCATTTTTATTATTACTATGCTATCATTATATTAAATTCATTTTCTTTTATCAACGTTTATTTTCATTTATTTTTGTTTTCATCAAGAATTAAATTTCGTTTTCTACTGAATAAAACGCTTGCCCTCTATATAAATATTAGTTAAACTTTAATTATAATAACAATTGTATTTACTAACATTTCACTTTTGATTTCTTTTATTTTTATTTACATTCAAATGAGGGGTTAAACATGAATAAATTATTCACAACTGAAAGAAGACAATTAATATTGGATATACTTGAAGAAAAAAAACGGGTTACGGTTAAAGACTTAGCAAAAGCTGTAAACGTTTCCGATGCGACCTTACGAACAGATTTAAATGCATTAGAAGAGGATGGCTTGCTAACCCGAACACATGGCGGTGCTGTATTAAACGAGGATTTATCATCTCCAAAGGTAAGTTTTTCAGAACGAGAAAAGAAAAATCCGGATTCAAAAAACACGATTGCACAAAAAGCTATAGAACTGATAAAACATAAGGATTGTATCTTACTAGATGCCAGTACCACAGCCCTTTCATTAGCAAGACTAATAAGAACATCTTCTTTAAATATTACAGTTGTTACCAATGGAATTTCTGCAGCCATTGAATTAAAAGAAAACCCTGGTATCAATGTTATCTTAGTAGGCGGAATGGCCAGAATGGGTTCAATGGCACTTGAAGGTTTACTTGGAACGAATGTTTTAAATAAAATAAATATTGATACAATGTTTACATCAGCTAGAGGGTTTTCGATAGAAGAAGGATTAACGGACTTTAATGTCTATGAGGTTGAATTGAAAAAGGTCATGGCAGATAAAGCAGATAAAATTGTGGCTTTACTTGACCATTCTAAAATTGGAACAAGCTCGATCGCGAGTTTCGCAAACTGTGATCAAATAGATACAATTATTTCCGATATGGAACTAGACGCCGATTTCCAAAAAGAATTAATCAAACGAAATATTAACATATTATAGCTCAAAAAAAAGGATACTCAGACGAGTATCCTTTTACTTTTCTCCATATAAATGCTTTTCAAGTTCATTGAGAAGGATAGTAAATGTCTCCATATTCCAAGCAGTTCTTCCCACAAAAAGTCCGTTAACGTCCTTTTGATCTATGTATGAGATAAAATTCTCTAGGTTTACACTACCTCCATATAAAATAGGAATATCATATCCAGTCTCCGGAAACAACTCAATCAATGAATCACGCAAGAATGAATGGATTTCACCCACATATTCAGGTTCTGCAGGAATTCCCTTATCCCCAATTGCCCACACAGGCTCATACGCAATAAGAATCTGTTTTGACTGCTCATTAGTGAGTCCTTTTAAACAAACCTTTAGCTGGGAGGCAAGTACCTCTTTGGAAATTGCATTATTTTTTTGCTCAATGTTTTCACCAATACAAACTAAAGGTTTCATACTGTAATTTAACGCAGCATGAACCTTTTTGTTAATATCAGCATCGTTTTCATTATAGTACTGTCTTCGTTCAGAATGGCCCAATTCTATTAAGTCTAGCCCAATCTCATTGAGCATTTTGGGAGATATTTCACCTGTATAGGCACCCACATCATCCCAGTGCATATTTTGTGCACCTAATCTGATTCTTGATTCAGTAGTCTCCTTTTTAATATCAACTAATGCTGTGAAGGAAGGAATGATAAACAATTCAATATTTGAGTTAAGTATTTTTGACAATTGCTTCAGTTCCTTAGTATAAGCAATTCCCTCTGCAATTGTCTTTGTCATCTTCCAGTTCGTACCGACCCAAAGCTTATCCATTGTTTTGACCTTCTGCCCATTCCTTCATTGATTTGAAGATAATAGAAACGGTAGTTGCACCTGCATCCTGATGACCTATTGCTCTTTCTCCTAATGATTTTGCACGACCAAACTTTGCGATATAACCTTTTGACGCTTCTACACCATCAAGTGCTGCATTTTCAGCTTTTTGAAGTCCCTCAAGAAAGCTTTCATTTGCAATAACACTGGATTTTAATGCTTCTACCGCAGGCTGGAATGCGTCAATCATTGTTTTGTCTCCAAGTTCTGCTTTTCCACGTGTTTTAATGGCTTCTAAAGCCTTTTCAAAGATTTCAGCTAATAAAGGTAGATTGAGATTTTCTTTAGGATCTAAACCTTTTATCCCACCAACAAACATTGTACCGAAAATAATACCTGATGCCCCACCCATTGAGGAAATCATTGACATACCAATTGTTTTAAAAACATCATTTACATTCACAAAATCATTTGCGTTTAGATTTTCTTCAGCTTTCGTAAATCCAACTGACATTCCGATTCCATGATCACCATCACCAATCGCACTATCAATCTTTGTCAAGAAAGGCTTACTTTCCACTACTTTTTCTCCTACATATAAAAACATTTTCTTCACTTGGTTTGCACTAAGACTATTAAGTGTTTGAGTAGACATTATTTTACTCCTCCTTTTACTTTTTCCGGTTTGTTGTAATATGGTGAATGTGCGGGAGCATTGTATAAGGCTTTTAATTCCTCATCTAATTTTAAGAATGTAATAGAAAAGCCACCCATCTCTTGAGTAGTACAGTAGCTATTTACATCCATATCATAGTTATGAATACCTTTTTCTTCTAAGATTTGTGCTACTCTTCGGTTCACAATCAATAATTCTAGTAATGTTGTACTTCCTAAACCGTTTACATAAACAGCTACTTCATCCCCTGCATAAATCTTACTTTCTTCTAATAATTTCTCTACTAATTCATCCGTTAATTGATCCGCAGGCATCAGCTTTGTACGCTTCATTCCTGGTTCACCGTGGAGACCCATTCCAAGCTCAATTTCATCATCCCCCAGAACGAACGGTGGTTCTGTTTCCCCTGGAATAGATCCTGGTGCTGTTGCTACACCAATGGAAAATGTTTGATCTGCAGCTTTTTGCGTAACACGAGTTACTTCCTCTAATGACAACCCTTTTTCTGAGGCGGCACCGGCAATTTTAATGACAAATACATCTCCAGCAATTCCTCTACGGTCACCTTTACGTTCTTCTGGTGCTGATGCAACATCATCCGCAACTAAAACCGTTCTTGTTTGGACGTCTTCAAAATCCAATGATTCAGCAGCCATATCGAAGTTAAGTACATCACCTGCATAGTTTCCGTAGACAAATAATACACCTTTACCTTGATCTACTGATTTTGCAACTTCTTGAACTGTATTTGGTGTCGGAGCTGCAAATACGTTTCCTATGGCCACTCCATCGGCAAGCCCCTCGCCAACAAAACCGAGGAATAATGGTTCATGTCCACTTCCACCGCCAGTTACTATCGCCACCTTATCTTTAAGATCTTTTCGAATGATTCCGTTTACATTTTCAATTTTAGTAAGAGAATCTTTATAAGCATACATGTAACCTTCAATTGCCTCTTGTACAACATTTCTAGGATTATTGATAATTTTTTTCATTATTTCTCCCCCAAAAATTCAATTTATATAAGAATATTTATTTTGTTTATTTTTATTTGTTTTCATTTACTATTTTAATCTTTTGTTTAAGCGCTGTCAATTTACAATTTGTATAAATATATTAATATTCTTAATTTTCTATAGGTTAATAGAAAAAGAGTACCTAGTGGTTTAATAACTAACTAGGCACTCTTTCTTCATTTTTTCTTACTTGTAACCATTATTAATTAGCTTGACTCCTAATTTAAGGGCTTCTTCAAATGCACCAGGGTCTACAATACCTTTTCCTGCAATATCAAATGCTGTACCGTGGGCAGGAGTTGTAATTACGATCGGCAGCCCACCACTAATAGTAACACCCTTATTAAAGCCCAATGTTTTCATTCCAATTTGTGCTTGGTCGTGGTACATCCCTAATAAACAATTGAAGTTCTCCTTTTTCAAGCGCAGAAAGATGGTATCTGCCGAAAAAGGTCCGTGTACATTTACGCCCTTGCTTTTTGCTTCTTCGACTGCTGGAGAAATAATTTCATTTTCTTCATCTCCTAATAATCCGTTATCACCAGCATGTGGATTTAATCCAGCAACTGCAATTTTCGGTTCAATTCCTGCTTTAGAAACAATCTTATCAGCAAATAAGATACTGTTTAGAACATTTTCTTTTGTGATATTTTCGGCAACTTCCTTTAAAGGGATATGGGATGTAACGCGTGTAAACCATACACCCTCCATTACGTTTACTTCCATGAAGCCTGTTTCAAGACCAAACACAGAAGCTACTAAATGGATATCATCTTTATATGTATACCCACCTTGATAAAGAGAGGCTTTGTTCATTGGTCCATAAGAAAGACCATCTATTTTCCCTTGCTTTGCCAATTCCAAAGCAAATACTAGATTGTCACCAGCTGCTTTACCTGTCTCCTTATTAAGTACACCCATTAAGATTTCAGCAGGATCTGAATTTTTTGTATCAATTAACCATACTGATGCAGTTTCTGAATTTACTTCATCAATGCTCTCTACTTTTTTATAGTTTAACTCGTGTCCTACTGTACTTGCTCCACGATTAAAAATACGCTCGTCTCCAATTAAAATCCAAGTAGCCGACTCTACTATTTCCAGGTTTGCTAAAGACTTTGCGACTACTTCAGGGCCTACACCTGCAGCGTCTCCATATAATAATCCAATCGTTGGTTTACTCAAAATAACTCCTCCTCTATGATAACTATATCTATATATGCCATTACTTCCCTAGTTCCTGATCATCCTAAGATATTCAATAAGATAGACACTGTGATAACACTTATGAACGTGTTAACTATGGTTGTAACTGAAACAAATTTTGGTTGAATATTAAATTCTAATGAATATAGTGTTACGTTAACTGCAGTTGGCATTGCGGCAAGGGTAATAATCACATTTCGATAGATCGGGTCAACCGGCAATAACCATGTAATAACGAAAGCAATTAAAGGGGAAATAATTAATCTCATTGTTGTAACAAAAGAAATTTGTCCCCAGTTCAAGACTTCCACCTTTAAATTTGCTAACTGCATTCCCAAAAGAAGCATAATAATCGGAATGGCTCCGTCAGCTAATAAATTGATTATCTGAAAAATATTATCGGGTAAAATCGGAAGTTGCCTAAATAGAAAGGCCAAAAATACTGCATATATGGCCGGTAGCTTAAAAATATTTTTTAAGCCTTTATCAAGACCTTCCTTACTTCTAGATGCGTAATAGATTCCAACCGTATTAAATAATATGAGCTGAATTACATAGAAAGAAATCGCAATATTGAAGGCTTCATTTCCAAAAACAAATAACACAATGGGTGTGCCGTAGTTCCCTGCATTCATGAACACAGTAGAAAGAATATATGCACTTTCCGTATCGGTATCTATTCTTCTAAATCGGGCAACAATCTTAGCAATGATAATTGTGATTACCATAAGTAACACTACTATGAAAACCATCATAAGATACTGCTGTTCAATCTTTGTTTCTAGTAACGATCGAAAAACAAGGCAAGGAATTAACACATATACGGTAACAGTTGATAAAGCTCTAATATCCAAGCCTTTTGCCTTCTGAAGAATATAACCTAACAAAAATACTATAAAAACTGGTAATATCGCTCCAACTATTACATTCATTTTAGACTTACCATTTTATGCTGTTGGGTTAATATTTGAATTGTTATTATTTCTTTTCCTTCTTTTAACATAACTGCTGATTAATGGGAAGAATAACATAAGAATTGAAAACACAATTAATGACACACTTATCGGTCTTGTAAAGAAAATTGAAAAATCACCATTAGACATTTCTACCGAACGTCTGAATTCACTTTCAGCAATAGGTCCTAATACTACACCTAAAATAATAGTAGCTAGTGGGAATTTGTATTTTTCAAGTAAAAACCCAATTATCCCAAAAATAACCATAATCACTATATCAAAGAAACTGTTTCTTACTGTATAAGTTCCAATAACACATAGAACAACAATTAATGGACCTAAAACAGAATATGGAATTTTTATAATTTTCTCGAATAGCTTTATAAATGGTGTTGAAATAAATAACATAAGGAAGTTTGAGACTAACAAGCCTGCAAAAATTGTATACATTAATACTGGGTCAGTTTTAAATAACATGGGTCCCGGTTGCATTCCATGTAAAACAAATGCTCCGATTAGCACTGCTGCTGTAGCCCCTCCTGGTATCCCTAGAGAAAGGAGTGGCACTAAAGTACCCATTGCTGCAGAGTTATTTGCTGTTTCGGAAGCTGCAATTCCTTTCGGGTTTCCCTTTCCAAAAGTCCCTTTTTCTTCTTCTTTTGACCATCTAACCGTTTCACTATAACTTAGCATGCTAGCAGTTGTTGCTCCTACACCAGGTAGAATACCAATGAACATTCCAATTATGGATGAACTAGCTATTGTACCGCTAATTTGTTTAAAGATTTCCTTTTCAAATATTTTTGTTTTTACTACCTTAATCGCATTTTGTAGAGTATGAGATTCCGTGCTTTTCTTAATAAATTCAGATATAGCAAAAAGTCCCGTTATTACCGGAATTAATTCAATACCCGAAGTCAATACAGGCATATTGAATGTATATCGTAAAGTCCCTGTTTGAGAATCCATACCAATCGTAGCAATCATTAACCCGAATAATACACCAATTAAACCTTTTAAAAGATCTTTTCCACTTAGGGAAGCTACAACTGTTAGTCCCATGAATGCCAATGCAAAATATTCTGGCGATGAAAAAGATAAAGCAACTTTTGCAAGTAATGGGGTTAGAGTTACTAAGCAAAGTACTCCAAACAGTCCCCCAATAACGGATGTTAATATAGTAATCCCTAAGGCACGTCCTGCATATCCCTGCTGTGCCATGGGGTAACCATCAAAGGTTGTGACAACTGCTTCCGGAGTCCCTGGCGTCCTAAGCAAAATTGAACTGAAGGCACCAGATAAAGCAGTAATTGCATAAATACCGGTTAGCAATATGAAAGCTGCATCCGCCTCAAGTGTATAGGTGACAGGTATGAGGATAACAATTAACATCGTACCACTCACTCCAGGTATTGCCCCACCTATATATCCAATCACAATTGCAAGTAATAACATTAATAGATTCATTGGGTCAGTGACAACATTTAATAACCCTATCCACAAGTACTCGAACATATTCTCCCCCCTGACCTTTCTATTTCAACATGCTGTTAGAATATTATTTAATAAAATAGAATACTAAATGCTCTAAATATACCTATTCCACGAGGCAACGGTACCTCCAACAGAATCGAAAATAAACCTACAAAAAATGCTGTCATAATGACTGAAAATAGGATGGTAAAAAGTTGTTTCTTGGATCCTAGAACTTGAGTTAATAGATATAAAAATAAGATTGACGAAATGATAAATCCAAAAAAATATAAACCTACTGCATATAAAATGATGGATAGAATTGACACTAGACTCATCGGAATATTAAAAATCCTTTTTTCTGGTTCTTCCGCTTCGCTAGCCTTCACCACTTGTTCACCAGCTACTTTTTTTGAGGAAATAAATGTTTTTATGACTCCCATAATTGCTAACACCAACATTAATATTAAAACAATATATGGCCATGTCTTAGGACCTAAAACAGTTGTATTGTTTGCAGAATGGATCTGTGAAGTTGACATTAGAAAGAAACTGGCTAATGCAATTACGATGCTATAAAATAGATAATCCTTCTTATGAGCAGTCACAATTTCTCCCTCCCTTTAAGAATTCAGTAGGAGGAATTCTCCTCCTACCGATTGATATTATTGTTGTAGTTCTTTCATGATTACTTTATATTTTTCAATTAGTTCATCTGTTCTATTTGTGAAGTCTTCAGAATTTAACCAGCCTTCTCTTAAATGTAAATAACTCTCTTCTTCATATTTTTGATATTCTTCAGATTCATAAACCTTATTCATTGCTTCCTCTAAAGCTTTGATAATTTCTGGGTCTGTACCATTTTTAATATAAAAACCACGTTCATTACCATCAGTTAATTCCCAACCTAATTCAACTGTTGTTGGAACATCTGGGAATTCTTCTAATCTTTCTTCAGCGAATACTACAAGAGGAACAATTGAACCATCATCATATAAGGATTTTGTTGGTCCAAATTCATCAACCATTGCTTCTAAGTGGCCTCCAAGTACACCTGCATGCATTTCTCCGGATCCTTCCATTGGAACAAAGTTAAAATCCACCTCTGCTGCCTGACCAAGCATAAATACAGTCATCTCATCCATACCTAAGGAACCAGTCCCACCAACTGTAATTTCCCCTGATTTTTCCTTAGCTGCTTTCAAAAATTCATCGATAGATTTGTACTTGTCTTTACTTACCCATAATGCATAAGTATCAGCCTGGAAACGAGCGATTGGTGTAAAGTCATTTAATCCATGGGTGTTTGTACCAGCTGCTGTTGTAATAGGAAATGCAGCATCGGCAATCAAAGTATAACCATCAGCAGGTGCATTAAAAGCATTTTGTGCTGCAACAACGCCAGCACCACCTTCTTGATTGACAACGTTAATGTTTACATCTAAAATCTCTTCTAATTGCTTCGTAACTTGTCTTGCGAACATATCCGTACCCCCACCAGCACCATGCCCTACAAGAACTTCAATATTTCTTTTTGGGTAATCACTACCATCTCCTCCAGAAGAAGAGCCACCAGATTCTGTTGCACTACCCCCACATGCTGCTAAAAGCATTACAAGACCCAATAATAAAATTCCAACAAAATTGAATTTACTTTTCATTTCTATTCCCCCTTATTATTCATAAATTATCTATAGACGTAGGACGTAAGCTTTCATTTCCGTTTCCCCTTTTTTTTGGAAATTAAGCTTTCACCCACAATGTCTACTAAAATTACAATCTAGTATTTTTGCTTCCTAATTGAGGTCCTTTACTTTAGAAGGAAATCATTTAACTTCCAATCGGTCATACCCCTTTAGTATCGGTTCCAATTTAGCCTGAACATACTTACCAATATCTAAAATGGTTTTGTGTGGATTTGTTGCTGCTTCTTCAGTTTCCTCTTCCACCATAATCCACCCCGTGTAATTTGCATTGTATAAGATCTCGGTCATTTGGATAAAATCAATATCTCCCGTACCCATCTTTCTCCACTCATAAGTATTGGAGCAATCTTTAATATGAACATGTTTTATTATAGAAAGATTATCCCTTACTATATCAACTGGGTTCATTCCTCCAGCTTTAATATGTCCTGCATCAGGAGTATATCCCAAGTATCTTCTATCTATTAGGTCAAACATTACATCATAGTCTTCTTTTATTCTGAAATATGAGGTCTTAGGTGACGCAGGGTGAAAGGATGCATTTACCCCACTCTCAAACGCCCGTTTTCCAAGAGCATTTGCACAATTAATTATTTCCTTTTGTCTCTTTAATAAATGTTCTCTGTTCGGACCAACCCTTGCTGGAACATTCATGATAGCTCCAGGGAAATGTTTAAGAAAGTTTATGTAATAATCAGCATGTGCTTTTTCCTCAATAGATTCACTTTCTCCTGCCCATGTAAACGGAACAGTAAGTGCTGATAGTTCTAATCCTCTTTTAGCTAGTTCTTCTTTTAATTTTACTGGTTGGTTTTTATACTTTCCCAACAATGCAACCTGTACATCGATTCCTTTAAAACCAGCTTCCTTTACGGTATCCATGATTTGATCAAGGTAATTACATTCTTTATCATAATCTAGCTCCCAAGTTGATCCATGACATCCAAAACTAATTGCCATCCCAAACCCTCCTTATAAACTAGCAAAATTCTGATAGTTAAAAATAATTAAACTGTAAACGTTTGCAACTCCTTTTTTTCTAATTTTATCATTTATTTTCACACTGTCAATAAAAAATAACAATAAATAAAACGCTTTTTCAATAATTTTCACTTAATACAAAAGTAAATGAACAAAAATGAAAACAAAAATTAAATAAAAAAGTAAATCATTTACAAATGGTGATACTGTTAATGGGTTTATTCCTAAGAATATAACAAAACAAAGGTATGAATTATTTCACTGTTAAAGATGGGTATGTCTTTCTCTACCATGTTTTCATTTTAGATATAAAGCGTTTCCACTTATACTTATCATTTTTTCGTTTCACAGCGGAAAAAGATTTATATCAATAGTAGTGGTTTTATTAGGGTATTAATATGGTAGTGATACCTCGTTAATTACCCTTCAAAGTTATAAACACCCTATGATATGTCAATAACTAAGACATAATCATAAGGAGTTGGAGTACTATGATCCACAAATTAAATAAACTAGGTGATACCGATAATAATTGGTCCAATCTCAAAATGGTTGGAATTAGCACAGAAGAGCACTATCAATGGTTATGGGAGGTTTATCTTCATTACGGAGAAGTAAAACGTATACTAAGTTCAAAAAGAGCGGTTGGTATGTATGGAGGAAGAGAAGCAGCTTGGAATTCTATTGGTTATACACCTCCTGAAATCGAGGAATATATTAGTAATCTAGGTAAAATGATCGGACAATTGTATATTTCCACAAAGGATATAGAAAACCAACACATTTCAGATATTTCATAACAAAAGAAAATTGGCCCCATCTCAAAAGAGTTGGGGCATTGTATTTATCAAGATTTTATAGCATCTTCAATAATCCAGTCAGATGCACTTAATAAATCAGGAAATACAGCATCAGCTAATGGGTCACTGTCTCCAAGAAAAACCCCTTTTGTTCCTACTTTCTTCCCTGCTTGGATGTCTGTGTCCGTATCACCGACCATATAAGACTGCGCTAGGTCAATCTGATATTTTTCGGCTAAGTCACTAATCATTTGGGAGCCAGGTTTTCTGCATTCACATCCCGCTTTTGGTTTATGAGGGCAGTAGGCCACATCTTTGATGACTGCCCCCTCCTTTTTAAGTTCACCTATCATGTGTTCATGAATCGTTTCCAGTTGATTCACTTTCATGAACCCTAATCCGACTCCCCCTTGATTAGTCACAACAAAAATGTTGTCCCCAAAGACTTCATTTAATTTTCGAATAGCCTCTGGAACACCAGGTAAGAAATATAATTCCGATGGCTTGTTTACGAATTTCACCCTTTTAGTCAACACCTCGTTTATTACGCCATCTCTATCTAAAAATACCGCTCGGTTACCCACATTTTTACCCCCTCAGTTTATTTATTTTAATCATGTACATATTGACGTAATACTATAACCACCCTTCGGCATGGATAAAAATAGAAAACACCCCAGTTGTTAGTTTTTAAAGTCTAACAACTGAGGTGCTTCTAACGTATCTTAATAATTTTTTACGAATTCACCGAGATTTAAATTATGCAAGAATTTGTGTTTTGATTTTTTCAAACATCTCTTCTTTGCCCATTCCTGTGAGTAATGGAACCCCATCGATAATCCTACTCTTTATATTATCAGGTACTAACGTAGTCGACACAATAATATCGTATTCATCGATACGGCTTAGTTCCTCACTGATCTTTGATTGATATAGCTTCACCTTATTTTGAAGGCCATTTTCTTCTAACCATGTCTTTACCTTACCTGTTACAATAGTAGATGTTGCAATACCTGTTCCACACATAATCAATAATTTTTTCATTTCCTATCACCCTTTTTTCATAGTTTGATTTTCTTCGTTTTGTCCATAACTAGTGCTATAAAAATGGTTACACTGCCTAATCACTTCTTTGCTAAGCGGTAGGAGATCTGGTTCATGTAAGGTAGCATAATGTGCATATTCTGCTGTTTCCTCTAAAATGACAGCAGCCTTTAATGCATGCTCAATATCTTTTCCAACAGTAAATACTCCATGGCTTCGAAGTAACACAGCAGGTGAATCACAGATATGGTCTATAATCTGCTTTCCTATATCTTCTTCACCAATTGCAGCATATTCAGAACAAGGGACCCGATTTTTAAACAAATTAGCTGCTGTTGTCGTGTATGAAGGTATATCTAGCCCACGTATCGCAAAGCTTGTTGCAAACGGAGAATGCGTGTGTACTACACTATGAATATCATCACGATGTCGGTAGACATATAAATGACTTGCCATATCTACTGACGGTTTTAATCTTCCCTCAATGACATTTCCATCTAAATCAACAATGACCATATCCTCTGGCTTTAACACATCAAAGTGGACCCCACTTGGTTTGATAACTACCCTATTACTCTCATAATCTCGATAGCTTACATTTCCACTGGTCCATTTGACAAGCTGCAACTCCTTTAATGCTTTATTCGCGTCACATACTAGCTGTTTCCAAATCTCCAACATTGTACATCACCTTCAGTCACATAAAGATTTCATTATAAACTGGCACCAACGTCATCGTTTAATTTTGCTTCTCGCTTAGGTTTAATTTTATTTATATAAATTAAACCTGCTAAGGCAACAACGCCTATGATCGTAATTCCACCCCAGCTAAGAAACTGTGCTAATCCTACAAAAATAAATGTCGTCCAGACAGCCCCATCAACGAGTGCAGAAATACTAGAATTCCCTGCCATATCAAATTTCGCAGCCAAAGCAGCATCGGTGATTAATGGTGCCGCCCATGAAGCTATTAACAATCCAACCGCCATATAAATAGTTCCTGCAACGACCGTTCTAATAATATTCCCTCTGAAAACTGGTGTCATCAAACAAACTAAGAATGGAATAGTCGCTAAGTCACCAAATGGCAATACTTTGTTCCCTGGTAAAATGACAGCTAAAAACAAGGTGATTGGTACAATAATTAATGATGCTGATAAAACAGCCGGATGCCCTACCGATAAGGCACTATCCATTCCAATGTAAAGATCTCTTCCTGGCATCCGTCTCTTAACAAATTCACTAGCAGCTTCCGAAATAGGTGAAAGCCCTTCCATAAGTAAAGATACCATTCGAGGCATTAACATCATAACTGCTCCTGTTTGAACAGCAAGTTGCATTACTTCACTCACACTGTAACCTGCCAAGAAACCAATCACAACCCCAATTAACACTCCCATTACTGTTGAGTCCCCGAAAATGCCAATTTTCTTTTGAATGGTTTCAGGATTAGCTTCTAATTTATTAAAACCAGGTATTCTATCAAAGACCCAATTTAACGGTTTCGCTACTAAATAAGACGGAGCAGATGCACCATGCGGAAATGTAATCTTTGGAAAACCATAAAATTTCTGTACATCCTTTGCAATTAAATCACCTAAGAAGAAGATCACAACTAAATGGATGGCAATAGTATATAGACCAAGTGCAAAGTTTCCAGTTAGAGCGTAAACTAGTGATCCCGTAAAGGCACAGTGCCAATAATCCCAAATATCAACGTCCAATGTTTTTGTTAACCCTGTAATCAATAGGACTACATTAATACCGATACCTAATGGAATCGCTAAACTTCCTAAAGCTGTACCATAGGAAATGGCTGCTGCGGCAGGCCAACCAACATCAATCGTACCTAGTTGAAAACCAAAATTATCAACCATTGCTTTCGAAGCTGGCCCTAAACTGTTTGTTAACAAGCCAATGACAAGGTTCAAACCAACGAATCCAATTCCAACAGTTAATCCCGCTTTAAAGGCCTTTGCTGGTTTGGTTCCTAGGATAATTCCAAAGATAAACAGTAGAATAGGTAGCATAACACTTGCACCAAGATCAACGAACCATTGTAGAACCGCCATAAAAATCCCCCTTATTCAATGATATTTTTTACTCTAGTCCAACCTTATTTAATAATTGCTCTAAACCTTCCTGACTCTTGCACTCAGCAAAATCCTTTAATAATTCTTGGTCTTGAAAGATCTCCATTAACCGCTGTAACATCGTTAACTGATCCTCGGATTTTTTTAATGCAAGCATAAAAATTAATGAAACATCAACCTCTTCGTCTCCATTTCCCATCAGACGGAATTTGACGGGTTTTTTTAACGAGGCAAAAGCAATCTGTGGTGTGATGACTTTATCAGCATCTGTATGGGGAATTGCTACCCCAAGTGTCCCGACTGCCAGGCCGGTTGGAAAAGTATCTTCTCTTTCCAAAACACCTTTCTCAAAAGTTGAGGAAACTAAGTTCGCTTCATATAAAGATAAGGCCATTTTCCTAATTGCATCTGAACGATCACTTGCTTCTAAATTAATAAACGTAATATTTTTATCAAAAAACATGGTTTTTCCCCCTACTGTCTCAACTTCCGTTGATAATAAGCCACGCATCAGATACCTCCTTTGAGTCTAGTAATTTAGACATTTTTTCATTGTCTTCAGCAAGATCGGCCAATTGGAAGAGTGCCTTTAAATGGCGATTCGGGTTATAAATAGCGAGCGGTGTAACAATGGATACCTTCTGTCCATTAGCGAACTCTACCGGATTCTTTAATATAAGCATCGCAAATGCGTCAGCTAGCACTCCTTTTTCCGTTGCCGCATGCGGAATTGCCATGTTTTCACCTAAAAAACTGTATATCTGCTGATGATCATTATCCTCAATTAAAGTGGTCACATAAGATGATTTGATGATATTGTTTATTACTAAAGGCTCGCATGCGATTCTAATTGCCTCTTGCCAATTTTCAACTTTGTCTCTATATTGGATAAAATCACAAGGTAAAAATTGCCTTAAACCATACGATATAACATCACAATCCTTTACATCCCTCTTCTGACTTTCTTGAAATAAGCTGGACAACGCAGTCATCAAGGCGGTCTCATCTGTTATTATTGCGTTTTGTTTAATAGTTTCTATTAATTTATTCATATTAATAGTTTCATAGCTTTTTTTATCAATGGTGGTAATGACTTGTTTGCGCAACAATTCTTTTTCATGTAAAGTCATGAGTGGATTAATTAAATACACAGGTTGCGAGGACTGGATTGGAATGGTGCTAAAAATAATCTCGTAATCCTGTTGATACATTTGGAACTGTCTTAGAGATAGACTTTCAGCAAAATAAAACTCTGGAAAGATTTCTTTCAACGTTTGCTTCATTATTTTTGACACAGTCAGACCGTTTGTACAAATAACTACTGCTCTTTTCTTTTTATGAAGTTCTTCCCCCTGTTTAATAAGTTGCCCCGCAAGAAACATTGTAATAAAGGCAATCTCGTCTTTTGGGAATTTCTCTCCTATTAATTTTTCGAGTGGATCAATTGAAACTGAAACCATCTCATGCAACTCCATGTACTCCTCGATTAACTTAATCGAGTAATGTTCTTTTAATGTAAGATGATATTTAATTCGATAGTATGCTGGTCTCATATGAATCATTAATTTATCGAGGATATCCTTTTTATCATCAATAAAGATACACGATTTTTTTTCAAAAAGAGCAAGCATATCCAGGATTGCAATCTTTAATTCGTTTAACCTTTGATCAGTAAGAATATCCGATTGAAGAACATTTGAGGTTAATAATTGGAGCGTTAGCCATATTCTTTCACTCATTGGTAAATCCATACCCTCATTTAAAAGTAGCTCCGTAACTAAGTATTCCTCCGTATCGGCTAA
Organism: Robertmurraya mesotrionivorans; assembly: GCF_050971805.1. Lineage (NCBI taxonomy): Bacteria > Bacillati > Bacillota > Bacilli > Caryophanales > Bacillaceae > Robertmurraya > Robertmurraya mesotrionivorans. The sequence goes on along the minus strand of NZ_JBPCCH010000004.1, from coordinate 368,012 downwards.
CTCCATTAAACCAATGTGAAAATCAGCGTTAAGAAAATGTCCTTGTTCAATCCGAGAAAAAATTAATTCAATAATATAAGGTAATCTTTCGTAGCTTTCATCCGTTAAATGGATATTTAATGAGGTTTCAATAGATTTTACTTTTTCTGTCATTGGAGAAATATCGAATTGTAAAAGCTTCTCAAAGTACTTATTTCCATTAAACAAATTTAAAACGGATTTAACTACTATAATTAATAGTTTACGAATTTGAAATTCATCCCCGACAATTTCATATCCCTCAGATCGGCTATAAACGATGGACAAGGAATACTTTTTAATAAATTCTGATGCCTCTTTGATATCACTTATCCCTGTGTTTTTGCTTACGTTAAAAAGATCAATAATATGAAATAGTGAAACCTCTTCTTTTTTTCCAAGTAAATATAAAATAATTAAAAGTGCACGTTCCTTTTCAGTCGGGATATATTCTTCCAATTGATTAACAGTTGGATGAGGGACTGAAAAATGCTCAAATATCTTTTTATCAATAATAAAGTTACCGTTTCTACTCTTTGTTATCGGCGTTAAATTTCTCGCTTCTAACCAATGATTAATTTTCTCTAATGAGTATGAGATTTGCCTTCGACTAATTTTAAATTTCCCTTCAAGTTCCTTATTTTTTATTTGAGGTGTTCTAATCAATTCATTTAATAAATTTACACTTCGATCATCAAGGAACATCACTTTACCCTCCTTCTGTCTTTATTATAGTTGAGTCACAGAAATAAACGAAAACGTTTTCATAACAACTTTTCTCCTTTACTAACATCATTTTGTGTGCAAGTTTGTGCCGAACCCTTTGCATTTGTTCCTTATCATTACCTTTGTAATAAACTTATCTATTATCGTACATTTTCGTCAATCACTTTAGAGTAAAAAAAGGTTAGAAATTACAGGAAAAGCCTTTTCTAATGGAATTCCAACCCAAATAGTTAACAAAAAAAACGGTACCATTATGGATACCGTCTCATTTGAATTACACTTTAATACAAACTCCCTCTATATTTTGATCATGTCGAATAGTTGCTTGTGCAGCCGCCAATCGTGCAACAGGAACACGGTATGGTGAACAGCTAACATAATTCAGACCAACACGATAGCAAAAGTCGATTGAAGACTTTTCTCCTCCATGTTCACCACATATACCTGCTTTTAAGGAAGGCTTTGTTTCACGTCCAAGCTTTACACCCGTTTCAACTAACTTACCCACACCTTCTTGATCAAGAACCGCAAATGGATTTTCAGGTAGCACTTTATTTTCAATATAAGCTTGCAAGAATTTTCCTTCTGCATCGTCACGACTAAAACCAAATGTTGTTTGTGTTAAATCATTCGTTCCAAATGAGAAGAAATCCGCTTCTTTTGCAATTTGGTCAGCAGTTAAGGCTGCACGCGGAATTTCAATCATTGTTCCAATAGTGTACTTGAACGTTTCCCCTGTTTCTTCTTGAACACGAACGGCTGTATCCACGACTAACTGGCGCATTTTCTTTAACTCGTTAACGTGGCCAACAAGCGGGATCATAATTTCTGGCAGTACTTCCATCCCTTTTCTAGCAAGTGTGACAACTGCATAAAAAATGGCTTTTACCTGCATCTCATAGATTTCTGGATAAGTTATACCAAGTCGGCAGCCACGGTGACCCAACATTGGGTTGAACTCAACTAAATGGGAAACCTTTTTCAGCAGTTGCTCTTTTGCCTTTAATTCAGCTGAATCTGGGTGAGTCATTTGCAACTTTGTCACTTCGACTAAAATTTCTTCTTTATCAGGTAAAAACTCATGAAGAGGTGGGTCTAGTAAGCGAATGGTCACTGGATAGCCCTGCATCGCTTCAAAAATCCCCTCAAAGTCGTTTTGTTGCATTGGCAAAAGCTCTTCAAGCGCTTCCATTCTTTCATTGTAATGTTCAGCTAAAATCATCTTTTGTACGATTGGAATTCTCGCAGAGTCCATAAACATATGTTCAGTCCGGCATAACCCAATACCACCTGCTCCGAATTCAAACGCTTTTCTAGCATCTCCTGGATTATCAGCATTGGCACGAACTCCTAATTTTCTTTCCTGATCTGCCCAAGCTAGTAAAAGTTGGAACTCATCTGATAGCTCAGGGTCTATCATCGGTATTTCACCTAGCATAATTTCACCAGAGGACCCGTCAATAGTAATGATATCACCATAATTTACAATGGTTTTTCCTACAGTAAAATGTTTGGCTTTCAAATTAATTATTAAGGATTCACACCCGCAAATACACGCTTTCCCCATTCCACGTGCAACTACCGCCGCGTGGCTTGTCATTCCACCACGGCTCGTTAAAATCGCTTGGGATGCAACAATGCCATGGATATCATCCGGTGTTGTTTCAGGTCTAACCAGGATCACTTTTTTTCCTTCGTTCGATAATGCCTCGGCCTCATCTGCATCGAAGACAACTTGACCTGTAGCTGCTCCAGGTGACGCAGGTAATCCTTTTGCTAACAATGTCCGCTGATGCTTGTCATCGATGCGACGATGAAGCAACTGGTTTAATTGATCAGGGTCTACACGCATTAAGGCCGTCTTTCTATTAATCAAACCTTCTTCGACCATTTCAACAGCAATTCGAATCGCTGCCTGCGCTGTGCGTTTACCATTACGAGTTTGTAAAATGAACAGCTTCCCTCCTTCTACCGTGAACTCGATATCTTGCATTTCTTTATAATGTTTCTCCAGTAAATTGCATGTTTCTGCAAATTGCTTGAAAACCTCAGGCAGATCTGCCTTTAGAGTTGCAATTGGCTGTGGTGTACGTATACCTGCAACAACGTCTTCGCCTTGGGCATTGATTAAGTATTCACCATAAAGGACCTTTTCACCTGTTGAGGGATTTCTAGTAAAGGCGACACCTGTTCCAGAATCATTTCCCATATTTCCAAACACCATGCTTTGGATGTTAACTGCAGTGCCTAAGTGATCTGGAATTTTATTCAGACGACGGTATACGATGGCACGCTGGTTGTTCCAGGAGTTAAATACGGCATTGATTGCAAGAAAAAGCTGTTCAAATGGGTTCTGAGGAAATTCCTTTTTTGTATGTTTTTTTACAATTTCTTTATAACCATAAATCACCTCTTCCCAATCTTCTGCCGTCAATTCAGGGTCAGAGATATAGCCTTTTTGCTCGCGCAATTCTTCTAAAAATTGCTCAAAATAATAACTATCGATCTCAAGTACGACATTACTAAACATTTGAATAAAACGGCGATATGAATCATAAGCAAAACGCGGGTTATCTGTTAAATTAGCCATACCGATTACTGTTTCATCATTCATTCCAAGGTTTAAAATGGTATCCATCATTCCAGGCATTGAGAAGACTGAACCGGAACGAACAGACACTAGCAAAGGATTTTGTGAGTCACCCAGCTTTTTTCCCATTTTTTCTTCTAAGCAATTTAGAGCTTCTAAGGTTTGCTTTTCTACTATAGTTGGTATTGATTTACCAGATTCATAGTAAGTATTACAAGCTTGAGTTGTAATCGTAAACCCGAATGGAACTGGGAGGCCAATTCTTGTCATTTCCGCTAGGTTTGCACCCTTTCCCCCTAATAAATCCTTCATACTACCATTACCTTCATCAAATAAATATACGAATTTATCCATTTTTTTAAAAGCTCCTTTTCTTTTTTAACACATCTAAAATCAAACCAGCAGTTTCTTCTACTGCTTTATTTGAAACATCAATAATCGGACAGCCAACTCGTTTCATTATTTTTTCAGCATGGTCTAGTTCGCTAAGAATTCGTTCGAAACTGGCATATTTGGCATGAGAGGGGATCCCCATAGCCTTTAGCCGCTCCCTACGAATTTCATTTAATTTATCCGGGGAAATAATCAACCCAATACAATTTTTTCGTGGAACTTCAAACAGTTCATCTGGCGGGTCTATCTCAGGCACCAATGGTACATTCGCTACCTTAAAGCGTTGATGAGCCAGATACATTGATAAAGGTGTTTTTGAAGTTCGCGACACACCGATCAATACGATATCGGCCATTGTCACTCCCCTTGGATCCCGTCCGTCATCGTACTTCACCGCAAATTCAATCGCTTCAATTTTTTTAAAATAGTCCTCATCCAGTTTTCGCATTAAGCCAGGTTGATGATAAGGTTCTTTATTAAATCTAGTAACAAACGCATTCATTAACGGACTAAGTAAATCAATCGCTACTATTCCTTCTTCACTTGCCCTTCTGTCTAAATGATCCTTTAAATACGGAACAACAATGGTATAGGCAATGATAGAATATTCATTCTTTGCTTGCATAATCGCATTATCGATATCTTCAAAGCCGTTTACATATGAATTGCGACGAATTTCTACTAGCCCACCGTTAAATTGTGTTGCCACTGCTTTGACTACAAACTCAGCTGTATCTCCAACAGAGTCCGAAACCACATAAACAACTGCTTTTTGCCCCAAAATAAAGCCACCTCCCCCAAATAAAGACAGTTTTACTTTTTAAATATCCTCAGAATTTACATTTGTTCAGTCGTGTTACATTTGTAAAAAATATTATAATGTTTTGTCTTCTAAGTCAAGAATAAATCATTAATTTTTAGAAAATTAAATCTATTATACAAAAAAAGTATTAACCCTTTAGAGGATTAATACTTTTTTACATATTTCTTAGGTTTTTTAGGACTGCTCATGGTTAGCACCTACAAACATATAAGTCAATTATCTTATATAGTAGAGCATAGGCGTTTGAATCATATAGTTGATACCAAACAGAAGAGTCTATCTTATATTTATATTTATATTTATATCTCAAAACTAGCCGACTACATTATGTTTCAATTTCACTTTGATCACAGAATACTGATTAGAGTGTCATAGCTTTAAGTTTTCACTCTGTTTCCCACTGTTAACTGTACAAATCACTCGGCTTTCTCCAAAATCAATTAATATTTATTGATTTTTTTTAGGGCTTTCCGTGTTTCGTCCACGTATCTCATAAGACGATACGGTTTACTAAGTGCCCTTTTCGGAAACTCCCCGATAAACTTGTTTAAATCATCTTTATATTCTTGTGTTAACCTGGTAGGTTTCGAAATAATACGTTTATATATTTCTTTATATAATTCTCTTTTAGGATTTAAGTGCATATCAATTTTACGATGGCAATTTGTACACTCTGTACTTGAAATTTTATCATTTAAGTACTGAACACAATGAAGTGTTTCATCATGACAACGAGAGCAATATAGGGAGACATCATACTCAGTGATTTTCAAATTAACCTCTCCTTACCATATTTTCCATCAATCATCTTTATTTAGGAATACATTTCGCATTTTTATTATGTTCCCGATGTTGACCATAAATTAATATTATATTATATTCGACTTTTCCACAAAAAGGTACAAGATAGTGTTTAGTGGTTAATTTTTTTTAGAATGGCACTTGCAGTTAATTCATCGGTAATTAAAACATCAATAAATTTCCCTTTTAATGCTCCCAATATACTATCCACTTTATGTTCCCCTTCAACGACGGCAATTACTTTTTTGATACGTTGAAATTCTCCAATGGTAATTCCAATTACTTTGGTATTTAAAGAATTATTGATCGCCTGACCATTTTCATCAAAAAATCGAAAGCCAATATCTCCAATGGTTCCAACCTCACGGAGCTGAATTAAATCATTTTCTTTTAAGTATCCTAATTTCATCAAGGTGGAGTTCTGGAAAGGATTCCCTATACCAACGAGAGCAACATCTACATTCCTACCTCTTTCTAAAACCGTTTGGATATCCTCCATACCCATTAAACGCTCTTTTAGTTCTTCATTTTCAACAATTGCTGGAGCGTATAAATAAGTACAAGTACTGTGAAGCTTTTTTGCTAATTCGTTTGCAAGTTGATTAGCATGAATTTGCACCTGCTTCACACCCATACCACCTTCTAGTGGCACAACCGTAATATCCTCTCTTCGCTCAAAAGGGTATTCTTGAACGAGATATGCCAAAGTTTCCCCCCAGGAGATTCCAATACTCTTAACATCTTTTAAATTGTTAGAGATATAGCTGGCACCTGCCTGACCAACTTCTCTCTTTGCCATTTCAACAGATAATCCGTTATTGGGGACAACAACCGCATCAGCAAGTTCAAAATATTGTTCAAGCTTCCTTTCTAACTCTACCGTGTGCACACTCTCATCCTTTATGTAGACCTTAACAATTCCTTCATCCTTTGCTCTTTGCAGCAACTTAGATATTACAGGTCTCGAAACACCCAATTTTTGGGCAATTTGTGCTTGTGTCCAGCCATCATTGTAATACATACTAGAAACCTTAACTAATTGTCTCTTTTCTTGCCACTCCACTCTAGCCATCTCCTTCAAGGCATCATCGATAAACCAATTTACAAATGTTATGTATATGAACATATTACAACATATCTTTTCTAAAATCATCACACCATATCGCAAAAGTGCCGAGAATAATCATTCTCGGCACTTTTCTGTAACAACTCAATATGATACTTGAATGTTATTTTTATGTTGTTTTGACTAACCAATTACTATACCGCTGATTGTACTGCTTTTTGTTGTTTTCTTAGTTTATTGACCGCATTCACTGCGGCTTCATAGAAGGTTTCTGATATGGTTGGGTGTGGGTGAATCATTTTAGCGGCTTCTTCTATTGTTCCCTCTAAGTACATGAAAGCCGAGGCTTCAGAAATCATTTCCGTTACATGTGAGCCAGCCATAACCACACCAATGATTTCACCGTATTTTTCCTCATAGATAATCTTTGTAAATCCTTCCGGTTCTCCAGCACTCAGTGCTTTCCCACTACCAGCAAAGTCAAATTTTTCTACACGAACATCAATCCCCTGCTTTTTCGCTTCCTCCTCTGACAGGCCAACGGAGGCGATTTCAGGGAGCGTAAAAATACAACGGGGCATGACTTTATAGTCGATAACATCCTTCTGTCCAGCAGCATTATTCGCGGCAACAATTCCTTCCGCACTTGCTGCGTGAGCAAGCTGCCAACCGCCTATAACATCCCCAACTGCAAAAACATTTGCTTGGCTTGTTTCCAACTTATCGTTAACTTTAATGAATGGGCCGTTCTGTTCTAGATTAAGTTCTGTGACTGCGGATAAATTTGGGCGGCGTCCAGTGCTTACGAGTAATGTATCTGCTTGCAATGAAAGCTCTTTTCCCTTTACATCCTCACAAATGACTGTTTTCACACCTTCTGTTTCTTGAACTCGTTGCACTTTTGCACCTGTATGGATGTTGATTCCCTTTTTCTTTAACATCTTTGATAAAAATTTGGAAGCTTCCGCATCCTCTGTAGGGATGATCCGGTCAGCAGCCTCGACGATGCTTACTTGCGCTTTAAGAGATGCAAAAATAGTCGCAAATTCAACTCCAATCACTCCGCCACCAATAATGATTACCGATTTTGGTATCTCTGGAATATCAAAGATCGTATCACTTGTATCAAAATGAACTGTATCCAGCCCTTCAATTGGCGGCACAGCTGGGGTAGACCCTGTTGCAACAATCACTTTTGCCGCCTTAACAGTCTCTTCCTCTTCAAGTGTTTTCACCCTCACTACTCCGCCGGGTAGAACCGATCCATACCCGTTATAAACATCAATTTTCCCCTGCTTCAGTAGAAAGGCAATGCCTCCACGTAGACGCTGAATCACGTCATCTTTTCGCTTTTTCATTTTACTAAAAGAAAAGCTAAGGTCACCGGTTTCGATTCCCCATTCCTTCGCCTTTTCAATTTGCTCGATGACTTCAGAATGTTTTAAATAGGTCTTTGATGGAATACACCCCCGGTTTAGACATGTTCCTCCAAGGAAGTCTGTCTCGATGAGAGCTGTTTTTTTACCAAGCTCCGCAGCATGCAAGGCAGCTACATAACCTCCGGGACCTCCTCCAACCACAACAATATCGTAGGATTTCACCATGTTTTATTCACCCCTATACCAATAACTCAAATGGACTTTCGAGTATTTGCTTTAACTCCGTTAAAAACGCAGCAGCTGGTGCTCCATCCATTGCTCGGTGGTCGAAGGATAGACTAAGCGTCATCATAGGACGAATTTCAAGTGCGCCATTAATAGCCACAGGCTTATCTTGAATTCGACCAACACCAAGAATGGCACTTTCAGGCTGGTTAATAATAGGAGTAAATGCATCAACTGCATACATTCCTAGGTTGCTAATGGTAAATGTAGATCCCTTCATTTGAACTGGCAGTAGTTTATTTTCGCGGGCACGTTTACCAATATCTTTTGCATCTTTTGTTAACTCAGCAAGTCCCTTACTCAGAACATCTTTAATCACTGGAACCATTAATCCGTCCTGGACAGCAACAGCTAGTCCGATATTTACCTGGCTATGCTGAATAATTTCGTCACCGTCAATTGATACATTCACCTGTGGGTGACGAGCCAGTGCTACACCTACAGCTTTTACGAGAATATCAGTAAACGATAATCGGAAGCCTGTTTGCTTTTCAACCACAGGTAGAAGTGCTACACGAAGTTCCTTTACCTTCGACATTTCCACTTCAGTCGTTAACGTTACATGCGGTGCTGTGTAAGCACTCTGTGCCATCCTGTCAGCAATTACTTTTCTCATACCAGTCATTTTTCTGCGCTGTTCTGCTGGTAAAGAAGTGGATGCTGATGTTGCTGAATTAGAAGGATTTGCAGTAACCACATCAGCTTTAACAATTTTCCCATTCACACCGCTACCAGCTACAGAGGATAAGTCCACCTGTTCCGCTAAGGCAATTTTCTTTGCAAGTGGGGTAGCTTTTGATTCTGATGCAGTAGCTTCTAAATGAGCATGCACATCTTTTTTATGCACACGACCATTTGGGCCGCTGCCTTTAATGAATACTAATTCAAGTTTATTTGAGCGTGCCATTTGGCGTGCTGCCGGGGTTGCACGCGGTTTCTCACCTTCTTGAATATTGCTTACTGATACAGGTGCCTCTTGACGTTCGGAAATAACCTCTTCTATTTGTTCCTCTGCTGATGGTTCTTCCCCAGCAATCCCTGGTGAACTGTCAGGTACCTTTTCTCCTTCTTTGCCAATGTAACCAATAATTTGATTGACTGGTACTTCAGCGTCGACATCAAAATATTTTTTTAATAACACACCTTCATCGTAAGCCTCTACTTCGATATTGATTTTGTCTGTCATAATTTCAAAAAGTGGTTCACCGATTTCAACGGTTTCCCCTTCTTCTTTAAACCACTGAAGGAGGGTACCGACTTCCATCGTGCTGCTTAGTTTCGGCATAAATATTTCTTTTGCCATTTTGCCCCTCCTCCTTACCTGTTCTTAACGGTTTCTTTGACAGCTTCAATAATATCTGGAACTTGCGGAATGGCCGCTTTTTCTAATTTAGGGTTATAAGGAATGGGAACCTCTTTACCGCCGAGGCGCTTTATTGGAGCATCTAAATAGTCAAATGCTTCGCTTTCAGCAACAACACTAACGATTTCTCCACCGAATCCTCCCCGTTGAACAGCTTCATGTACAACAATTAAACGTCCGGTCTTCTTTACAGAATTAATAATAGTTTCTTTATCGAGTGGAACAATGGTACGAGGATCAACTACTTCTACACTGATTCCTTCTTTTTCAAGTTCCACTGCTGCTTCCAGTGCTTTATGGACCATAATTGCCGTAGCTACAATTGTTACATCTGTTCCCTCACGTTTGATATCTGCTTTACCTAATTCAATTTTGTAGGATTCCTCAGGAACATCACCCGTCGTTTTATACAATAGTTTATGTTCGTAGAAAATAACTGGGTTATCATCGTCAATGGCTGCTTTTAACAAACCTTTTACATCATAAGCTGTGGACGGCTGAACGACTTTTAATCCTGGAATATGAGCCATCCAAGCTTCAAGACTTTGTGAATGCTGGGCAGCAGCACCAGTTCCCGAACCAGCTGGTGTTCGTAATACCATTGGTACTTTTCCTTTGCCTCCAAACATATAACGGGTCTTCGCAGCTTGGTTCACCATTTGATCCATAGCGATCGTAATAAAATCAGAAAATTGAAGTTCTAATATAGGACGCATTCCTGTTAATGCCGATCCTATTGCCGCACCAGCAATCGCCGCTTCTGAGATGGGTGTATTACGGACACGTTCAGGACCAAACTCTTCAATCATTCCACGTGTTACACCAAAAGCTCCTCCATAAACACCGATATCTTCACCAAGAATAAATACATCATTGTTTTCCCGCATTTCTAAGCTCATTGCTTCCCTTACTGCTTCTAAATAGGTTATTTGTCTAGTAGCCATATTTTCTACTCCTCTCTTTACGCGTAAACGTCCTCTAGTAAACTATCAAGGGATGGTTCGGGGCTGCTTTCAGCAAATTTCACAGCTTTCTCGATTTCCTGGTTTGCTGCCTCCTGAAGTTGTTTTGCGGTTTCTTCTGTTAATACACCAGCTTCGATTAACGTTTCTTTAAAACGCTTGATTCCGTCTTTTTCTCTCCATTCTTTTTCTTCCTCACGAGTACGATATTTTTTTGCATCGCTCTTAGAGTGACCTTTCCAGCGGTAAGTTTTCATTTCGATTAAAGTTGGGCCGTTGCCACCCCGTGCATGTTCAACTGCTTCATGAACGGTATTCATGATTTCAATCATGTCAAGACCGTCAACCACATGACCAGGGATTCCGTAACCACTAGCACGATCAGCAATATTTTCCACACGAGTCATTTCTTTAACCGGACCTGACATCCCGTATTGGTTGTTTTCACAAATAAAGACAACGGGAAGGTCCCAGATGGCTGCTAGATTCACAGATTCATGGAAACTCCCTTCATTAGATGCACCATCACCGAAGAAACAAAGAACCACATAATCTTCTTTTTTCATTTTCGACGTTAGAGCTGCTCCTACAGCAAGAGGAAGACCCCCACCGACAATTCCATTTGCCCCTAAATTTCCTTTTTCTACATCGGCAATATGCATTGATCCGCCTTTTCCTTTACAATACCCTGTTACCCTACCGAAGAGTTCTGCCATCATCTTGTTAACATCGCCCTCTTTTGAAATACAGTGGCCGTGTCCTCGATGTGTGCTTATGATCTTATCTTTTCTGCCAATGACCGCTATAGAACCGGCCGCAGATGCCTCTTGGCCCACACATAAATGTGTTGTACCGTGGATCATCCCCTTCGCAAAAAACTGGTCAACCTTCTCATCAAAATAACGGATTAACCACATTTCTTTATATAAATCTTTTAATTTCTGTTCTGTAATCATCTCAGGAAGCTTTAATGTTTTAACCATCATTATCTGTTCCTCCTTTTACATTTGTTCTATACTGTTACATTTGTAAACATCATATAATCTATCCTCATTTTAGTCAAGTAAAAAACGCTAATTTTCTGATATTTTTTATTGGACAAAGATTGATACGACAGCATTGGTAACGGTTCCAAATGTGACCGTGAGTTTTAAAAAAGGGAAAAAGGGATCAAGTTTTTATGAAACTAGATCCACCTTTTCCCTCTTGTTTATTTCACTGAAATTACTGTTCCTTCATTAATAGTATTAGGGAAGGAATATGGGGCTGCAAACACTGCTCCAGGCAGAACTTCTTCCATAGGCTCCTGGAAGTAAATGGATACATGCCCTAATTCCTTAAAATTCTTGTTAGCAAGGTCACCTAATGCGGTAATGGTAAAACTCTCTTCACCAAACTGTATCGTACCACCCTGCTTTAATGGCTCCTCTTCTAGATTTTCAAATTCATGAATAACAGCCATTTCTCTTAATTCCTTCGGAGCTTGTGGACCAAATAAAATCAATATTTTATCTTCTTTAAACGTTGATACTAATACCCCAATTTCTTTTACTACTGATTTTGTCATCTTTATCCTCCCATTTGTTCGCTTGTCTCTTTATAATGTCACAAGTGGACGTTGTTCTGTGCTTGTTGGAAAAAGCTGATCTTGAAGAGATCGTAACTTCCAAACGGTTGTATTTGTATCTAATTCCACATCATCTTGAGTTAGGAATTGACCTGTCTTGATATCTCTTTTCGCAACTACTTTCCCACTGATTAAACCAATTGGAATATGGCCGTTTGCCTTCATGTCACGATGTGTTTCAAGGACACCACGCACGCTATAGCCACCAATTCCATCTAAGGTCTCACCTGCTTTAATGTCCCGTTTTGCCACAGCAACGGTTTCAGAAATCGGAGCTCCAAGTGGATGAATAGAAGAATCATGTTCTAATACTGCTTTTGCAATTGTGATTGGAGTTTCTAAACTAGCTAAGTGGTATGGACGATAAAACACATAGTGTGGTCCGTTACCAACTTTTAAATAGCGAAGTTCTTCGTCAACTGGCTCAAGATCACTTTTTACAATGACGAATACTCCTGGTGCTAAACCGTTTACATATTCTACAACGCCGAAGTTATCTAGTACTCCTCCATTTTCCTTTAGGTCTAGTTTATCAGCGACATCTTGAACAGTTGCAGATACACCGTGCATTCCGACTTTATCTGGGACTAAACCAATCGCATTACTTAAAAGATTCATTTCAGCCATAGTTTTTGTTCCATCTTGGAATGCAGCTAGCATATGTGCACTCATGTGCTTTGCCTTGGCTTCTGCTGCAGCTACGTCTGGATTAGATAGCGGGTTGAATGGATTGTTTTTTCCTTTCCCAGCAACCAATACTTCTAATCCCATTGTTTTGGCAAATTCATATAATTCTAGAGTCGCAGCTGGCTCATCCCCTGCAGAGCCTGTGTATACCAATCCAGCATTCGTAAACATTTGATACATAATTGAACCGATTGTTATATCAACTTCTACGTTAAGTAGGACAATATGTTTTTTCGAACGTAAAGCCTCCAGTGATACGTTTGCTCCTACTTCTGGAACACCCGTTGCATCAACAATCACTTCTACATGGTTTGACTGGATAACATCCCTGTAGTCATTCGTTACAACCATTGGATCTTTTCTCGTAGATTGTGAGGAATAATAATCAGCTGCTCTTTGTGCCGCCTGAACATTTACATCACAAACACCTGTTACGATCATACCAGGGATTTTTGAAATTTGTGCAATCATCCCAAAACCCATTTGCCCTGCACCGATTACCCCTACTTTAATTGGTGCATTTTCACGTTCACGTTGTAAAAGCTTAGTGTAAATTGACATGAATAAATTCCTCCCAAAAAATTTAATTAATACGCTTACATTTTCTTTTAGAATAGAAATCTTTTAATTACATTTTTCAGCCATATACAAATGTTATTGATTGTAACAATTCATTCACTTACGTAACATTTGTTACAATGCATATCATTTGTTCCGTACCCTTAGTTTAAGTGCTTGTGTAAGCCCTGTCAAGTCATAATATTCAAATATATCAGATAAAAGGGTAAATTAATGGAGTAGTTGAGGGTTGAAAAGGTTGTTTACGATTGCTGTTTAAGCCACTAAATATATTTGGGGAGTGTAGACCTATTCGACGTATTAAAGCCCAAACTAGAAAAAAGCTGCACAGTTGGAGTGCAGCTCGACTATTATCCTTCTACCAGCGCATTTCCTGTTGCTTCATCTGTAATCAGTACATGAATCAAGCCGCCTTCTAATGCAGCTTTGATGGCTTGAACTTTTTCTAAACCAGAAGCAACCCCTATTACTAAGGGAATCGCTTTCAATTTTTCTAGTTCAATAGCTATCACTCTTTCATTCCATGAATTGTCTACAGGTTTTCCAAATTTATTGATGAAGTTATAGCAAATATCCCCTACAATTTCGTGATCATTAGTGATTTGCTGATGATCTGAACCCATGTATGCTTTAACCATGGTAGAGTCCTCAGGACGTCCTCCAATCCCAACAACTGCGATATTGGATTGTTCTGCTAGATTTAGAGTGCAACGTATGGAAGGCTGGCGAATCAATACTTCCTTCCCTTCCTTTGTATCGACCATTACTGGAACATGGAGCAACTCATACTTGGATTGAAGTGCATTTCCCACTTTGGAAACAATACTATTGGAATGAATATCCACTTGTTCGTTCCCCATTCCCCCCACTAAAGGGACAACCGTAGCAGATGGAAATACCTGCACTGAATTGATTGCCTTAGCAACTTCTTTTAATGTTGTACCCGAAGACATCCCGATGATTTGACCATCCCTAATTACTCTCTGCAAATACTCAGAGGTCGCTTCACCTAATTGTTTTTTTGAAGACTCATGACCTACACTCTCAATACACACTACTTCACGTAAATTATATAGACGCTCAATTTTCCGTTCTAGATTTCTAAACTGATGAATTTGATCATCATGAATGATTATTTCAACAATGCCTTCCTCCCTCGCCTTTGTTAACACCTTTGAAACGAGGGAACGGCTGATTCCTATTTTTTCTGCAATTTCCGACTGAGTCGCTCCTTCGTCATAATACATTTGTGCGACTTTCACTAGAATCCTTCTATCTTGAATAACCATAGCGATCCTCTTCTTTCATAACATACTGCCCTTACAAAAACCAAAATTTTAATACATGCCAAAACTAGCAAAGTAGGCAATTACAACGGATACAATACCTGTGACTAAGCGGCTGTATAATACGGCAGGTACTCCGTAACGCACCGTTTCAGGTTTTGCCTCTCCAAGAGATAAACCAACGGGAATAAAATCACAACCTACCTGGCCGTTGATGGCAAATAGTGCAGGTAAAGCGTATTGTGGTGGAATATTCCCTAATGCGATTTGTGTACCGATTAATACCCCAATAACCTGTGCAATAACTGCCCCTGGACCTAATACTGGTGATAAGAATGGCAGAGTACAGACGATAACGATAACTAGAAGCCCCCACAGAGAACCAGCGAGTGGAGTTAATGCCTGTGCAATCCAATCACCGACACCGGTATAGTTGATAATTCCCATTAACATACTAACGAAGGCCATGAACGGAAGAATATTTTTAATAAGAATATCCATTGTGTCACGTCCAGCCTGATAGAAAGTTCCGGTAACGTTACCGATTCCTTTCGAAAAACGCAGCAAGAGATTATCTTTTTGCTGGCTAGCTACTTCTTTTTTCAACTCGGTATAGCTTTCTTTGAATTTCTCTTTATCTTTTGTATCGAATTTTGGCTCATCCGTTACTTCTTGTGCACCGGCGGACTGACTATAGCCTTCAGCAACCGCAACCTCTTTTGGTGTAACACCTGATACAAAGATATCATCCGTAATATATTTTGAAAGTGGACCTGACGGAGAAGATGGAAGAACATCGACTGTTAAGATACGTTTCATCGGATATACGCCAATCCTTGCTGTACCACCACAGTCAATAATGACACACGCCATTTCTTCTTCTGGATAAGATCCCTTAAACCCATCAACTGCCTCAGCACCAGTCAATTCTGCAATTCTTGCAGCAACGGGATGGATTCCTCCTCCTGTAATTGAAACAATTTTATTCTTCTTTGCATTAGGTTCGATATAAAGTCCAACACCCCAGCCACCTGATCCTTTTGATACAAATACTCCACGATATGTCGTCATCTACAACCTCTCCCTTCTATGCTAAGTCTGCGCCCTCTTTTTTCGCTAAATATTTTGTAATTAATTCTGTCACTATGCCACGAATTAAGATAACAACTACACCGACGATAAAATAGCGGACAGCTAAGTCGGCTACTGGCAGACCTAATTCTTGAATACCGTTTGCAATACCTAAGTATACAAACAGTTCACCTGCATTAGCGTAAGGAAATAACCCTGTTACCGGATGAACGAAAGATACCGCTGAATCATAAAAAGCTGGTTTTTGCTTTTCAGGTAAAAAACGACCGAAAGTATATGCCATCGGGTTTGTTAACATTAGAACTGAAAGAACTGGCATTAGTGTATATCGAAGGATAGTATATTTTGCAGCAAACTGAATGATTCTTGTTACTCTTTCTTCCCCGACGAATTTCATCATTGCATAAGTAAACGTTAATAGTACAACCAGTGTTGGAACAATTCCTGTTACTAGTCCCATAAAAGTTTCGCCACCAGCCTGGAACATCCCGATAAAATGTTCCCCTAACCATTTAATCCATTCCATTTGTTTGACCCCCTTTTTATACTCCCATTGACACTTTGTTCTTAGATATCGTTAACAATGCATTTTCACTCGCTTGTAACAATGCCTTACTATAAGCAGGAAGTTTGTTCTTCCCCTTTTCAGGAATCACATCATTCACATCACTTACAATTTCGCCCACATGTCTACCCTTGTATTTCTCCAACGGCTTGAACTTAGTTAGAACGGATATCCCCTTTAACATGTGACATTCATGTATAATGTAGTTGCGATCAACAACCAAAATGGCAATTGCTCCCGGCTTGAACTTTCCTCGTTCCATCCCTGAGAACATAAAATAACCATTATCGCCTTTGTAAACGCTAACAATTTTATCGATATTTCTCTTGTATTGCTTAATTTGAAAAAACGATAAAAGATACTGAACAATGAGAATCGTACAAAGTATAAAAGCAAGCTGCATAAAATCTCTCCTTTTCCCACTTCATAGTTTAGTAGATTCCTAGGCCTCCTCTCTTATAATAACGCTTTCATTTTACTTTAATTCGCGAACCAGGAACAAATGTTACAACTTATAACTTCAGCGAAGTTGTTTTTACATTTGTTACAGCGTTTAACATTTGTTATAAACTAAGAATAATAAAAAGTCCCTCCACTTGTCAATAATCTATAAAAGTAAAATTCTAATAATTCTGTAAGTGGGTAAATTTTGGTTGGTTATGATATTAAAAAGGAGTTGCCTCAGCAACCCCTTTTTCTTCTTACACCTATGATTTATCTTATTTATTTTTCTATTACCGCATAGCTATAGCTAATATTTCAAATGAATTTCCCCAAACATCCCAGTAGGCTCAATCACTTCAAACATAGAAATAAACTGTTCTTCTATTTTCTTTACTTCACGGTCTGCAGTGGTTGCCACTTCCACAACGATTTTGTTTTTCCCGTTTTTTAATAACCCTGTGAAGTCAATGCAGTATGGTGGATTGATTCTCTTTCCGATACTGACCCCATTAATCCAAACCTCCATAGCATCATATACGGATTCACATACTATTCGGGCTTGGCCGTTCACATCGACTAAATCGATTTCTTTCTCATAGCGAATAATTCCTGAGAAATTAGGTAACTTTCTTGAAATAGGGACCAATTCTTCCATAGTATCAAATAATTTAAAGTTGGGATATTCAATACTTCTAGCTAATGAGATAGACCAATTATTACTAATATCCATCTGGTTTTTATAATATGAATTTGGTCTCACAGATAAGTTAATTGGGAGTTCTTTATTGGAAGAGACAAAAACCTTGAAATCAAATGGAGGAATGTCTAGCTCTATTTCTAAACGGGATTTATTAACATCGAACGAAACTTCATACCATTCATCTTTTAATGCATTATATTCATAAACATATTTACTTTCAGGAATAGATACGCCACCGGAAAACTCATTGTACTCATCTTCATTATTGAACGTATAGATTTCATAATCCTTTTTACAATAATGCATGGTAACCAATTGAGTAAAGGGAGTTGATAGTTTTATTTCATCCAGATTTTCACTCTTAAGTTTTACTGGTAATTCATCTAAAGATAGTACTAAACAATGATCTAATTTAGAGAAATCTACCTTTTCTTCGTTCCCAATAATCGCTTCTGGAAACGCCTCAACAAAATAAATTTTCCCATGCTTATATTTTTCAATAAACGAAAGTAACTCTTTCGTAATAAATTGGGTATAAGGAACCACTAAGCACTTAAAGTTAATTGAATTTATTGTAAAAGTTTCGTCTTGAATAGCTGCTTGACTTTCAAGCATATCAATACTTACAAAGAGATAATTGATTTGTGATTGAGTAAGTTTTTTAGCAGGTTGTTGCATCTGCATATAATTCCCCGCCCACTCGGCTTCACCATGGTAAAGTATTCCTACCTGTGTGGATGGAACTCCACCGTTAAGCAATCCACTCAAACGGTTCGTATATTTCATCAGATGTGCAAAATGATTATACATTGGATTATTTCCACCTGCGTAGAAATGCGGTGGACAATCATCGTCTGGATATGAACTCATTGAAAAGGCATGAGGGACAAAGTGATTGATTCCCCTTACTAATAAGTGATCAACAATCCATTTCATATCTCGAATGCTTAATTTCCAGCCGTATGCACCAAACATTTCGCACATGGCACGTCCCTTTTTTAGAGGATCCAACACAGCCGCTGATGCACCTAGCTTAGCAAGGCAATAGTGATAGAATTCGCCATCCCCTTTAGAAGAATTTGCTCTTAGAAATTTATCTCCACCAAATAGTATTTGGCCCCCGATTACGTCTATTCCAGACATATGCTGTCCTGTCATTGCACGGAAATAATGCCCTGCACCTGTACCTAAGCGAGCATGCTGATTGTTATCTTCTATAATATGACCAATATATTCAACCTTGTGTTCCTCACACCATTTACCTAACTGTTCTGAAAAATTCTTGGCATATAATGCAGTGACGTGATCCATATAGGTCATTCGGAATGCAATGGTTTGTTTAGACTGTATACTATCTGTCCAAAGGAATGGTAGAAAACGTGGATAGTCATTTCTATTCTCTTTTAATCTATGTTTTAATTCCTCACTCCAAGGTAATGCCATCAGTTTTTTTCCAATAATCTCATCTTTTGCAAACCCTGTTGTGTTACCGAAACCTGGTTCATCTGAGAAAAATCCAGCAAAGGTTTTTCCAAACTCTTCTTTATAATGTTCATAATGTGGTTGATAGACCGCTTCTATTAAGGTTTCGACAGACTCACTATCTATAAGATTAATATATTCAGGGTTACCGCCATTTACACGTGTTAGATAAGTTACAAATACACGCCAATGACCTTTAGGAAACTTATACGTGAAATAATCATCCGTTACTTGAGTTGTTAAATCAATAAAGCTAGATTCATCAATTAAGTCCTTCTCTACTAAAGCATAAGCAACTATGCTAATTAATTGATTTCGGTTTTCCTCGTCTATTTGTTCCTGACTTTTTTTACGATCTCTCCATGACTTGTGTGGCTTACACATGGCCTTAACATCAATCGTTACCTCGTCTTTATATCCCCAAACATCCACTGTGTTGAAATGAATATATTGTTTTTTCCTATCAGGATATTTACGTAGCAACCCATTGGCGTATCCAGTTGGGAAATGGGCATCATCTAAAAGCCATATTTTCATACCTTTCGATTTTGCCGTTTCCATCATAAAATCCATGTCATCGAACCATTCTTTTTCCATAAAATGAGGATGAGTTCTAGATTCTACTACAAACGCCTTTATTCCACATTCCTCTATTTTTTCAATTTCTTTTAAAATAGTTTTTTGGTCTTCACCTTTTATCCATAAGAAAGGCATAATATAGTTATTGTCTTCTTCTATTGTGCTGTTGATCAAAGTCGTCACCTCATATTACTTTGTTATCTTGTCTGGAAAAGAAAAGATGCTTACATTAGAAATATAAGCAAATTTCAGAAGTTAAGCATCTTTTCTATTTGTATCCGAACTTACATTTCTAACTCATTATTAAGCTTACTATTTAAATCCATTTGGTCATTTTTCTTACTGTATCCAAAGAAGTACGACAAAATGAAACTTGCAGCAAATGCTATAAATAATGAAAGAAATCCATATAAATTATTTTGTAGTTCTCCTCCATAGGCGATTACATTAAATATACCTGAAAGTCCAGGGGCATACACTTTTACTTCTAGTATAGCAGCAGTTGCACCAGCTAATCCTGAGCCAATTAATGCACAAATCATAGGTCTTTTTAATGGTAACAACAGTCCAAATATAGCTGGTTCAGAAACGCCTAATAATGCTGTAGTACCTGTTGTATAAGCTAGTGTTCTGGTTTTCTTATTTTTTGTTCTAAGTGCAAACGCAAAAACTGCACCGGCAATTCCTAAAACAGAAGGTATAGCTAAACCTATTAGCGGGTCATATCCCAGTGTAGTCAGATACTGAATATATATAGGAATTAATCCCCATTGTAGCCCAAAAATAATAATTACTTGAAAGATTCCGCCGAAGATAAAGCCAGTAAGAATTGGACTAAAGTTGAAAATTCCATCTAAAGATGATGCCACAATATTTGTTAAGAACGTGATAATTGGCCCTATCACTAATAGAGTAAGTGGATAAACAATGATTAATGTAAAAAATGGAACAAATACCATTCTCAAAATACTAGGAAGCACCTTTTTGAAAAATTTCTCAACCTTTGCAGCAAAGTATGCTGCGAAAATAATTGGCATCACTGATGAAGTGTAACTGACAAGCTTCAATGGAATACCAAAAAATGTATAAGTTTCTCCAGATTTTGTTGCTTCAATTAAACTTGGATAGACAATAGCAGCACCAATAAGTAGTGTGATTAACGGATTTGCTCCAAACCTTTTACCAGCGGTATAACCAATTACGATTGGAAAGAAATAAAATACTGCATCCGATAGAGAGTGTAAAACAACATAGGCACCACTGGTTTCTGAAATAACTTCCAGTGAAGTAAGAATGGTAACAATACCCTTTAATAGTCCACTCGCTGCTAACAATCCAATGATTGGAATGAAAATGGCTACAATAGTCGCAAATAACTCCTCTTTAAAACTACCTTTTTTCTTTTCTGCTTCTTTCCCTTCTGCAGGTAGATTTCCTATTAGAGAAACAAAGTCAGAATGGACTTGATCCACATGATTTCCTATAATAACTTGAAATTCATCACCGTTCTTATTCGTCCCTAGTACCCCTTCTATTTTTTTAATCTCTTCTTCATTAATCTTTGAAAAATCGTTAAACCTTAACCTCAATCGAGTAAAACAATGAGTAGCACTTGTGATATTTTCTTTTCCGCCAACCGATTTCAATAACTCATTTACTAATTTTTTATATTTCATGAATTATTCTCCTCTGTGACCCATATTTTTAAGTTGTATTATGTTTAACTATTAAAGCTGCTAATGGAGTAAATGTCCCTTCTATATTCCAAAACCGTTATACTAGAATTTTTTATATCAGAAATATCAATAGAAGCATCTAACTTGTGAACGATATTTCTAATGGTATTCCCATGTGTTACGATAAGGATATTAGCATCCTTTATTTGGCTATTTGTTTCTACTACATGGTCTAAACCAGTAGATACTCTTTCCCAAAATTCATTGAACGACTCAGCATCATGGTAATTATCTGCTTCTTTCATTAAGTTCATGATCTCAGGCAAGGGGGTATTATAGAAAAATTCCATAACGTTTGTATATCCTTGAGATATTGCAATTTTCCCCCAAGCTTCCCCATTGGGTGACCCTTCGAATCCACCAAAAAAGCTTTCTCTAAATGCTCTCATCTTTATGAGTTTTTTCCCACGTAAACTTTCATTCTTCCTGCTTATTATTTTTGCAGTCTCTATCGTCCTTCCCAAATCACTGCTATACATTGCATCAAAACGGATCGTTTTCAGTTTATCAGCACATTCTTCAGCAACAATTATTCCTTCTTGTGTTAGAGGCGAGTCAGACCAACCTTGCATTTTGTCATATTTATTTAAATACGTTTGTCCGTGGCGTATAAGATAAAGTTTCATTTTCTCTCCTTTCCAATGTCCATAATTATTTGCTAATGTAATCGATTTCATTTAATCCGAAAAATTTTTAACTCTTATTTTTAAAAGGATGCTAGAATACTAATACGTATCTAGCATCAAATTGAAAATATGATAACATTTGTTATTCAAGCTCTAATACCTTTGTATTTGTACCAAAGAAAGGGACTGGAATATATGAAACTCTAACTCCTTGAGTTAATGTAAGTTCATGTGGTCCTTCCGGAAGTCCACCACTTTGTTCAACGAAAATAATCCCTTCTACCCCGTATTCCCACTTATAAGTTGTTACGGTCCACATTTCATCAAGTGTAAAGTAAGTCTCACCGTCTGGAGAAAACTTAATTCTTTCTCTTGGTACTTCTACTCCATCAACCGTTAACTGAATATCTTGGATCATAGACAATGGGATTCCTCGGTAATACGTGATCCTTGTACGTAACTCGTACCCAATAACTTCCCCATTTTTCTTAACATTTTTAAATCCCTTTTCAGATAGGACATAGTTATCAAACATTTCTTTTCACTCCTTACACGATATATTTTTTCAACATGTTTTGATGTTTCCGAACTTGAGTAACAGCATCAATTTCTGTGCCAGGTAACGCAAAGCGTCCACCTTCATATTCACTAGCAATATAACCGCTATAGTTCTTCTCTTTTAGATAATTTATAAACTCATCATAGGGAATGGAATATTCAATCCCTTCTTCTGTCATCTCCCAGAACTTTCCATGAAAATGTTTAATATAAGGAAGATATTGGTCTAAATCAGTAAATGGTTTATTCTCATATCCACCTGCAAAGATTAAATATTCTTGATCAATTTTACTTTTTATCATTGCTTGGACTTCAGCTGGCGCAGTTCCCGGGTGACTAATATGGAACACATCTCGACCCTCAGCAAATTCGTTATCAATGTAATCAGCTAGGTCCTTATTCAATCCTTGGTGAAGAAAGAATTCAGTAGATACTCTTGGATGCTTACGACAGAAAATTCCAGTATCCACTACTAAACCTAAATACGGGGAATTGACTCTAAACATAATATCAGTAAACTTTTTTGTTTCTGGATGATCAAGTCCCATCCCACCATGAATTTCTAATGCCATTACGACGTCCAATTCCTCAGCAAGTGGTAAAGCATCTTCAATAATATCCGTTGGTGTCAACGAAACTAGGCGCACGAGTTTAAAACCTAATCGATTAGCTAGTATAAGCTCGTTTTTTAACAATTGCAGATTCTCTTTTGAAGTTAATATTCGATTTCGATATAACTTTGTATTGATAAAAATATCATTACAAGACGGAAATATATGATATTTTTCGAGTAATCCCTTCCAATGTGCTACATCATGATCTGAAACAAAAGGGGCATTATGGAGCATTTGGTCACTTATTAACTCCACACCTTCAATCCCATTTTGATCTAACTCTTTTAAACAATCTTCTAATGTCATTTTCCCTCTAGCAAACTCATCTTGGTAGCTATACAATGATACCGCCGTTTTAATAGTACTCAATGACTTTTCCTCCTATTCATGTAAGTAAAAGCCTAAATTGTGTACGCTTTCATAGATAGCATAACTTTAATTTAGGTAATAAACCTTATTGTAATTATCCTGATAGGTATAATTTTATAATCTCTTTGTGACAGAATTTTCAGAAATTAAGAAAGGTGTAAATATTTGATGTAAGTTCTTAACCTTTGATAATAATTGAACAAGTATATATCAAAGGTTTGAACTTTGTTCGATCATATTAAGCAAAAAATTGGTTCAAATAGTTCTTACTAATTTTAATAGAATCCTTCTTTGAGGCTAGCGAATCCTCAAAAGATTTATCCTCTACCTCAATCACAGCATATCCCCGATATTGAATATCCGTTAGTGCTGAAACATATTTCCCCCACTCGACATCACCGAGTCCAGGTAGTTTAGGTAATATATATTGTAGTGGTGTTGCCATAATCCCTACGTCATTTAGGCGATCCTTATATACTTTTATATCTTTAAAGTGGATATGGAACATGCGATCTTTAAACTCATAGATTGGTTGAATATAGTCCATTTGTTGCCAAACAAAATGCGAAGGGTCAAAGTTCAATCCAAAGTTTTTATTTGGAATTAACTCAAATGCTTTTCTAAAAATGGCAGGAGTGGTCAATAAATTTTGTCCACCTGGCCATTCATCAAAGGTAAATAACATCGGACAATTTTCTATGGCGATCTTCACTCCAAGTTCTTCTGCAAACTCTACTATAGGTTTCCATATCTCGACCATTCTTAGTAAGTTCTCTTCAACGGTCTTATGCTGATCTCTACCAATAAATGTATTTACTAAATTCACATCTAGCTTTTTGGCTGCTTCAATACATTTTTTTATATGAGCTATATAATAATCACTTTTCTCTTGATCAGCATCAAGTGCATTGGGATAATAAGCAATCGCAGATATTTCAATTCCCTTTGACCCTGTATAACTTTTTATATAATCAACATCTAAGTTATCTACATCAATATGGGTAACTCCAGCATATTTTCTTACTGCTTTTCCTTTTGGCCAAGCACATAACTCTACACAGGAAAAACCATTTTCAGCTGCAAAATCAATTACTTCATCAAATGTACATTCATCAAGAATGGCACTATTAAATCCTAGTTTCATCAAATGATCCTCCTTCCTAGGTTTTATGAAAGCTCAATAACTTTTCCTGTCTCGGCTGATTTATAAATCGCCTCCAAAATCTGTGTTACAACTAACGCTTGCTCTGGCTTAACTACAGGTTCCGTATCATTTAAAATGCAATCAATCCATTGCATGGCTTCTGCATCACGTTGTTCTAACGTAGCACCTGAGAATCCAAATACTCCGCCTGCATCAGATGGTTGGGTTTGTACCAATTGCCCATGTGCAGCTTTATTGAATACAACATATCCTTGGTCCATAAATGCTTTTCCAAACATCTCTGCTCCGCCTTCTGTTCCACAAAGTGTCACTTGCGCCTCTTTTGGGTTGATCATGTTTAATGCCCATGAAGCTTCTAAATAAATCGTTGCCCCATTCTCCATTTTGATAAAACCAAAAGCAGAATCTTCTGTCTCAAAAGTTTCCGGATCCCAAGGTCCAAACATATTTCCTTCTGGCTTATCCTTAAGTTTTTGATAAGTTGATCCGAATACACTTTTTGGTTTGTAGTTATCCATAAACCAAAGTGTTAGGTCAAGTGCATGCGTACCAATATCAATTAATGGGCCTCCACCTTGTTTCTCTTTATCAGGAAATACTCCCCAAGTTGGTACACCGCGACGTCTTACTGCGTGGGCTTTAGCCATGTAAACTTCACCAAGTTCATTATTACGGCAAGCAGAGTAAGTAGCTAAAGAGTCAGCACGGAACCGATTTTGGTAGGCAACCGTAAGTTTTTTACCTGTCCGTTTGGCTGCATCCAGCATCTTTTTTCCTTCTTCATAGTTAATGGCCATTGGCTTTTCACACATCACATGCTTCCCAGCTTCTAGAGAGTCAACAGTGATATAAGAGTGAGAAATATTTGGAGTTAATACATGAATCACATCAATGTTTTTATCCTTTAGTAACTCTTTATAGTCCTCACACACAAATGCATCCTCTGTTCCATATTCTTTGGCAGCCTTTTCCGCTCGATCTAACTCAATATCACAAAAAGCTACCAATTCTACCTTATCTTTTAATTTTGATAATGCTGGAAGGTGTTTTTGATTGGCAATTCCACCACAACCGATAATACCGATTTTTAATTTACTCATTACAATTTCCTCCTTTATTTTGAGATCTTAATTTATAATATTTAAACATTGATTCCGCTTACATTCGTCTCGAATAAAACTACCTGGTTCGTCTCATCAGACAAAAATGCCGCCTCAATCACTTTCATTACACGTAGTACTTCCTCATTCTTTACAAGAATTTCTTCTCTTCCTTCAGTCACATCTATAAAATTATGATAAAATTCTCTTACATCTGCACTTAAACGAGGGATTGGGCTACTAGTAACAGTATCTGAGTCTCGTGGAGCCATTGTTTTCGTTAATCCTGCACCCGCTTCAATTGGAGTAGCATCTTTATCATTAATTTTTTTCAAAGTCATAACTTGACCATTCATTTCCCAATCCTCAATAATCGCTGTTCCTGTTGTACCACACATATACCATTTAGGTAGGGTAATATAATTACATGTCCCAACCTCTACGACTGCCGTCTTACCACTTTCGAAATTTACCGTAAGTCTAAATCCATCGTCTACATCATTCCCTAGAACATAACTCATTTTACAGTGCAAGCTAGTAATCTTTTCTTTTATCATGACTAGTAGTCGATCAATTAAATGAACTCCCCAATCTAGCATCATTCCTCCACCAAACTCTTTCTGGTGGCGCCAATCGCCAGGTATTCCTCGTGAACCCTGTACACGTGTTTCTAAATGGAATACGTCTCCCAAAACACCTTCATTATATAATTGTTTCATCACTAGATAGTCTTCGTCCCAACGTCTATTTTGGTGAACAACGAATACCTTATTGCACACTTCAGCAACCTTTAATATCTCTTCAAGTTCTTTACTATTTAGAGTGACTGGCTTTTCACAAATCACATGTTTTCCAGCCTCTAACGCTGCAATGGCAATCTCTTTATGGCTATCATTTGGTGTAGCAATTAGAACCGTGTCTACTTTTCTATCATTAATAAGATCCTCAAAACTAGCGTATACTTTAAAGTTATTCTCTACTGCATATTGTTGTCTATTTTCCAAAACATCATAAATACCAGCAATCTCTACTCGTTCTATTCCGCTTAAGATTTTTCCATGTTGGCTTCCCATACCACCGAAACCAACGATCGCAATGACATGTTTTTCTGACATATCGCATGAACACCTTTCTTTTAGTTTTACGTTATATGGTTATTTTACTGTCGCTGAAGCGAAACTTCTGCCATTCTCTTAATCAACTAAGCCAATATTCTTTATGTATTTTTATTAATAAAAATGAAAGACAAAAAAAGGTTAAAAATCAACTAGTGATTCTTAACCTTTCTATTTTTCAATCATATAATAAGTTGATATCAAAAAGCCTTACCTCATGTGGTTCAAGCTGAGCCTTCAATACAATTGACTGGTTTTCAACAACGGCATGCTCTACTTTCATATGTGGAACACAAATTTGTCTAAGATATTTAACCTCATCAGGCTTTATATCATCGACCGCACCAAATTTTAGCCACTCGTCGAGGACACTTCCATTTGCTCGATTTAGTTTTATCTCTTTTATACGGTATTTTCCGTTCCTTATTCCTTGTACTTCTAATGAACAATCAATATACTCTGTATTTTCAAAGATGTCATATTGTTCATTTATCCCCGTACTTCCTTCAGGATTTAAATAATAAGAGTACTTAAAATGCTTGTAGTTGAAGCACAGTATCTGATATCTCTCTCCTGTTTTCTTTGTGACAATATAATTGTCACCCTTTGCAACTACAGATTCTCCTAGTTGTTTTAACAACGTAAAAGCATGATAACTTGGCTTTTGAATGCCATTTTTAGTGACTAATCCGGCACCACCATATAAAAAGCTTTTTGAATCTCTAAAATCGCTAAAAATATCGGAAGACAACCAATAACCAATCATATTTACTTTATTTTCATTAAGGTTTTCAATTAGATTTTTTATTATATAAGCTGCTTTATAAGAACTATCGTTTAAAAAGTTACGATTGGAAATAGAGATATTCCACTCTGTAACGTTAAGTTCCAGATCCTCCAAACCTATTTTCTTTAAGGATTTTCTAATTTGAGTTAGCTTATTTTTTACAAAATCAGGATTGCCTGAGTGGAGGTTTTTTATTGGTATTTGTTTTTTATTGCTATATACTTCTATTGGAAATAAATAAACCGATAGGAAATCAGGTTGGAATTTTTGTTGCTTCCATTGATGAAGGAGCAAATCAAGCTTATCCCCCTCAATATCCATACTTAATCCACAGCCACCTACTTTTACTGAAGGAACAATTTCATTAACAGTCCTCTTAAATCCATTAAATATTCTAAAGTACTCCTCAAACTGATCCTGATTCGTATCTTTTGTCTTCCTTACATTCTCAGCCAAGTCTTTATCATTGTCTAAGTCTAGAATAAGTAAATCCGGATGTCTCCAGATTTCAAAATACCATGTCTCCACTTCTTCAATTCCATAACGTTCCACACATTGTAATAAGAATGATCTTGTTAGATTTCTCCATTCCTTCGATGACTTTTTACTGATCGCCTGAATAACTACCTTTTCTTCGATTGTCTTAGATAACACTTTCGGTTTCGGACCAATTTCAATAAAGGGTTTTAATTTGTTTTGAATTAAGAAATCTAATAATTTATTTGTATTTGTAAAATTGTAAGTAATTTTTCCGCCAGAACGATCTTCTACTAACATATCGTCACCAAACAAACCCCAAAACCTTGCATAAGTGAATCCAATTTCGTTTTGGAGCTGTTTAATTTGCTCTTGCATATCCGAAATTAATAAATCCTTGGCATAGCCAACATTGATTAATTTATTCCAATTCTTAGTAATGGGAGATGTATTCTCTATCTCTACCTTAATCTTCTTCTGTTCGGACAAAGTTGAACTGAACAGCTCAGTCTCAACTGGAGTTTTTCTTGTTGTTTCTGTAAGATAGTTCTTCAATTCTATCCAAGCTTCAGAGGACTCCTGATCATTTTCTTCAATTGAAATTCCCTCTTTTTTATCGACCTGCATTTGTTTCCTATAATCAACCGGTTTTATATGATACTGTTCATGAAAAACTCTATTAAATGCAGCTAGATTAGGAAATCCATTATCTAATGCCACTCGAGTTATTAATTTATCGGTATTTGATAATTCATTAACCGCATGTGCTAATCTTACTTCATTTACATATTGTGAAAAGGTTTTACCTGTTTGTTTTTTAAAGAACTTCGACAAATAAGGGCTCGAGAGAAAATACAAACCTGCTACATCATCAAGTGATAAAGGTTCCCGGAAATTACTTTGGATGTAATCTTTAATATCGGCGAGTCTCTCATCATGTCCCTTTAAGGTGACATGATGATCCAATGTTTGATGATGATTTTTCTTCATCAGCTTTGCTATAAGTAACGAGCTTAATTTGTATGCCTTTTCAAGAAACTCCATTGGGGACCCAGGATCTTGCTTCATATATATAGTTAAGAGCTCTTCTATAGCAATCTTCATTTCATGGTTGACGGAATTTTGTTTAGAGGAATTTCGAGAAAAAGACAAGTTTCTTTGAAATAATAATGAGGTTAGTTCATCATAATTAAAATGAATAATAACAAACAAATTATCCTGGTTAGATTGAAAGGAATGAAATTCATTAGAATTGATCAAAATGATTTCGGATGTAGATAAGTGGTAATCCTCTCCACTGATTTTCACCTGGAGATCACCCTTTATGACATAGATTAATTCAATATCACGATGAGCATGTTCTAAGCTAGATTTATGATTGATTACTGATAATTTTACGATATTAGAACTACTTGATGTTTGGAAAGTATTCATCTCATCCCTCCTTCAAACAAAACTACTTTGGAACTACTAACCATTAATATAGCATACAAATTAAGTTGACCGTAATTCATATTTCTATTTTACTACTCACAATAAAGGTTATATCCTTCCTTAATATCTTTCATTGGAACATCTAGATTAAAGAATATGACTTTATGCCTTCAATTAAAAACTTGATATAAAAAAGAGTCCTTGCAATCATTACAAGGACTTTTTAGAAACCGATACTTAATAAACATCAACCGCACATCTAAATCCTATATTACCGGTAGAACTATCCGGTGTATTTTGTGTTCTGGCTGCTACACGATAACGATTACAATATGATTTATGACATAGATAGGATCCGCCTTTCATCACTTTTGAGATTCCTTTTGCTGGACCAACAGGATTATCTGTGTTTTGATGAATTGGTGAGAACCAATCCGAACACCATTCCCAAACATTCCCAACTATATTGTACAAACCGAATCCATTGGAAGGAAATGAGTCTACAGGTGCAGTAGATAGATATCCATCGTCCAATGTATTTTGTAAAGGGAAATTCCCCTGCCAAATATTACATTGATGCTTTCCGTTGATTAACAATTCATCTCCCCAAGGATATTTTTTTCCTACTAGTTCCCCACGAGCTGCATACTCCCATTCTGCTTCAGTCGGTAGGCGTTTACCAGACCAGGCACAATAAGCCATTGCATCATTCCAAGAAACATGAATAACAGGATGATTCATTCTTCCATCTATTGTAGAATCTGGTCCTTCTGGATTCTTCCAACAAGCTCCATCAACTACAAGCCACCATGGAGTCCGACTAACACTATTTTTAACAGTTTGCTTTACATCTTCTGAAACCAATAAGTGAAACACAAATGACCAACCAAACCTCTCTGCCTCAGTAACATATTGGGTGTCTTCCACAAATTCAAGAAATTGTTTGTTGGTAACAGCATATCGGTCAATAGCAAAAGTATTAATGGTTACTTTTCTAACCGGACCTTCCCCATCAGCTGGAAAGCCTTCTTTATCGTTTGTACCCATTAAAAATTCTCCACCGGGTAGCACTACTAAGTTATCTTTATGTTTACGAGTATTACTCGCTGTCTTAGGAATTCTTATACTCTCAAAATCTACAGAAATTGGCACATTTTTTCTATTTACACTACAGCATGATTTAGCGTTCATTATATACCCTCCATTTTTAAATCATATAGATAAAAGGGGTTTCTGTTTCACTCTTGCTATGGGATGTTGAAGGGATTATAATTTTCTTTTCTTCAAGTAGTTTCTCTATTGATACGTATCCTATTTCCTTCTTATATTTAGTATTCCAACCAGCTCTATAAACAGTATCTCTCACAGGACCTTTCATTCCCACAAAATACAATTCTATATTATTTTGTTGTTTTAATTGTTCTTTAAACTCTTCTAGGGTTTTGCAGGAAGTTGAATCCATATCATTAACACCTGAGAAGTCCATGATTACCATATTTACTTTCGGCTTTGAATATAATAGATCTCCAACTTTCTCCTCAAGGTAAAAAATATTAGCAAAATGAAGCGATGAATCTATTCTCACAAATATTACATCATCAAGTGTTTTAGCTTCAGGGAACCTTTTTATATCTCGAAACTTCTTTTCCTTTTCTAGATATCCCAGTTCTATAATAGTTGATTTAAACATTCTACTAAGTAGTAGGAAGAAGCTAAAAATCGCGCCAATTAATATTCCCCACTGAATTCCAATGACTAATGTTGACAGAAACGTAACTAACCAACTCCAGCCATCAATAGGTTTAATTTTTATTAGATTTTTAAATTGGCTTAAATCTATCAGTTTATAAACCGCAACAATAATGATCGAAGCTAACACGGCGTTAGGCAAGTAATAGAAGTAGGAAGTAAAAAATAGAAGTGTAATTAAAATAAGAATTCCAGTAAACACAGACACCATTTGAGTGGCTCCCCCACTTTGGTGATTTACAGCACTTCTTGAAAAACTCCCGTTTATTGGTAATATTTGAAAAAAAGAACCGAAGACATTCGCTAACCCTAGAGCTTTTAACTCACGATTAGGGTTTATTTTATATTTTTCTTTGTCAGCAATTGATTTGCCAATTGCAAGAGATTCCATAAATCCAAGTAATGCGATAGTTAGTGCAGGTAATATGATTTGTTTAACTCCACCTATCGTAATGGTAGGAAAAACAAGAGATGGAAACCCACTCGGAACCATACCAACAATCTTTACCCCCACTTTATTTAAATCAAGAGTAGAAACCATCACAATGGAAACGAGAATTAGTAAAAGTGCAGTAGGAATTCGTGGACTTATCTTCTTCATAATCACTAAAATAGTAATACTACACACACCAATTAATAAAGTAGTTGAGTGTAAACCACCGATTCCCTTTAACACATCATGGATTAAAAGATGAACTTGAAAGTAATTCCCTAAATCAATCCCTATTAGATGTTTTAATTGACTTAAGGCAATAATAATTGCAGCTGCTGAGGTATACCCGCCTAATACAGAGGGAGAAATAAACCTCACAATAAAGCCTAGTTTAAAAACCCCAAATAAAAACTGAAATAAACCAACCATCAATGCTAATAAAATAACTAACGTGACGTATTCAAATGTTCCTGGTTGCCCCACTGCTGAGATTCCGGAAAACACTAATAATGAAGTAATTGCTGTTGGACCAACTGATAGATGTCTAGAAGAAGCAAAAAGTGCATAAATGAGCAAGGGGAGAGTTGATGCATATAAACCCATAACAGGTGGTAACCCTGCCAACATGGCATAAGCCATACCTTGGGGAACAAGCATGACAAAAAGTGTAATCCCTGCAATAAGGTCTTTTGTCAATAAATGACGGCTGTATAACTCCTTCGTATTTAGTAGGTTAACCTTTTTTATTATCATATACATCTTTCCTTCTAGTTCAATTTCGTTTCTGAAAAATTACTACCAGGGATACCTATTTAAAGAAAACAACTCCCTTCATGTAGAGAGTTGTTATACTATATTCTAATTATAATAAAATTCTTGATCTAATTAGACTATATTATTTTTCCATTTGACTCTATATCTTCTTTATACCAGTCAAATCTTATTCAGATATATAGCCCATTTATTAGTGTATCTTTGAATTCTTCAAAATCTGTTACATCACTTAGTTTTCTAATTAAATCTGGATTATGAACCAAGTTTTGTATAAATAAAAGCAGATCTCTTGCCTCATTACTCTTAGCTTGAGCAATTGTAAAAATAATGCGAACGGGGAGACCATCCCAATCAATAGGTTTTTTCATTATCCCTACGCCAACCTTCGTTATCTTAGAACAAAGCTCTATTGGGTGGACTAAGGCAATCAGATTCCCAAAGCATGTACTTGCTAATTCTTCCCGTTTTAAACAAAGTTCCTCAAAATTACTTGGCGTGATTCCTGTTTTACCTACTAACTGACACATCTCTGAAATGGCCTCTTTTTGTGTAAGAGCTGTTGAGTCTAAATTAGAACAAAATAAGTCTTTTGAAAAATACTTATTTATAACCATCTCAGTATCTTTTTTTACTTGGTACTTTATTAGCTTTTTTTCGTCACTCTTAGAAAAGAGCGGGCTTATTATTTCAACAGGAATGGATTCTACTTCCACAGGAACGGTTGAAAAGATAATATCTGGATCAAACGTAATTACTTCTTCCTTATTAAACAATGAAAAAGTAACCACGTTATTGGCTTTTGGAAATGATTGTTCAATCTTATATTTAAGTAGCTGAGCTGTCCCTTTTCCAGTAGTGCAGATAATCGCAATCCGATTGTACTTTTGCTTTACATCTTGAACATTACGCTCTAGGGCCAAACATATATGCATAGTTAAATAGGCAATATCGTCATCTACTAATTGTTTTTTGTAAATTAGACTAATTTCTTCAGCTAATATCACAGCAAGATTAAATGCAAAGGTAAACTGTTGTTTAATATCATCTAAAATTGGGTTTTTTAAATGAACATCCTTCTTTAATCGTAGAACAAGAGGACGTAAATGGAGCATTAATCCATCCCTTAGACTTTGATCATTCCACAAAGAAATATCATATACATGTTCAATTTTCTGTAAGAAACCATCAATAATCACGTTGATTTTAGGATCTTCTGGAGTTTCTTCTAAATTGGCACTTATTTGCCCCATAACGAATGAAAATAGATACATTACTTCATCTTTTGAGAAGGTAATATCTAAATTACTTTCTATCTTTGCTAAGATCGAACGAGTTAATCTATAGTCCAAGGTATCTTGCATTTCAATATCTGGGTGCAGGCAAATGTCTTTTCCCTTTTTAATTCTATTAATCATAATTCCTATATAAAAGACGATATTCTTCAAAATGACATCTGAAACAATGACTTCTTCTTTCCTAATTTCATCTATTACAATTGACTCAACGGCATCTATAATGAATTGCCCAATATAACGTTCTTCATTTAAATGGGCAGCAATCACCATTCGTTTCCCTAGTTCATCACCTTCGAGCTTCATCCCATAATGTGGTTTTGTTACTATTTTTAAACCGAACGAGTCAAAGATAGGCTTTATATCAGTTAATAATTTGTTAATCTTGCTCTTACTAACAAAGAATCCTTTACACATGTCATCAATAGTAAAATACTCATCATTATCAATAAATTCTTGAAGAACTAGCTCCTGTATATTTTGTTCAGAAAAGGAATATTGTGATACTTCAATTAGATCTTGAATGGCAACAATATCGTTTGCACGCAAAATATAACCTTGCCCTCTTTTTAAAAGTATCACAGCATCATAATCTTTAAGAACACTATTTATGTTGGAAATCATGCTTCGAATGGTTTTATCACTTAAACCTAATTCAAATAATATATTTTTCAAGGGGATATGTTCGTTACTTTTAAACAAGTAACTCAGCAATTTTATTTCATTTTTAGATAGATTCATTTACTCATCACCCTTTTAATTTCAGAAAAACCTTTAAAACCTCTTATCATTTCGATGCGGAACCATATCCCCTGTTTCAAAGAAGTGTTTTAACATACGCTCTTTAAAGCTTTGTATAATAGGAGTATACTCGTCATCATTGATGCGATTATTTCTTTCCATAGGATCTTCTGTTAATACATAAAATTCATCTTGTTCATATAATCGGTAGACATATTTATAGTTTTCATCTCTTATCATCATCGCTTTAGTATGCTGTGGCATTTGAGTTTGCTCTACTGTTCTAGCCCAGTATTCATTTGCTGGAGTGTGTCCTGCATCCATACAGTGATCCTCACCATCAAGTCTTCCACCTTCTGCAAAAACAACATCTCTATGGACATCTTTACCTTCAATTACATTCTTTAACGATTTTCCAAAGTGAGTATACTTTGGAGTAATCTGTAGAACATCGAGTATCGTCGCCTGGATATCGATTAACTCTACCATCGCGTTTGTTACACGTGGTTTTACTTCCATTCCTTTTGCTGGCTTTATTACTAAAGGCACATTCGTTAAGCAATCTTCAAATGTATTTTGATTTTTTTCTGCCATTTCGTAATCACCAGTATAGTCCCCATGATCACTAAAGAAGATAAATAGAGTATCATCATATAAATTCTTCTCTTTTAATTTATCTACTAATCCACCAACATAACTATCTAGTTGTGTTCCCATAGCATAATATACATGCTTCATTTCTTTTAATTGTGCATCAGTCCAATTATACAATTTTTGATTTTCACGTATTCCTCGAATAATACTAGGTTTTAATTCCCATTCTTCCACTGTTAGCCGGACCGGTTCAGGTATTTTATTTCCATCTATTTGATCAAAGAATTCTCTACCGACTTGATAAGGTGGATGAGGCAAAGATAATGCCAAATACACACAGAAAGGCTCTTCTCCATATAGCTCTTTATCTAGAAATTGTATAGCATCTTCAATTTGTTCCTTATCTGGATTGCTCTCCTTTTCAACGATTCCTCGGTAATGAGAGTAATCATACTCTTCTTCAATATCAACAGCTGTTGGGTTAGTTGCTTGTTTTTCCTTTAATTGACGCATTTTCTTAAACATCTCTAAAAATTTATCATCTCTAGTTGAACAGTAATTCGTCACATCTACATCTGCCCTAAGAACATCGTTTCGGCCGCCCCAATACACATGGTACCCATTTTCCTTTAAGGTTCTTAAAATATTGGGATCCTCTTCCCCCATTAAGTGATGCATCGTTCGAAAACCCTTCGTATGTGGGTACCATCCTGACAAAAAGGAACTACGACTTGGTACACAAACCGGGTTCTGGCAATAAGCATTCGAAAAGGCTACTCCCTCTTCAGCTAATTCATCTATATTTGGAGTGACCGTCGCAGTGTTACCGGTATAACTGATAGAATCTGCTCTCCATTGATCAGCAACAACAAATACAATATTAGGTTTTTTCATATTTTTTTAACGAGCAAAAACAGATATAAAAGTCTAATAGAATTTTATATCTGTTTTGCACGTCAAACCTCCTTTATATAATAGTTTAATATTTACGCATTTACTAATTGAACTGCTTTATTAAGAACCTTTGCACCATTCGCCAGAGCGTAGTCCCTACTATCGATGACATCACACGGCTTCCCATGTTCATCAGCTATTTTCTTTACTGCGCGAAGTTTATGGCGAATTTGAGGTCCAAGTAAGACAACATCAAAATCATTAATTAAATCAGCTAACTTATCAACAGAATGAGCTTCTACAGTCCAGTCACTTCTTTCAGGACCAAAAGAGTCTCTGATACTCTTTTCAATAATACTTGTTGAGATTCCACCAGCACATACTAATAATATTTTCATTTATAATACCTCCACAAATTTTTCTACTAAGTCACGAATCGTAATCGTTG
This sequence comes from Robertmurraya mesotrionivorans, assembly GCF_050971805.1. Taxonomy (NCBI): domain Bacteria; kingdom Bacillati; phylum Bacillota; class Bacilli; order Caryophanales; family Bacillaceae; genus Robertmurraya; species Robertmurraya mesotrionivorans. The sequence goes on along the minus strand of NZ_JBPCCH010000004.1, from coordinate 331,659 downwards.
TCATTAAATGATCCTGTGCGTGTACCAATAACACGGTCATCTTTACATCATCACCTTTTGCTTCTAATGTAAGCAAAGAGGTTTGACTTCGGTGCGCTTCTGTTAACTCTTTTTGAGCTAATCCAAATAACTCACTAATTTTCTCCTCATTTTTAGGCTTTAGATACTCCATTGACTCTAACAAATAACCACGAGCGTTCCCGCTTGCTAATATAATATCTAAACAAATCTTCTCTAAGTTCACATCTGTTGAATTCGTCATAAAATAAACCTTCTTTCATCTATTTGTTACAATTATTTTGCTGCTATAAGGTTTTCTTGTTTAGCTTTCATCTGTGCTCGTTCAGCCTCTTCTTCAGCCTTCTCTTCTTCAATCATCTTCTTTTCAAAGCGTTTATAGAATGGATAGTATACTGCTAAATCAACAGCGATTGTAAATAAAGCTACCAGTCCTGCCATTAAAGATGCAGATGCAGCCATTGCAATTAAAATAACTGGTGTTTGTGATGGAACATTTAGAATTGGAGGGTTAAACAAATGTAACCAATCTATTGCTGCATAAACAATTACGGTGTTTACAACAGGAACTGCTAAGAACGGAACAAATAAATACGTATTATATGGAATTGGGGACCCAAACATGGTAGGTTCACTAATATTAAAGATGGCGGGTACGATACCCACTTTTCCTACTTGTTTTAAGCCCTTAGATTTACTAAAGAAGTTTAGGACGGCTAGTGCAAAGACACCAGCTCCACCAATCATGATAAATCCAAACATAACTGGAGTGGTAAAGATTTTGTCGTAAGGAAGACCGTTAGAGTAATTGTTAAGGTTTACCGCAATATTTTGAAGTTCAATTGGTAAAATGATTGGCATAACAATACTTCCGCCATGGATGCCCATAAACCAAAATAAATTAATAAGTAACATAAAGAACCCAACTAAGAAAACGTTATCAAAATTATTTACTAAAGGGCCAAATACAGTCGTAATTAATGCAGGAAGCTTTAAGTTAAATAACCCCATAAGTACAGCATCAATAATAACAAATGCTGTTACACATGCTATCCCAGGTAAAATCGAATCAAATGCGGTTTTAACAAATGGAGGAACAGAATCTGGGAACTTAAATCCAATATTCTTTTCATGAAAGAATCTAATAATTTCTACACATAAAACTGATATGATCATTCCTGTAAAGATGCTAATTGCACCAAATGCAGACATATTTACTGTTAGGGTCGGAACATCGTTAATTAAGATACTTGAAGGCTGACCGACAATTAGAAAAAAGACCATCATGCTTATGGTAATCGCACCAGCTTCATTCAACTTGTAGTATTTTGCTAGATTATAGGTTAGTCCTAAGGTAAACGCAATCCCAATGATTCCAGTGGAAATGTCATTAATTCCTCTTAACCATAAATTATTGTCTCCCCACTTTGCCCAAGCTTGTAACCATCCAGCAACAAAGTTACTAGACTCTAAAACAGATTGAGGAATTGGAGGTTTTCCAATAATTACAGCAAGTGCACCAACAATCGTGAGTGTAAGCGTTGCTAATGTAGCTGTCATAATAGACTTTAAATAGCGGTTATTTGATGCCCAATCCGCTACAGGAGCCATAAACCTTTCTACTAATTCCATGATCTTATCAAACAACTTGTTTTCCCCCTTTAGTGAATAATTTTATCTCTTATACCTATTATTATAGATTTGTGATATTTTCTTTCAATTCACTCTTTTTCCACTTCAAAGAGAAAAAATTGAAATGAAAGTGTTTTCATACCAATGTGATTTTCATCATATCCATTGAGATGAAATTCTCCGTAAAATAGTTTTATCACATTTAGGAAGTGAGCAAAATGACAGTAGTATCTTTAACAAATTCATTATCAGGAGTCATGTGGAAAACGGTCTCGGAAGCTTGTAATCTAGCCTGTGATTACTGCTATTACAGTCGATGCAATGGGAAACCAGAAAATATTCAAACAATTGAAAATGATGTTCTTGAAAAATTTATCAAAGACTATATGGCAATAAAGAGAGGAGTAGTCCCCTTTGCTTGGCAAGGTGGTGAACCATTATTAGCAGGTCTTGATTTTTTCAAAAAAGTTGTTCATCTACAAGCAAAATATGCCCCTAAAAATACTATCATTAGCAACTCTATTCAAACGAATGGAACATTAATCAATGAAGAATGGGCTGCTTTTTTTAGAAAGTATAAATTTCTTGTGGGGGTAAGTTTAGATGGACCTGAGGGCATTAACGATGCTAGACGAAAAACTGGTTCAGGAAAAGGCAGTTTTCGCTCTATAATGAATGGAATTGAATTTTCACGTAAGGCTGGAGTAGATTTTAATATTCTTACTGTATTACATGAAAATAATATTAACCATCCAAAAGAATTAATGAACTTTTATAAGGAAAATGGATTTACTTACGTCCAATTTATCCCCTGCATGGATTTCCAGGCTCAAGATATCTCCCAAGCTGGTGCGTTTTTAATAACCCCTAAAGAGTATGGAGATTTCCTGTGTGAAGTATTTGATATTTGGTATAACGATGGAAATCCAGAAATGTCTATTCGCTTTTTTGACAATATGCTAGCTGTTTACCTGCATCAGCAGCCTCAAATTTGCACAAACCAAAAAACTTGTCCTACTACTCTTGTATTCGAACAAAATGGGGATGCTTACCCATGTGATTTCTTTATTGATCCACAATTCAAGTTAGGTAATATCGGTACAGACTCTATGGAAACTATCCTCCATAACGAGAAAATGGACAGGTTCTTATCGATGAAGCCTTCCCTTCCAGACTCTTGTGTATCATGCGAGTTTCTCCAACTCTGTCATGGTGGGTGCCCACGGAATCGAATGAATGAAAATGAACTATATGAAGTCGATTATTTTTGTAGTAGCTTTAAGCAAGTGTATCGATATACACATGTTCGAATGCAAGAAATTGCTTCTAATATTAAAAGGGTTCGTATGAATGAATTAAAGGCTAGGGGTTATCAGTTTCCAGAACGAAATGAACTTTGCTTGTGTGGGAGTGGGAAGAAGTTTAAGAAGTGTTGTGAGCTTTTATTAGCTTAGTTTAAAATTCGCACAACCACCCTATTAAATCAAACTTCATAGTTTTTGACCGAACGTATTCTATCAATTGTTGAACAGATGTTCCTCTGGCACGTAGAGGTCAGGGATTCGAGCGTCCTATCAACCATAGACGAAAAGAAAACCCTTGTGAAAAAATTCGCAAGGTTTTTTCCTATTTTCTTCTGAGTTGGTATTTTAGAACAAAGATGATTTGGAGTCTTTTAACATGTGGAAAGAGCACATGTTAATCAACAACATAATATTCAGTCGTTCCATCAAGTTCAGGAATCTGTTTATTTGTTATGAGCAAACAATCTTGAATATCAAACGCCTTACATAATGTATTTTTATTAAACTTTGAGCTGTCTGCTAGTACATAGCATTTATTTGAGTTCGTTTTGACAATACTCTTTTTACTTGCTTCTCGAAAGTCGGGAGTATTTACACCCACATTTAAACCAAAGCCACTGGCACCAAGAAAAGATTTATCAAAGTTTAAATTTCTTAAAGAAGAGTCTGTTAGAGGTCCTGAAATAGAATCCAAATTTCTATTAACCTCTCCTCCTACAATTGTAATGTTTTCTATGTGAGTACCATTAACCTCACTCAACACCTGGATATTTGAAGTAACTACTCTAATACCTTTTGATACAATGTATTTTACAATGGCTGAACATGTCGTGCCTGAATCAATGTATATCACATCATCGTCTTCTACTAAAGAAGCAGCAAATTTTGCAATTCTTTCCTTACTTTCTTTATTTAGTAACTTCTTTGTGCCTACAGGAATTTCATGTGAATCCAGCTTTAATTTAACTGCTCCACCTCGTAAAAGGACAATATAATTTTCGTCCTCCAGAATTTTTAAATCTCTACGAATGGTAGATTCAGAGACCCCCTCAAAAATTTTTAATAGATCTTCAATATAAAGGATTTGTTTATTTTCTAATTCATCCATTATCTTTTCTCTTCTGACATAAGGGATCATAATTTAATACCTCGATACATTTTTAGTAATATTTCGTTAAGTTTCTTAGCTGAACTAAAGAATAGTAATTCATAATAAAGCAGTCTATAAGTTATTTATCACACATATTCATTTAACTCTAATAGTGTTGGCATTGCATCTTGAGCGCCAATTTTGGTAACCGTTCTTGAACTAACTATTGAAGCAAATTCCCCTATTTTTTCAATTGGCCACTCATTCATAAGTCCGTAAGCTAATGCCCCAGTATAAGAATCTCCTGCTCCTGTTGTTTCGACTACATCTACTGTTTGGCAAGGAATATGAATAGTTTTCTTTCCATCATATAAAATACTGCCTTTTTCACCAAGAGTGATGATTAACAGATTATTAGTATATGGATAAAGCTTTTCACAAACCTTTTCAGCCTCTCTTAACGATGATACTCTCTCTCCAGCATAAAAACTAGCTTCCGTTTCGTTAACCACTAAACAATCCACCAGCTTTAAACAATCAACATCTATTTCGCTTGCAGGAGCAGCATTTAATATCACATAGCAATTATACTCTTTCGCCTTTTTAATGGTATATTCCACCACTTCTTTTGGAATTTCTAACTGCAATATAACGATTTTGCTTTTCTTAAATAGGTCTTCCACCTGATCGATATCTTCAATCGTCATACTGTAATTCGCACCTTTTGCTATGGTAGCAACCACACTTCCATCTGAAATTGCGTTCACAATACCAAGTCCAGTGTTTGTATCAGCCTTTGAAACATAGTCAGTATTCAAGCCATTCTTTTTCATTATTGCAATTAATTCAGAGCCAAATTGATCATTGCCCACCTTACCTACCATATAACTCTCCAGTCCTAACTTCGCACACTGTACTGCTTGATTGGCTCCTTTCCCACCTCCACAGAAAGTTACACTATCTGCAGTAAAAGTCTCGCCAATTTCCGGAAGTCGTTTTTGCTTAAGGATAATGTCATAGTTGATACTACCGACTATTGTAACCGCATTCTTTTCCATGGTTATTTACCTACCTCGATAGTTTTGGTATTACTTCTACCAACCCTCATACCTTTTAGTTTCCCTTGAATTACTTCAAAATAAGCTGCTACTACAATTATAGCTCCGGTTGCAATATATTGCCAAAAACTATCTACACCTACAACAACTAATCCAACTTTTAGAGTTGATAATAAGATAGCTCCAAGTAATGTACCGATCATATTCCCTCTTCCACCAGCCAGGCTAGCTCCACCAATCGCAGCTGCCGCAATTGCATTTAATTCATAAGTTTGACCTGCAGCTGGCTCTCCTGACCCTAGGCGTGCTAACAAAACCATACCAGCTAAAGCAGCACCAGCTCCAGAAATAGCATAAGCAAGCATTTTACTTTTGTTAACATTTACTCCTGATAAGAGAGTAGCTTCTTCATTACCTCCAATTGCATATATATAAGTCCCAAGTTTGGTATACTTTAAGATGATATGTCCAACAGCAGCAAATGCAAGAAGTACAAGAATTGACACTGGAAATGCTCCAAAAATATCTGAGTTAAAGATTGATCTGAAATTTTCAGGAATATCTAGAACTGGCCAGCCTCCAGTTATAACATAAGCAATCCCTCTGTATGCACTCATTGTTCCTAAAGTAGCAATGAATGGCTGAAGATGTAACTTTGTAATTAATAGACCATTAAATACACCCAATACAAAACCTATTCCCACTCCACATATAATAGCTAAGACAGGATTTAAACCACTTACGAGTAAATCACCTACAACTACAATTACAATTGCAAAGATGGATCCTACAGAAAGGTCGATTCCACCTGTGATGATTGCATAAGTGATACCTAAAGCTAATAATCCATTAATAACACTCTGGTCCATAATATCAAGTAAATTACTTCCACTTAAATAGACTGGTTCAATAATGGAAAATACAATAACCATAATAAAGATCGCTGCTACTAAGCTAAGTTCTCTACTATATTCCTTAGTTTTTAACATCTTTGTTTACCCCCATAGCATATTGAAGGATATCTTCCTCAGTTAGATTTTGATTTTCAAATTCTTTCACTTTTTTTCCCTCACGCATGACAATGATCCGATCACTTAGACCTAACACTTCAGGTAACTCGGAGGAAACAACAATTATAGATTTTCCCTTTTCAAGTAATTCTTCTAGGACTCTATAAATCTCTGCTTTCGCTCCAACATCGACTCCTTTTGTTGGTTCATCTAAAATTAAAATCTCAGCATCTGAGGAAAGCCATTTAGAAATCACTACTTTTTGCTGATTTCCTCCGCTCAAATTAGTCGTCATATAATGAGGGTTACTAGGTTTTAAGTTGATTTCGTCGATATAATAATTACAGTTCTCCGTTTTCTTTCTATGATTCACGAAGCCGTACTTAGAGAATTTCTCCATTTTAGTAAGACCTACATTGTTTGCATTATTAAAAAATTTGATAAATCCTTGTGTTTTTCTATTTTCTGGAATGAATCCAATTCCCATTTGAACACCTTGGCGAGGATTTTTAATATTCACAGGAACTCCCTTTATTTTAATGGTGCCACCTGACTTTTCCTCTGCACCAAAAATTGTTCTAACTACATCCGTCCTTTTGGAGCCAACTAAACCTGCAAAGCCTAATATTTCACCTTTATGAAGGTGGAAATTAATGTTTTCAAATACTCCATTCACATTTAGGTTTTCTACTTCCAATACCTTTTCAGCAGTCTTTGGAGACGGTTTGGTTCTTACCGCATAAGCTGAAACATCCCTACCTACCATTTTTTTTATTAATTGCTCTCTTGTAACATCCTTTAATTGAAAGGTATCTATATGCCTGCCATCACGAAGGACTGTCGCACTATCACAAATCTCGAAGACTTCATCTAGACGGTGACTGACATATAAAATTGTTATTCCATTTTCTCTTAAGTCATTAATAATAGAAAAAAGCGTTTGTACTTCTTGATTAGTTAGCGAAGCTGATGGTTCATCAAATGATATGAGTTTGGCATTATGATACAATCCTTTGGCGATTGCTACCATTTGCATTTCTCCTGTACTTAACGTACTCGCTAAATCTTCGCTTTTAAAGTTACACTTCATTTTAGTAAGGATCTCATTCGCATCATGATGAAGCTTTTTGTAGTCAATAAACATTCCTTTTCTTGGTTCATGACCTAAAGTAATATTTTGACCCACAGTTAAATCTGGAATTAGACTAACTTCTTGATGAATTTTTACAATTCCATCCTGAATGGCCTCATTGGCATTTTTATATGAAACTATTCGTCCTTGAATTTCTACCGTTCCTTCATATTCATTATTGACTCCATGGAGTGTATTCAATAATGTTGACTTTCCTGCCCCATTCTCACCCAATAGAGCATGGATCTCACCTTTTTTTATATCAAAACTCACCCCATCTAGAGCCTTTACTCCAGGAAAAACTTTTGAAATATTCTGAAATCTAACGATACTTTCTGTTTGCTTTTCCATTTCGATTCCCCTTTTCATACCTATAGTCGAATCCCATCAATCCGACTATAGGTATAAACTAGTATATTGTTACTTTGCTATTGTTGGGTCTGCCCAATTAATAATCTCTTCAGCTTGTGTATCTACATTCGTTTCATCAATTAACGCCTGAGGAGTCCAAATAACTCTAGGTACTTCCTGTCCGCCCAATTGACGAATGATCATTTCAACTGCTATTTGCCCTTTATATTTTGGGAAAGAATCGATTGTTGCATCCAGTTCACCCTTACGTATAGAGTCATAGGCTTCACCAATTCCATCTACTCCGACTACTAATATATCTTTCCCTGATTCATTGACAGCCTCTTGTGCACCTAAAGCCATCGTGTCATTATTTGCAAAAATAGCAGCTAGATCACCATGCTTTTTAATCCATGTTGCAGCAATATCCTTTGCCTTTGCACGATCCCAATCCGCATTTTGTTTTTCAGCAATATCAATGTTTGGAGCATTATCCTTCATCCAATTCTCAAACCCTAGCGTACGTTGTCTAGCAGCGAATGCTTTTGGCATTCCTACTATAATCGCAACCTTACCTTCTCCATTTAATTTTTCTGAGATCCATTCTGCCGCTGATTCCCCGTTTAAGTCTGCTTTTGGTCCGACAAAATTAGGAGCTTCCTTGATAATTCCATCATTAACGTTCATTACTGGGATATCCTTTTCAAGGGCACTTTCAACCCCAGGAACAAGATTGCTGTCTGAAATCGGAGAAAGTAACAATGCACTATACTTTTTGTTGATCATATCTTTTACAATGGCAAGCTGTCCTTCTTCATCCGATTCACCTTGTGGGGATTTGACATCAATTGTTAGGTTCATCCCTTTATCACTAAACTTTTGAGCCCCTGTTTCCATTCCTTCTTTCAATGTTCTCCAATATTCATTTTCGAATGCTTTTGCTACAGCACCTAATTTTATTTCTTCAGATAATTTAGGTACTTCCCCTAAGCTTGATCTTACTTCTTCATATGTTTGACCATCAGCATTATCTGGATTAAAAGCACCTGTATCTTTATCTGGAGATGCACTTCCACTACTGCTATTGCTACTACAAGCTGTCAATCCTAAAGAAATTGCTAAAACACCAGTTACGAATAAATTTTTTTTAGACTTTTTCATTTTTTATCCCCCTAGAATTTATTAGTAATCGCTTTCAAAACTTATAAAAAAAAATTTGTGTGCTTATATTTCAGTTAAAAATTACTTATTAACTTTTAACTCAAACATTGAAAAGAACATCTTGTTTACTGAAATTGCGTCGTTTTTCTCAATCGTTTTTTCAATTTCTGATAGCCCAAGCTGGTCTATTAAGCTACTAATAATATGAATCGCTTTTACATTTTGCCTAATTTCTGCAACTGGTTCCTCTCTAATAGGGAATGTATCAAAATAGATAGCTCCATCATAGTTATACTTTTTCAAATAATACATGAATTCTAGTGTCTGCATTAATGATACCGTCCCAACCATTAGGCCATCATCGTGAGTTCCGTATCCATCATTGATATGAACACCGAATAATTTACCTTTATCTGCTGCAAGACTTAAGCCATATGCAGGATTTTCTCGTTTCATGAGCATATGACAGTAATCAACTGTAACTCCAACGTTTTCACGTTTGATTTCATTTACCATTAGCAACGTTAGTCCAATACTATCAATTAATGCGTATGATCTTTCTTGATATGGCTTATATTCAATACTGATTTGTAAGTCTGGTGCATAATCAGCAAGTGCCGTTACATATTCCCTAACTTGACTCCAGGCTTTTTGATAATCAACTTGGAATGGATAGTCAAATCCGTCAAAGCCTAGCCATAAAGTTAATACTTTCCCACCCAATACTCTACAGGTATCTGCAGCCTCTTTACACAAAGTAAACGCGTCTTCAGCAATCAGCTTATTGTTGTTCCCAAATTCGCCATTTATAAAATGATTTCTAAACCTTAAAGCTAAACCATTTGCGCTAATGTTTAAATTTTTTAGGGTTTGATTGATCTCATCTACAGAGTAATTTGAAAAATGCTCCGGATAATTTAAATCTACACATGTAATTCCATCAATCTCTGAAACTTTTTCTAAAGCTTTAATAATATCTCTATCGACCTTGGGCATAATTGAATTTATCCTAGTAGCTAATTTCATTGTGAGCCTCCAATTTTTTAAATCTTCTTGTATTTTTTTCTTGAATTAAATTTAACACCATAATAAAGCGATTTCAATAATTTTTTTCATATTTTTTCATATTTTTTAACTTTTTTTCATATTTTTTAATATTTTTTCATATTTTATGTACTCAGTTATTTTATCTATCAAACAAAGACTACACATAATTCCTCTCTACTTTTTCCACAAAAAAAACACTCAAAAATGTTGATATAACAACATTTCTGAGTGTTAACATCGCTATAAAAGTTTGTATAGTTCATGGTAATCCTCTTCCTCAGTAAATTCATACCCTCTAATTTCACTTAATTCAGCAGGACGAATGGAAGTGTTGTTTTGTATTTGTTTTTTTCGGTATTGATGAGGTGTTGTGTGGAACGTATCTTTAAATAGTTTGTGAAAGGAATTTAAATTTGGGAAGCCACACTCTAACGCGATTTGGATGATGGACCGGTCGGTTTCTAGCAAATATCGAACCGCATGCTCTAAGCGTATCCCATTTATATATTTGATAAAAGACTGTCCCATATGATGTTGAAAATATCTGGATAGATAGGGAGCCGTAAGTTCTTCTGTATCAGCCAACTCTTGAAGTGTAATGGGATTCATATAGTGCTGCTGTATGTAATTGGTTAATCGGTTCATCCGTTCAATATCTTTTTCAGTGTTGATAATGACATTCTTCTTATCCACCTTAAAATGTGTAACCAGTTGATACACCACATCTAATAGAAGAGAGTGCACCTTAATTTCATAATTTTCTTCTTTTCTTTTGACAGCTAACATTAGATGGGCAAGCAGAGGTCGAATTATATTATAGGATTGTTGGTCCTTACTTTGAAAGGACTGACAATGGAAAGATTCGTCTTCAATATTATTGTGAAATTTTTTTATAAAGGTGATTGGTATCTGAATAAGTAAAAGTTTATTCTCTTGATCTGACTCCACCCCATGAACTTCATTACTGTTAATGAGCAAAAGGTCATTTTCCTTAAGTACATACTCCTCTCTTCCCACATACACATGTATTTGTCCTTTTAACACTAATAATAATTCAATTCTGTCATGCCAATGCATGGCCACATACTTTACACTCGTTATTAATGCGAATACAGGAACCTCTTCTTTAATTACAGCGCTTTCATATGGATATTTCATAAAAGGCAAGGCCTCCTACTTTTCTTGTTATCTATTTATATACTCATTTTTTTGTAGAAATCCTTTATTAAAAAACTTAGTTTTTCGAATATACAAAGTTATTAAACTTCGGTTATACTATATATGTAAGCGATTAAATTATCTACGGGGGAGCTATTATGGGGAAAAATTCAAAACCTAACGAGCCTATAGTTACGCATATTTTTACAGCAGATCCTTCTGCACATGTCTTTGAAGGAAAGCTTTATATTTATCCTTCTCATGATCTGGATCATGATGGGCCTTCAAACGATAACGGTGATCAATATGCGATGGAAGATTACCATGTGTTATGTATGGATGATGTAAACGAACCATGTGTAGACCACGGGGAAGCCCTTCACTTGAGAGATATTCCTTGGGCAAGTAAACAGCTTTGGGCACCAGATGCTGCTTACAAGAACAACACGTATTATTTGTATTTTCCAGCTAGAGATAAAGAGGGTATTTTTAGAATTGGTGTTGCCACAAGCACAACCCCTGAAGGACCATTTATACCAGAGGAAAATTACATACCAGGTAGCTTCAGCATTGATCCAGCCGTGTTCGTCGATGAGGATGAAAGAGCATACGTATATTTTGGGGGCCTTTGGGGAGGACAGTTGGAAAAATGGCAGGAAGGAACATTTAATCCCGATGCTGAAGGTCCATCGCTAACAGAGCCGGCTTTAGGGCCAAGAGTCGCAGAATTAAGTGACGATATGCTGACTTTCAAAAGTGAGCCTCGAGAAATATCAATAGTTGATGAAAATGAAAATCCAATTCTTGCAGGTGATGAAGAACGAAGATATTTTGAAGGTCCTTGGATTCATAAATATAATGATCTATACTATCTATCGTATTCTACAGGTACCACTCACAAGATTGTTTATGCGGTAAGCAAAAACCCACAGGGGCCCTTCGAATTTAAAGGAACGATACTTACTCCTGTCATCGGCTGGACCACCCATCATTCAATTGTCCAGTTTAAAGATAAGTGGTATCTTTTCTATCATGATTGCTCCTTATCAGATGGCGTAGATCATAAACGATCGGTAAAATACGCTGAATTAACCTATAACGATGACGGAACGATCGTAACAATAGACCCTTATGGGGATAAATAACATAGAACAGCTGGCTTTTACTAATAAAGGTCAGCTGTTTTTTTAAATTTCTAAAATACTTAGTTTATTTACTATACAAACTAAGTATAGAAAAGGTATAATAAACACAAGACAGGTTGACATGTTACATACCTTTCATAAAAATGAAAGCCCTTTCTTATCCCTGTCTAAATCTTACGTAAAAGGAGGGTTAGTTATCGGTTTTTAGAACACCTTAGTAAATTCTATTAAAAAAGGAGAATATCACATGCTTAAAGTATTACGTAAACCTCTCATTACAGGATTAGCTTTAGCCTTATTATTACCTGTTGGATTGAATCCTGCCGCTGCTGAAACGACAAATGAACAGTCTACTAGTGCTTTATCGGTACCATCTATAGCTGAAAGATACAAGAATTCCTTCACTATTGGTGCAGCAGTGGAACCTTATCAATTACAGGGCACAGATGCAGACGTATTAAAACGCCATTATAATAGTATTGTTGCTGAAAATGTAATGAAACCAATTAATATTCAACCAGAGGAAGGTAAATTCGACTTTACCGAGGCTGATAAGATTGTTAAGTTTGCAAAAGAAAATGGCATGGACATCCGTTTTCATAACCTCGTTTGGCATAGCCAGGTGCCTGAGTGGTTCTTCCTAGACGAAGAAGGAAATAAAATGATTGATGAGCAAGATCCAAAACAGCGTGAGAAAAATAAAAAACTACTTTTAAACCGATTGGAAACCCATATTAAAACGATTGTAAAACGTTATAAAAACGACGTGAAATCTTGGGATGTTGTGAACGAGGTAATTGATGATTCTCCTCAAAATGAAAGAGGGCTGCGTGAATCTGCTTGGTACAAGATTACGGGAGATGAATATATTAAAGTAGCCTTTGAAACAGCTAATAGATATGCAGCAAAAGATGCAAAGCTGTACATTAATGATTACAATACAGAAGTGACACCCAAGAGAACATATTTATATAATCTTGTAAAAGATTTACTTGAACAAGGAGTTCCAATTGATGGCGTAGGACATCAAGCTCATATTCAAATTGGCTGGCCTTCTAACCAGGACATTGAAGACTCAATTAATATGTTTGCTGACCTTGGTTTAGACAATCAAATTACAGAGCTAGATGTTAGCCTATATGGTTGGCCACCTAGACCAGCGTATCCAACTTATGCTGACATTCCAGCCGAAAGACTAGTAGCTCAAGCAGACCGCTACAATGCTATTTTTGAGATATATGAACGACTAGGAGACAAAATCAGCAATGTTACTTTCTGGGGCATAGCCGATAATCATACGTGGTTAGACGATCGAGCAAAGCAATACAATGATGGTGTAGGAAAAGATGCACCATTCGTGTTTGATCCTGAATATAATGTGAAACCAGCTTATTGGGCGATTATGGACTAAGAATATACGAAGCTAGTAGAACAGCTCTCATACCAGGAGCTGTTTTTTTCATACCATTTGAGTAAGTAAAAGGGCTAACTCTATGAGTCAGTAGTTCGGTTTTGAAGTTCAAAATTAGAACTAACCTTGCTATTCAAACGGTATTTCACACTTAAATTTACAGGCAATTTTATAAGCAAAAATGCTTGGAACATTGTGTCTCCAAGCATTTTTTACATTACTTTGCACTTGATTTCACTAAACTTGAAAAATAAACGGAAAAATTCCGTTTATTTTGGGAAATACCAACATTTCTCGTAAAATAAGCGGAGTTTTTCCGCTAAAATGAACCTAATCTTTAAATTTGGTTATATATAGATTAGTTAATCGGAATATATCCGCTTATATCTGCTTCTTGAGCCCCTACTATACACATTAACCGGAATTTCTCCGCCTATGAATTCCTATACCTCCACGAAAAAGTCAACAATGAATAACCAGTGTCTTTTTCTTCAGATAACTTGTCTTTCTACAATATTTTCTAACTTGAATATTCAAAAACCTACTTACCAACTTTAGGAAATCAATCCCCAATAAAATTAACAAACAATTCGAACACTGACACGAACTTTTGTCATCCTGTTAAAAGAGGGACGAATTATGGTGCAAAATACCATTACATTTATGGAAAGCCTTGATATTACAAAAAAATGTAGTCCAATTCAGTTGCGAATTGGACTGCTAATTTGTTTGCTAATTAAGTTTTTGTACTCGAAAACCGAACCCACTACTCTATGAGTTAGCCCTTTATCCTTTTATCCTTTGACAGATCCTGCTGCAATGCCTTCAACGATTCGGTCACTCAGAAGGAAGTATGCGATTAATACGGGGATAATACTAATCATCAAGGTTGCACCTATAGCTCCCCAATCGGTTAAATACTGCCCAACAAAGTTATTTACACCTACCGTAATTGTTTTCCACTTGTCCGAACTCAAGAAAGTATTTACAAACACGAATTCATTCCAGTTATAAATCATGTTAATGATGACCGTTGTTGAAAGTACCGGTATAGTCATCGGCAATGTAATTTGAAAGAATATCCTATGAACGGAACAACCATCCATTACTGCTGCTTCTTCGATCTCCCTTGGAATGGTCCTATAAAATCCAGTAAGAATCATAATCGTTATAGGTAAGTTAAACGCAACGTAAGACAAAATAATAGAAATGGGATTATCTATTAAATTGACTGATTTAAAGATATTGAATAGCGGAATTAATGTTGAATGAAGTGGAATCATATACCCTGCCATAAACAATCCAAGAACTAATCCACTTAGTTTCCAATACATTCTTGTAATGGCAAATGTTACGAAACTAGCAAGAATAACCGTAAGTAAAACCGCTACAACGGTGTATAATACACTATTAAAAAAGTAAACATCAATATGCCCTGCTGTCCATGCCTTTGCGTAATTTCCCCATTGAGGATCTTGTGGAAAGGCGAACGGGGACATACCGAATACCTCTTGATTCGTTTTCAATGAAAAAAGGAATAACCACACCAACGGGTACACTTGGACAATGGCAATCACTCCTAGGATAAAATAAAGAATTCCGTATCCTATTCTTGTTCCGATTGTTTTACTAGTTTTATACGGTGCCGCTAGAGTCGCATTTGTTTCTGTTCGATACGCAACCTTACTCATCGGTTTCACTCCCCCTCTTAAAATTGCACATCTTCTTTAGAAGATAATAATTTTTGAATGAGCCAAGTCATAATGAGACAGATGACCAATAAACCGAATCCTATTGCACTTCCGTACCCGAAGTTGTATTTACTAAATGCCTCTGTGTACATATAAGAAGCCATTACCTCACTCGCACCGTTTGGTCCGCCACCAGTTAATACAAAAATTAAATCAAAATACTTTAAGGAACCAACAATCGCTAGAATGACCATAACTTTTATCACACCGGTGATTAAAGGAATCTTTATTTTATAGGCTATTTGAATAGGGTTTGCACCATCTATTTTTGCCGCTTCAATCAATTCCTCTGGAACATTTTTTAACGCAGCATAGAAAATGATGATATAAAAGCCTGCATACTGCCAAACAATTGGAATGAATAGGGCATATAGTACGATGTTAGAATCAGCTAGCCAAAGTGGTGGGTTATCAACACCCAACATCACTAACAACCGGTTGATCATTCCATTAGTAGGATCAAATATCTTAGCCCAAAGTTGTCCGATCGCAACGGATGATAACAACATAGGAATTAAGTATATCTTTCTTAAAAAATTGGCTCCTTTTATTTTACTAGCTAATATAAGCGATAAAATAAGATAACCAACCAAGCTTACTGTTGAGAAAATACCAAGCAAAAGAGAATGCCAAGTACTTTGCCAAAACTTTTTGTCTTGAACTAACTCGATATAGTTTTCTATTCCGATAAACTTCATCTTCCCGATTCCGTTCCAGTCCATCAAACCATAATAGCCCGTTAATACGATTGGAATATAAATTAAGAGCAGAATTAATATTAACGCAGGAAGGACATAAAGAGTGATTACGAATTTGTTTGACATGACACTTTTCATTTCTGTACTCCCTTCTACTTTGAAAAGCGTTCCTATAAAATGATAGAGGGCATATGCAATATGCCCTCTACTTTTGAAAGATGAAATTACACCATCTTACTCTTGTTCTTCGGCAAGTTCGTCCACATGTTGTTTTACAAAATCCTTCGGTGTCACTTGTTTTCCAAATAGAGCCGTTACTAAATCATGGTGTAATTCGGATACAGCTGGGCTGGATTGAGTATCAAAATAAGTAGTAACGTTTGATGCTTCACTCAAATCTTTTAAAATTTCAATGTACATTGGGGCTAGGTCTAAATTATCTGTGTCAACTTTAGTAGCAGGAATAACCCCAGCATCTGTCACTGACTTTTCTCCCCATCTTTTTACAAGGTATGCTGAGAAGTCTTTTGCTTCCTTCTGAACTTTAGAATCCTTTGCTACGAATAATCCAACACCAGGGCCACCAACATAACTGTTGATATCTGTACCTTTACCGCCTTCATAAGTTGGGAACTTGAAATAGCCAATCTTGTCTTTAAATTCCTGCGATACATCAGGACTTGTAGTATAGTTTGGTAACTCCCAAGTAGCTGTTAGAAACATAGCTGCTTGTTCATTCATAAAGTAACCTTTTGCATCATCATTTGATAACGCACTAGATCCTTTTACAAACCCACCCATATCAACAAGGTTTTGCACTTCTTCCGCTGCTTTCACAATTGCTGGGTCGTCCATCTTTGCTTTTCCATGGATAACATCTGTTAAGATAGTAGAACCACCAATACGATCTGCTAGATACATAAACCAGAACGAAGCAGGCCATCCATCTTTAGCACCTACAGTAGCCGGAACCACTCCATTATCTGCTAATGTTTTGACAACATTCTTATATTCTTCAAATGTTTGTGGTACTTCAAGGTTGTACTTTTCAAAAATTTCTTTGTTATAGAAAACATAAGAAATGTTCAATTCTAATGGTAAACCATACGTTTTCCCATCTACAGCATAGGATTCTTTTACGCCAGGAATAAAAGCATCTTTTAGATTTGTATCAACAATATCATCTAAAGGAGCTAACATATCTCCTTCCACATAAGGCTTAATGAATCCGTCTGACCATGTCATCCCAATATCCGGTAACTCATTAGAAGAGGCTAGGACTTTAAGTTTTTCTCTGTATTGGTCAGGATTTAGGATTTCTGTTTCCACTTTTATATCTGTATGCTCTTTTTCATATTCTTCAATGATGTCTTTTACGATTGAAAACTGTGCATTTGAGCTACCTTCTGGCCATAAATGCATGAACTTGATTACTTTTTTACCATCGGCACTGCTTTCTTCCGTGGAACTAGAAGACGAACAACCTACTAATGCTAGAGAGACAAGCATGATTAAAGCCAATAAAACTGAAACCGTTTTCTTTTTTAACAATGAAATTCCCCCTATGACCTTTTACTAGATTTCCTTACATCTCTAATTTAACATTCTGATCATTCTGAAAATAGGTCACAACGATTAGGAAAAATACTACTATTTTTAGAAAGCCCTTTCACTATTGTTTTTTCGGTAGGCACTAGGTGTCATACCCTCTAATTCTCTGAATATCTTAATAAAATATTTAGCCGTTTTATATCCTGATTCTTCTGCTATATCGTTTATCGGAAGTTTAGTAGAAACTAATAATTCCTTTGCACGTTGAATTCTTCTTCTAGTGACATACTCACTGAAAGTTAAAGTGACATGCTCCTTAAATAGAACACTCAAATAACTCGGATTTAAATGCACATGTTCTGCTACTTCCTTCTGAGTCAATTCATTTTTTAAATTATTGTTAATGTAATCGATCGCTTCCCTGATTGGTACACGATCAGAGGGATGATGAGTGTTGGCATAGACAAGTTTCGTATCAACAACCTTTTCAATCATACCTGCTCGCTCTTGCTTTTCAACTGCTTGAATCGCCTCTTCAACAGCCTCAATTAACACCTTTTTGCTTATAGGTTTTAGTAAATAATTAATAACGCCAAATCGAAGCGCTTCCTGAGCGTATTGAAATTCTGAGTAAGCAGATATAACAATAATAACAGGAAGGATATTATGTTCTTTGGTGATCTGCAATAATTGTAAGCCAGTTATTTCCGGCATATTAATGTCTGTAATGAGGATATGAACTTTATGATTTTGCATGAAATCAATCGCCTCTTCTCCATTAGATGCGATGAATATTTGATGTTCCCCATTTGCCCAGTAGTCCAAAGTTTTCTTTAGCCCTTGACGTGTTCTTGGCTCATCATCTACAACCAAAATGGTCTTCGCATTCAACATTGTTCTTCCTCCCCGTTAACAGGTATCACAAAAGAAACCTTTGTCCCTATATTTGCTTCACTAACAATCGTAAGTCCCTTTCTTAAACGATCCTGATAGTACAGTTCTAGTCGTTTATGTACATTGGAAATGGCCATTCCATTCCCTTTTTTAGAGTTTATTCCTCCGGATTGCAAGGCCCGTTTGATAGATTCCAATTTTTCTTGTGTAATTCCGGGACCATCATCTTCTACAAGAATTTGCAAACATTGGGTGTCTGTCGTAGGTTGAATAGATACCGAAATCGTGCATGGTTTCAGCTTATTTCCAGCTCCATGCAAAACGGCATTTTCCACTAACGGTTGTATTAACAGTTTTGGTATTTTTACCTTTTCATACTCTGTTGGAAGGGTAAGATTCCATTTAAGGTGATCACCGAACCGCATTTTGATAATCTCCATATAGTTTTCAATATGGTGAATTTCTTCTTTGATCGTTACCCAATCATCATCCGTTTGTTTCGTAATCGTATATCGGAAGAGTTCAGACATAGCAACAACAAACTCGGCTAAATCTTCCTCATCCTTATCCTCAAGAGACCATCTTAGCGCGTCTAACGTATTAAAAAGAAAGTGAGGATTAATTTGTGCTTGAAGTGCTTTTAGCTCACTTCGACTTCGGGTGATCTCCTTCTGATAGACCATATTAATTAAATGATTTGTTTCCTTAACTAGCTGGTTATAGGTACTATTTAATTCGTTTATTTCATTTATCGTTGTTACACTCGGATTCATATATAAAGAACCTGCACTCGCTTGCTGCATGGTTTCTGTCAGTTTGATAATAGGCTTCGTAATATAAGTTGAAAGAAATAAAGAGCTGGTAAAAAAAATGATAAACCCAATAATTCCAGAGAGGATAATCCCCGTACGTAATACACTTATCCCTTCTGTAAGAGCCTTAATTGGCGTTAAAATAATAAGTGTCCATTCGGTTTCATTTGAAGTTTGTTTCGTAACCATATACTCCTGGTTATCTAATAAAATGGTTGGATCTTCATTTTTTAAGATTGGTACAAGGGACTTATCATAATTTGAAAGAATAGGCTTTATATCTTTATCAATTAAAATAGAATACTGATTGGACTCATCCTGGTTTGGAAACTGAAGATAACTTCTATAAATACTAATAAGGAGGTAGCCACCATTTGCGTAATCTCGCCCCATTAAGTTCACTCGTCTGAGTGCAAGAATATTGTCTGAGTTACTCGGATCATCTCCTATCCAGACGAGTCGACCATTTGCCTGATTCGCACGATGAATCCACTTTTCATCTATTCTAGTCATTAAACTTTTATCATCTAAAGGTAATAATCGTTTCATATTACTTGTGTATAGTTCAAAGGAAAAAATCCCTTCAGAGTTCGCTTGAATAATATTAACGATTCCTTCTAGTTGTTGTCGCTCTGAAAAACCTACTTCTTGTCCCTCGTAGGCGTCCGTTAACACTCTTTGAATATTTCCATTGGTCATCACTAATTTAGAAGCCGTACTAATTTGTTTATATAGAGATTCCAATCTACCATTTGCTTCCGTAGCCGTTTGATGAATTTGTTTATTCGCATTATTTTTTAACATAGCGGAAACTTGATTATACGTTAATGCGCCGACAATCAGTAAAACAATAGCGATAACAACGAGAAAAACCACTAGTATTTGATTTCGCAACGTGTTCCATTTATGTAATTTAGAGAACATATTTATTTCGCCCTTCTAAACGTAGGTAGTTTTTCTTTACTATAACTCAAAACTTTGAAACCGTTAACATTTTTTCTTTACTTCTAAAGACGAGACTATCAATTGATAGTCTCGTCTTTAGATTATTTCTAATATGGACCATATTCATTATCAATATTGAATCACATTAACTATGGTTCCAATCAAAGCCTATTTCTTTTAGAAATGCTCGTGCGAGAATCATATGACCTGCAGCGGATGGATGAACACGGTCCCAAGCTAGTGTAGCAGAATATAGTTCCTTTAATACAACATTAAAAGCTGCTTGGGTATCTATAAATAAACACCCTTCTTCTTCTGCTATTTTCTTTAACACTAACCCGTACTGATCCATGGTCTGCCGCATTTGGTCTAGTTCATTGCTTTCTATATAAAAAGGAGTCATAAGAACCATACCCTTCACAAAAGGTTTGGTCTCCTTTACAAGTTTTCTAAGGGTATCCTCGTATTCATCTAGATACACGTGCCATTCATTAATAAAAGGAGTGTCATACTGTCGCCAAACATCGTTTATCCCAATCATAATAGATAGCCAATCTGGCTTTTGGTTAATTACATCTTCCTGCCATCTGCTTTTCAAGTCGCGAACGGTATTCCCATTAATCCCCTTATTGACAACTCTTATCCCAAGTTCCGGATAAACCGCTTGCAATAGGGCATCAACATAAGAGACATAGCCCTTACCTAGAGCCTGAAACAACCCTTCTCCTTCTGGTTTTACTCGCTCACAGTCTGTAACAGAATCCCCAATAAATAATAGTTTTTGAGACGGCTCAATGATCATTTCTATTCCTCCAGAAAATATATTAGTAACCTGTTTCTATCATTCTAACAAAATCACCTAATGTATGGTTCTGAAGGATCATGATTCGAGGAAGTTCATATCGATTATTATGGTCCGTACTTAGACCTCCACCAACTTTGAATGCTCCTTTAAATCCAAGATCTTTTAATAGAGAAATCGTATCTGAATTATAGTTCCCATACGGATAGGCAAACGCAAAAGTAGTTCTACCCGTTAAGTCCTTAAGTGCTTCAGTAGCGTTATGAATCTCTACGTATTGTTCCTGTTTACTTAGGTTAGCTAAAAATGGATGGGTTACCGTATGATTTTGAATATCTACGCCATTTTCCATTACCGTTAAAATTTCACTTGCCGTCATATTCCAGCTTCCATTCACCCAGTTAGAAACGGTAAACTGTGTCGCCTTCATTCCATATTTCTGCAAGATTAAATATACGTACGGATAAAAGTCATTTGAATTATCATCAAAAGTAAGTAATATAGGCTTTTCTGGCATTGCAGCTTGCCCGTCCAGGATGTTAAAGTATTGCTTCATGGTTAAAGTTCGATACCCATTTTCTTTTAAATAACCCATATGCTTCTCAAATTCCTCGAGGCTGAATTGATAGGGATTGGTTGGATCAGGATTCGGTTTCACGACATGATATAACAGAACAGGAATTTTGATAGCAGTATTTTCCTTGGCGGAAGCAACTGGCACTTCAGCCATAGAGGGAATAAGTACAAGAGAAAAAGCTAGTAACATGCTCATTAGTTTCTTCAATCGAATCATCCTTTCTATAATCATTTCCTAAATTCACTTAACTGCTGATTCAATTCTTTTGTTTGTCTATATACCTGTTGATAAATAGCGAATAATTTTCTATAAGCTTTCACATTTTCTTCAATAGGAAGATATGTTTTGGATGTTTGAATAAATTCTTCCACACACTCCTTTAGCGATGAATACCAGCCACATCCATAGGCCGCTAACATGGCTGCTCCCATTCCGGGACCTTGTTCACTCGAAAGCTTTTCAATCTTTGCATTAAAAATATCTGCTTGCATCTGCAACCATACATCACTTTTTGCTCCCCCACCGATAGAGACGATTGAATCAATCTTTTTTCCACTGCTTCTGAAGATTTCGATTGATTCATTTAATGAAAAGGTGATTCCCTCAAGGACTGCACGAACAAAATGCTGACGTTCATGAGCCGCATCCGCACCAATAAAACTGCCTCGGATATTTGAATCCGCATGTGGCGTTCTTTCCCCGACGATATACGGAGTAAAGAGTAATCCATTACTACCGGCCGGTACATTTTCAATTCCATCTAAAAATCGATCAAATGCCTCGTCCTTTGCAAACGTATCTTTAAACCAGCTTAAACTATAGCCAGCTGCAAGAGTCACACCCATCGTATAATAGGCATTTTCTTCGCTATGATTAAAATAGTGAACCTTCCCTTGAAAATCTAAATCATTTCTTTCTTCATAGGATAGAACGACACCTGAGGTACCAATACTGCATAAAGTTTTTCCTTCAGACAAAATCCCTGATCCGATGGCGCCACATGCGTTGTCCGCCCCACCTGCAAATACTTTTGTAGCCTCCGATAACCCCGTTTCCTTTGCAAGTTCAACTGTCACCGTACCTACAAACGCATGTGATTCTACTAATGGGGGACAGAAAGTAGAGGAAAGACCAAAGACTTCTAACATTTCTTTACTCCACTCACGTTTTGTCACGTTTAATAATAATGTACCTGCCGCATCAGAGTACTCCATATGGATATTTCCTGTCATCCGGTAACGGAGATAATCCTTTGGAAGCAGAAACGTACAAGCTTGGTGAAAAATTTCCGGCTCCTGTTCTTTTACCCAAAGAATCTTTGGTAAAGTAAAGCCCTCTAACGCAGGGTTTTTAGTTAATTCTAATACCGTCTGTTGCCCGACAACCTCGTAAATGTCCTTACATTGTTTCGTTGTTCTCGTGTCATTCCACAAAATTGCATTCCTTAATACTTGATTGTTTTCGTCTAGTAATACTAGACCATGCATCTGACCTGAGAAACTGAGACCTTCAATATCCTCAATGTCACCGTCAAACTGTTCAACAAGTTCAGTTAAACCTGATATCGTTTTTTCTACCCATTCTTCCGGGTTTTGTTCACTATATCCTGATTTTTCAATAATGAGAGGGTAAGATTTCGTTATTTCATTACAAACCTCACCATTCTGATTAACAAGTAATATTTTTACCGCACTCGTACCGAGGTCAACACCAATCACGTATTTCATCTATATCATCCTTTCTATGAAAATGTGCTGGAGTAAATATACTGCCAGCACATGTTTCACCATTCTATTGATCGTTATTAAACAGTTACACTTGAAAGAGTTTCTAATAAATATTGGTTAATAATAGCTTTTAGGCGCTCTGTTCTACCTGATGTATTTTTGATTTCTGTTAATTGAAGAGCATACGCTTCAAGTTCACGGAAGTTGGTTCTTCCTTCTACGATTTCTAATCCAATTCCTTTTGTATAGCTGCTATAGCGTTCTTCAATAAAACCATCAAGCACTTTGTCTTCAATTAGTTTATTGGCAACTTTTAGACCGATGGCAAAAGCATCCATACCTGCAATATGTGCATGGAAAAGATCCTCTGATTCAAATGACCCTCTTCTCACTTTTGCATCGAAGTTTAATCCACCACTTCCTAAGCCCCCGTTTTGCAAAATTTCGTACATGGCTAATGTGTTCGTATACAAATCTGTTGGGAATTCATCTGTGTCCCAACCAAGTAGTGTGTCACCTTGGTTCGCATCTACAGAGCCAAGCATTCCGTTAATACGAGCTGTTCTTAGTTCATGCTCAAAGGTATGACCTGCTAAAGTGGCATGATTTGCTTCAATATTAAACTTGAAATAATCAGTTAAATCATGTTTTTGCAAGAATGCAAGACCAGTAGCTACATCAAAATCATATTGGTGTTTCGTAGGCTCTTTTGGCTTTGGCTCAATTAAGAATGGAACATTTAAACCAATTTCTTTCGCATAATCCACTGCCATATGGAAGAATCGAGCCAAATTATCCTGTTCGAGCTTCATATCCGTATTAAGGAGTGTTTCGTATCCCTCACGTCCTCCCCAAAACACATAGTTCTCGGCACCCAGCTCTTTTGCAACTTCTAGCGCTTTTTTCACCTTGGCTGCAGAATAGGCAAATACATCTGCATTAGGAGAAGTAGCAGCTCCATGGACATATCTTGGGTTAGTGAACATATTGGCTGTATTCCAAAGCAATTTGGTTTTGCTTGTTTTCATATATTCCTTGATCATGGAAACAATCACATCTTGATTTTCGTTGGTTTCCTTTAGGGTTCTTCCTTCTGGAGCAATATCCACATCGTGGAAAGCAAAGAATGGCACATTGAGCTTTTCAAAAAGCTCAAAAGCAGCTTCCACTCGTGCTTTGGCTAAATCCAACCCTCTTAAATGGTTCCAAGGACGAAGAGCTGTACCCACACCAAACGGATCTGAACCGTCAGCGGTAAACGTGTGCCAATAAGCTACAGAGAAACGGAGAATTTCTTCCATTTTCTTACCGTTTACAAGTTCTTCGGGATTGTAATACTTAAATGCTAACGGATTTTTTGATGCTGCACCCTCAAATTGAATTTTGTTAATTGATTCGAAATATGCCATGGTTATTCCTCCTAAAGGTATTAATTTTTTTGAAACTTCTTTTCTATTAAGATAGTTTATATATAAAACAAACTAAGTATATAAACTAGAATGCCTTATTAGGCTTGTTGTGTAACCTTATTTAATGGTACCGTTTTTTTACTCTCCTCAAGCCATAAAATACTTGTGACTCCGCGTGGATAATACTTGCTTCCTGAAATTTTTCCGGAAATAATTTGATCACTCCAGCTCCAAACGGATAATGTTGGATGTGTCAGCCATTTTACATGGGCAGCATCTGCCTGGGCTCCTCTTTCATCCCACTCCAAACCAAGAATTTCGCGGGCAATAAACTGACATAAGTAAATCTTACTTAGCCAAGAATTATTACTAGTAGAGGAAATTTTCCATCCACCATCTTCAAACAAGCAAACTCCTTCCATTAGAACGGTTTTCAAATGTGTCTTTAACACTTGAATATAGGCACCAAAACGGCCATTGTGATCTAAGGCATCCTTGTTATTTGTATAATATGGGAAGATTAGTCCTTCAATCGCAGGGATAATTTTCGAGTTATTTCCTTCTTTTATTACTGCTGGTATATACCCATCAGGAGTGATATGAGAGACAATGGTTGCTGCACATTTTTCAGCATGCGCTCCAGCCTCTTTTGATTTCTCCACTAGACCGTTTTCTCTAAATAGCTTTTCTAACGCTACATACGAAGCCCATGTTTTCCCTGCTAGATATATATTATTTCTTGCCTGACCAAGCGAAACATCTAAACTATCATACGTAGTAATTTCAGCTCCACCCATGACACGTGAAGAATCAAGCCCCATAATGCCATCGCGCTTATCTGGTTCAGGATGATCACGATTAAGCATGCTTTCAAAGCACCGAACAAATATATCTAAATTAGTTTTTAACCATTGTTTATCTCCAGTTTGTTCCACATAAACGGACGCGCATAACACCCAGTTCACTAACTGTTCATACGTCATATGAGAAAAACATCCATCTAATCCATATAGCTCATAAGAAGAATAGTGTGGTCTAGAGACGGTATTGGCCACTCCCATATCATGGGTAAAACTAATTCCACCTGTATATTCTGTTTCTTCTCCTGGAAAACGAACTTTATCTTCATAGCTAAAACGACTGACAAACATGTCTAACTCATTTTTCACTGTCCATGGATTCATTTTTAATTCGAAGAAAATTTGATCTACTGTCAGATCAAAGGTATTCATCATACGATATTCCCCTTCATTTACTACCCAAAAAGCTTCACCATTGGTATCTAGTAATTGAGTAGAGCCATAATAGCTTCGAATCGAATGAATCATCATAAACTTTTGATCGTCTGACAATTTCTCATCATCTACCAATCTATTAGCCTGCTTCGCACGACTGACAAAATCCTCAGCCTTCTCCAATGCATAAGCAGCAACAGATTCGATATTCGGAAAATATCTTGTGTAATAATACGAGGCATCCATACCAGCCGTTACATAGCCACCTCGATAGAAGCATATAGCAAACTTATAAGTTCGTTTTTGTCCTGCGGGAACATCCATTACGAGAGCACCGACAGGGCCTAATCCAAAGCTCCAATTTTCCTCAAAAGGAGTGGTTAGTATATTTTCTAAACTAAAGTGTAAAGCTGATTTCACTTCAGAATCATTCGTTGTAATAGCCGTTAAACGGCCTTGGCCCACACCTACAATGCCATCACACGCATCATCTAAACGTCGCATAGAACTGTATGGGTCACTTCCTTGATACCCGAAAAATGCACGACGCTTTTTGCTACCTTTTGTATTATCAATGGTAAGCTCTGCCCAAACAGCTGGAATGATCGCTTTCTTTAATTCTTCGTCTGTTGCGGATGAAGGGTCAGGTACAGATTCAACTTGAGTATATATTGTAAAACTCAAATCTCCTGCCTCCCAAGTGTCAGTTCCTAACTGAAAATGGCGATGGATTTCTTCCTTTGAATATGGACGAATAATACGAGGTTTATCTGGATTTGGATCCATATTTTCAATATCATAGCGCTTACTTTCATCATCTACTAGTTCAAAGAAAGGTAGTGCATCGTATGTTCCTTCCTGTTCACTAGATTCAACTCCGACATAAACACTTTTTCTTGGTGATCGTCCTAGCTCTAGATCCAATCCCCCTCCATTACCATAAAAACCAAGTGTAAAACTAGAAAACGCTCCAATTGGTGAATGATGCGCATTGAAAAGAATATTCTTAGCCATTTCTTCCCTACTCTCGTAAATGAAATGTATTATAAATTGAAATACTTACCAAAATCATCTTCTGAGGTGTAAATATTAGTATGTATATGTCAAAGACAGATTGTAAACGGATTCATTTCTAATAAGTAGAAGGTTCCTCCTTACAACATTCTTGACTAACTTAAGTTGATTATAACACCTATCATCTAAGTTTGTATACCCAATAAACAAAGTTTTTGTGTTAAAATATATTTACTATCAAACAAGGAGTTTTTAGTATTGGAAACCATTACATGGAATCAACAAGTTGTGAAAAAAAATAACAAAGCCCTCGTATTACAGTTGATTATGGAAAAAGAGCCCATTTCAAGAGCTGACATTGCTCAAGTTTCTGGATTAAATAAAGCAACCGTTTCTTCTTTAGTAAATGAATTATTAGCTGCAGATTTAGTTTATGAATCCGGTCCTGGGGAATCTAGTGGTGGCCGTCGCCCTGTTATTCTCCATTTTAATAAAATCGCTGGATATTCCATTGGAATTGATATCGGAGTGAACTATGTATTATGTGTACTGACTGATTTAAAAGGGAATATCGTAATTGAAAAAAATCAGACTGTTCAAAAAACCCCCTATGCTGCTACCATCGAGATTGTAAAGGAAATGATCCAGTCATTAATCGCCGAGATGCCTAGCAGTAGATATGGAATTGTCGGGATAGGAGTAGGTGTACCTGGAATAGTTAACAAAGAAGGTTCTGTTCTGTTAGCCCCCAATTTAGGATGGAAAAACACTCAAATAAAAAAGGATCTTGAGGACTTATTCCAAGTTCCCGTCATCATTGAAAACGAAGCGAATGCTGGCGCATTTGGTGAACAACAGTTTGGTATTGGTCAAGATTATCAAAACATCATTTATATTAGTGCAGGAATTGGAATTGGTGTAGGAATTATTTTAAACAAAGAACTATACCAAGGGAAAAATGGTTTTTCTGGTGAGATGGGCCATATGATCATTGATATTAATGGAAAGCCATGTAATTGTGGCAGCAGAGGATGCTGGGAAGCTTATGCTTCTGAACAGGCCCTGTTGGAGAAGGCTGGAGAAAATAGGAATTCGCTTGAAAACTTAATACAATTAGCTAACAGTGAAGATAAAAATGCTCAGAATTTATTTACAGAGATAGGTGCTTACCTTGGATATGGAATCAACAATATTATTAATACCTTTAATCCTGACCAGGTAATCATAGGCAATCGGTTATCGATGGCTAAAGAATGGATCGAGCAACCCATTCTTTCAACAATTGAAAATCACTCCCTTGCTTATCACCAAAACGAATTCCAACTAGATTTCTCGAAACTTGGTAAATATTCAATTGCGATTGGTATGTCTGCTTTTGTTGTTGAGAATTTTATTAAAGTGTAAACTCCATTAACTGCCTTAAAAATGAAGGACCCCTCAAGATACTATCTGAGGGGTCCGTTTTGAAGTGCTTTTCTTAAAATTCGTGCCAAAATGATAGTCGTATGGGCATCATTTTTGGTATATAAAAAATTAAAACTACACCCTTTTAAAAAAGATGATTTGTCATTAATCGAGTAATCAACAAAAGTAAAATAAGCGGAGAATTTCCGGTTAGATGCAGAATGGAGCACGTTTCGGGGTAAATAAGGGGAGTTTTTCCGCTTATGCAAAGCAGAATCTCCCCTTTTCAAATTTTTCTAGCCAATAGGCGGAATCTCTCCGTCTATTGAAGCTTTTTTTCATAAAAATTACTAATTAAGCGGAATTTCTCCGTCTATTTATCAGTTGGTGCTTAACCAGATGCCTCAACCAAAAAGTGCGGACCCTCTTGATCCTAGATGCGGGAATCAGCAGCTATTTATCGACCAGCTTAAACGGCACTGCAAATGCTAGGAGTTTTGAACCCCCTTTTTATTAAAATATACTAAGAGATACTTTTAACAATTTCACCTAATCCCTCAGTAATGGATGTAGCTGGACGCCCAAGAAGTTTTTCGAAATCATTGCTCTCAACTTCTAGTGTTCCTTCGCGAATATCTTTTTGGATGTTCACTAGGAAAGGGATAAGGAAATCTGGTACCCCGGCACCTTTCATGATATCAGCATAAGTAGCATCGTCCACTTGTTGTACAGGTACTTCCTTATTTAAAACTGTACCCAAAGCATACGCAATTTCTTCCTGCGTTAATAGCTTTCCAGATAATTCATAGATTGTGTTTTCGTGACCATTCCCAGATAGTACAGTTGCTGCTGCCTCTGCATAGTCTTGTTGCAATGCCCAGCCTACTCTTCCCTTTCCTGCTGAAGTTACCCAAGGAGCGCCTGCAAGTACCCCTTGAATGCTTGAGCTTTCGTTCTCTAAATACCAATTGTTACGTAAGAAAGAATATGGAATTCCCGTTTTAATAATTGCTTCTTCTGTTGCCTTATGAGTTGGAGCTAGGAAGTTTTTACTTTCCATTGCATTCGCTATGCTAGTATAAGCGATAAATTTAACCCCAGCACGCTCCGCAGCAGCTACCGCATTCGAATGCTGTCTAATTCTTGTGTCATTATCTCCATCAGCAGAGATGAGTAGAAGTCTGTCAATACCTGCGAAAGCAGAATCTAATGTTTCCGGACGGTCAAAGTCTCCCTGGCGAACTTCCACTCCACGAGTTTGATACCCTTCCGCTTTCTCTGGGTTACGAACACTTACAGCCAGTTGATTGGCTGGTACTGTTTTTAATAAAATTTCTACCACTTTCGTTCCTAGTTTTCCTGTTGCACCGGTTACTAATAATTTCATTTTTTCATACCTCCACTTATATATTATTGATTACCTGTATTTAATTTGAATACCTGTATTTATAATAGATACTTCTAACTATTTTGTCAACAAAACCTTTTTTATTTTTTACGAATGATAAGGTATAATACGTTGTATTCAAACTAAATACATGATTACTATGATATATAGTTTAATAATAATGAGGCAG
Organism: Robertmurraya mesotrionivorans; assembly: GCF_050971805.1. Classification (NCBI taxonomy): domain Bacteria; kingdom Bacillati; phylum Bacillota; class Bacilli; order Caryophanales; family Bacillaceae; genus Robertmurraya; species Robertmurraya mesotrionivorans. The sequence goes on along the minus strand of NZ_JBPCCH010000004.1, from coordinate 301,746 downwards.
GTGCATGAAATGTCCATTAGTAGTCGTTTTACTGTTGGGGTTCACATATTAACTCTTATTGAATTAAATAAAGACGGAATTAGCTCATCAGAATTCTTAGCTGGGAGCGTCAACACCAACCCGTCTTTGATCAGAAAAATTATGGGGATGCTCAAAAAAGCTGGACTAATAGAAGTACAACCAGGAATTGCTGGAGCGAAACTAGCGAAGGAATCAGCTACCATATCATTACTTGACGTTTATAAAGCAGTCGATGTGGTTAAGGAAAAAGAATTATTCAGTTTACATGATAATCCACACCCGGATTGTCCAGTAGGCAGAAACATTCAAGATTCGATTACTCCAATATTATCAGCCGCTCAATTTGCTTTAGAAAAGGTATTAGGAAATGTAACTATTGAAGAAGTGGTTAATGATATTGTAAAAAAAGAGAATAGTAACAGCTAAAATAAATTCTCAATATATCAAAGAAAACCCTTGTGCTAATCGCAAGGGTTTTCTAGGTGTAATCCTATAATTAGGCTTTTAATGCTAACTCAACTACACGGCGTGCAGATGCCTTTACTTCTTCTAAACCTGCAGTAATGATTTCTTGTGCTTTATCTGGCATAGCATTATGTCCTTCAATAATAACTTCATCAATGATCTGCATTCCAAACACTCCACCGAATACATTACGCATATAGTTAACAGCCATTTCCATCGGTGCTGCTTCAGGCGCTGAATAAACTCCTCCACGTGCATTTAAGAAGATTGCTTTCTTTTCTGGCATTAAGCCTACTAGGTTTCCAGAAGCATCATATTTAAATGCAAAACCAGCTGCGAATACATAATCAATAAACGTTTGTAACTTTGCAGGAATTGTTAAGTTCCATAACGGAAACGCAAAAACAACAACATCAGTGCTTGAAAGTAAATCCATTGCTTTTTGTTTCGCAGCTAACAAACTTGATTCAACGTCAGTAAGTTCTCCACCATTTTGAACCTTACCAAATGCATCAAAAAGTTCTTGACCAAAATAAGGTGTATCCTCTTCAAACACATCATAAGTAGTAACGTTTACGTCTTTCCCTTCTAACTCCGCCATAAACGTTTCGTACATCTTACTAGAAATCGCCTCAGACGCAGGGCGGTTATTTGCTTTTACTACTAAAACATTCATTTACATTCTCTCCTTTATTTCCTTCTTTGCCGGGCTAGCTACACTAACTACCTAACTATAATTATTATAATCGGAGTCAAATGATTGTTAAGTACGCACTTAAAAGTGGTATAGTATCAAAATGTATACTATTGCTTTAGCACTCACCTTTATATAGCCAGTTAATTTTTTCATAAAGGAGGAAATGAGATTGGAAATAAAGCCTGAATTATGTCGTGTCGACGACGCTTTAGGAATCTTAACGGGAAAATGGAAACCCATTATCTTATTACACCTTTTAACAAAAGGAACTCAACGATTTAGTGAATTAAAGCGAAATATGCCTGGAATCACACAGAAGATGCTCACGAATCAATTACGTGATTTAGAAGAGGAAGACATTGTGCAACGTGTCGTTTACCCACAGGTCCCGCCAAAGGTGGAGTACTCGATAACGGATTATGGGAAAAGCTTAGAGCCCATATTAAGAGCTATGCATGATTGGGGCACCAAACACAATTTGCATAAAAAACAAAAAATTGTTAGTAAATAATAAAATTTTAAGAGCTGTCACCATGGACAGCTCTATTTTTCTTGTCACTAGGCTTGTGATTGTCTATCTCTATAAATGCCTGGTGTCATTCCCACATGTCTTTTAAATAACTCCGAGAAGTGACGATAATTATAATAGCCCACTTTTTCACTAACTTCGTTTACTTTCGCTCCGTTCTTTAGCAATTTCTTTGCCTGTTCAATCCTCACTTTTGTGACGTACTTTATGTATGACTCTCCCACTTGTTCCTTAAATAACACACTAAAATAGGTGCTACTCATGTTTGAATGCTCTGCCACTTCTTGAAGGCTAAGTTCTTTTTCATAATTTAAATGAATAAAACGCAAGGCACGCTCAATGGCGATATGTTTAGGCTTAATCTGATTGTTCTTTACCCATAGAAAAATTTGTTGCATCTGCTGTTGAAACCAATGACATAGCTCTATCGTTGAGTGTATGTTGGCAACTTCCTGATGAGGCAAATATCCTTTATTCCAAAGACTTTCTTTAGCTACTTCCATACTTAGGTAAATAAGTCTAAGCATTTTTCCTTTTACTACTTCGGGATCTAATCTCCGCTCTATCATAGAACAATTAAATTCCTCTATTTTTTGAAGAAACGCTTCACGATCAAGCATGCGGAGACTAAGAAGAAGTGATTGTTTTCTTTGTGTAAGTTCCTTTTCTGTTAATACCTTACACTCAAGTTCGAAAATGGGAGCGTTAACCATAACATTTTTCAACTCCTTATCCATAGAATATTTACAGAGATTGAATATATACGGGTTAAATAGATTTCTGGATAGTCAAAATTATGTTGGAGGACATCTACTTGATTGTTAATTGAAGAAGAACAGGAGGAGAAATAATTCATTGTTTCAGTACTTCCATTTTACTAAGTTTTTCAATATTTTGAAAACGCTATCTTTTTGGTTGATGTCTGCTTTTTTTAGGTCATACCAAAAAGAGATCACAACCGTCAAGAACGGCTGTGATCTCTTTCTAAGATTTATTTCTTTACTGACTGAGCTACTTCAAATTTCAGGCTATCAATTCGAAGATCTGGTGCATGGAACACGACATATACTGTATTTTGACCTTTTGGCAATTTCCCCTTTAGATCAACGGTTACATCTTTGTATCCCAATTCATTTACCGTAACACCTGCATTTTCAATTGTATAAGTGTTCTTTCCAGTTTTCGGAACTTCTATTTCAGCAAAAGGTTCGCTATTGACAGCACCAGCATGCAAAGTAATTTTTCCTCCTGCCACGTCTGAAGCAACGCTCGCTGTTACTTTCGTCGAACCTGTAAGCACTACTTTTGGTAGAGCTACCCAGGATCCGTCTTGTTTCGAACGGACGGCATGATATTCACCAACAACCTTTTCTGCTTTTAAGCTTTCGGCCGTTCTAGCTTTGGAGACTTCATGATAGACAACTTCATTTGATGCAAATGAGTGGTCAAATACATTAATAGGTTTATTTGTTGGCAAAGCCGCAAGTGACTTCCCATCCATTGCAATCGTACTTTCTGCTTTAATATCATCAGAAGAAGATCCTATCATAAGTTCATAGTTTCCTTCCTCTACAAGGAAATCCCCAGCATTTACATCCCAAATAGCTAAGTCCTTCGGATCGACCGTAAGTGTAACTGTCTTTGTTTCACCAGCTTGTAAGGATACCTTCTCAAAAGCTACGAGTTGCTTTTGAGGGGCATATTCCCCATAAGCAGATTTTTTAATTTTTCCGTATAGCTGAACGACCTCAGAAGTATTTACCGTTCCTTCATTCTTCACTTGAACTGATACCTCAAAAGGAGAACCCTCAGAAGCCTTCTTTGGTGCTTTAAAGTCACTATACGTAAAGTTACTATAAGATAGGCCGTAACCAAATGGGTATGTGACAGGAGCCTTTGTATACATGTAGGTTAATTCTTGTTCAATTGGATCTGCATTTGTCATATCCAACGTAAATCTTGGATCAATGTCATCCAATGCAATAGTTGTATTTCCCTCAGGAATAGAATACTTACTGATTTCTGGGAATGCAGACATATCTGCATACCATGTTGAAGAAAGACGTCCAGTTGGAGCATAGTCTCCATATAGCACTTGAGCTAACGCATAAGAATCATACTGACCTCCATATGGTTGATAAACAATTGCTGAAACGTTCGGGTTATTTTGAATTGGCTCCATCCCTACTGGGAAGCTAGATTTTACAACAACAACTGTCTTTTTCCCTTCCGCAGCAAAAGCAGCCGATACTTTCTCTACCAACTCGTAATCTGCATCTCCCATATTCAAGTCAGAGCGATCATTGCCTTCTCCCGCACTATGACGTGGAATAGCACCCACAAACACAACAGCATAGTCATCTGTTTTCGCACGTTTTACTGCTTCAGATCCTACTTCTTTTACGACTGTTTGTTCAAACTTCACATCATCATTACGATTGGTTACATTGGCAGCATTTCCAATAGTTGATGCCGCTGTCTTCAATTTTCCATCAGAACCAGTTGTAACCACTCGACCGTTAGAATAATACCAATTTGTGAAATCACCTGAGAATCCAGTTCTGTATCCATTTGCCACAAGGGAAACGGTTTGATCAGCATTTTCCTCTACTCGAATGGTTGGTGGAATCGCACTTGTATTCCCTAACATTTGGGCAAGATCCCAGTCATTATTGGTTAAGTTTAATGGCGTTGCATTTGTATTTTCAACAGATACATTACCAGTTGTAGGCGAGGTCACCCATTTTCCGTTTAATACCGAACGTAAGCTATACCCTTTTTGACCCCAATCATATACTTCAAATAGGTGCGCCGGGTTATTTTTATCTAATGGCTCAGATGTTGTTACAAGCTGAGAACCCTTTGCTACATCTGCAACATTTTCATCCGCTGTAACCGTCTGGCCATTCAGCTTTGATTTTAATGAAACCACTTCCACCGCTGGGTCATAGGAAACATTATTCGAACCATTTGCCTTGATAATAGCCAATAGTGGTGAGATTCCAGAGTTATCAATATTTGGTGTCGTCCTTGCTGAGTAAGTGGTTTTAAACCTTGAATCTGCATACACTCCAGAAACTGAAGCCTTCTTGTTTTTCTCGAGTGGTAGTGCCCCATCATTTTTTAGAAGGACAATACTTTCTTGTGCAGCCTGTAAAGCAACTTCTTGATGTTCAGGATCACTATATGTAGCTAGTTCCTCCCTAACATCCTTCGCCTCTTGAGCAAACGGATAGTTCTTCGGAATTCCGTTTTCATCTACTTCATTAAAAATACCCACTCGAACCATTTGATTCACATGTGAACGAGCCGCTTCAATTAAATCCTCTTTTGTCACACCGTATTTCCCTTCTTCAACTGCGTCAACTACAGCTGCAACATCGTCCAATGCATTTTGAGGATTTGGTCCAGGACGTCCGGCATTTGCATCAGCTAAAATCATTAAGATGGTTGCAGCCGTTCGATCCGTCGCATATTGAGTATCATAACCATTTCCTTGCGCATTGGCTCCGAATACGTGGGCATCTCCATTAAAGTCCGGAGAGCTGTAAACACCGTATTTCGAGTGATTATTAGCATGAATTTGGTAAGGTGATAGAATGTTTGGAATTCCATTCGTACGTCCAAATGACGTCATCACCCCAGCAACTGAACCTGAACTTAATGCTTTTAATGGACTTTTTGTCTGATATTCAAAAATAGATCTGGCACCAGCACTATTATTCGCCGTTTGACGGAACCACTGGGCATTATATACGGAGTAATGCTTCGTTCCAACAGCTGCACGCATCCAAAAGCCATCTTCACTTTGTTCCTGATCCGTGCCACTAAGTCCTGCTGCCATATTATCGATCATCGTAGAAGCCATGTGAACATCCTCTGAAAACCCTTCGTCAAATCGACCGCTTAACGGATTAATTCTCATATCGCTCACAACCGTAAATGCAACCGTCGCAGAAGGATCTGTTCCACCGTGAATATTTGACTCCCCTTGCTTCACTTTTAATGTACTAATTTTTTCACTTCCTACTACTTTACCAATATCCGTAAGAAGTTCTTTGTTCCAGGTTTGCCCCATTCCTACTAACGCAGGGAAATCCGTTGATACCCCTTGGACATTATCTGCTGCTGAAAGAGCACCAGGAATCACTTTACCTGCATTCGGACCACGCTGTAAGGTGTAATGGTTTCTAGAACCTGTTGCATAAACAGCTGGTCCTTCTAGACCCGTATATTCAAAATAAGCATCAACATACTCATCTAGATGGTCAGGTACACCGTCAAACAACGGCATTCCATCAAATACCCCACCCACTTGATGTTTAAATAAGTTGTTCTCTTCTGCCTGTTTCTCTGGAGCTTTAAACCCAACCATACTCGCTGTTAACGAAGTAATAAGCAATACGGACAGTGACTTTCTCCCTATTCTAGAAAGACGGGATTTTTTCAACACAGCACTTCCTCTCAGATATTTTTTAAGCGCTTTCAATTATAAAGGGACCGGTCTCCTATAAAAATATTTTAATCTCTATCTACCATTCAACGATAGTGAGTTATTTTTACGATTGTGTACACATTTTTAAGACAGATAGAAGTGGATTCATTTTAATTATCATTCTTGATAGGATTTTCCTAATTTTTACTCTGTAAAATGAACAGTATACTTAAAGTATGTCTTAGATCGCAGTGATGTTTTTTCAGATTGAGGTGATTGGGTTGGTTTTAAGAATTGTATTTATCATTACATTAGGATTTCAGACCGTTATCAATATGACGAGACCTGTTATCACGTTATATGCGTCAGAGCTCGGAGCTTCTCCCCTTGAAATAGGTATCCTTACGGCAGCCTTTGCCTTGTTTCCTCTCATTTTTGCGATTCAAGCCGGTAAACTAGCGGATAAACTCGGAGATCGCATTCCTGTATTTATCGGGTTATGTTCAATACTTGTGGGGATGGCTATTCCATTGACTTTCCCAAGCATGTGGGCCTTGTTTGTGAGCCAGTTTTTTGTAGGAATTGGAAGTGTATTTATCCCTGTCTCCTTACAGAATGTTCTTGGAAATAGTGCAACAAAAGAGAATCGTGACCACTACTTTAGTATGCTTGGCATGGCAGTAGCAACAGGAGCATTAATTGGGCCTATCATCGGAGGATTTGTTACGGAGCATATCTCTTATTCTTTTTCTTTTTTGCTTTCCATTCTTATTGGGATCGTGCCAGTGATTTTTACCTTTTTCCTGCCAGTAATCAAAAGGCAAGCTTCTGCTAATCATTATGGAATGCTTTCTTCTATCAAGCTATTACAAAATCCATTATTACAAAAAGCCTTATTTTCAAGTGCCCTAGTATTGTACTCAAGGGATATTTTTGTTGCGTATTTTCCTTTGTATGCAAAAAGCTTCCAACTGTCTGATTCGACGATAGGAATCATTATTGCTGTTCAAGGATTAGCGATGATTATTGTGCGTGTATTTTTACCGAAATTAATAGATATGTTGGGTAGAGACAGGATCCTGCTTATCTCTATCATTGTTGCTGGAACCTCGTTTCTGCTTATGCCTTTTTCAGAGAATGTGATTTTTATGGGCATTTTGAGCTCCCTTATGGGATTGGGCTTGGGTTGTGGTCAACCTCTCTCCATGACAACGACGTATAATGCGTCACCTAAATCAAGGACCGGCGAAGTTCTCGGACTACGCCTAACCACGAATCGCCTCTCACAGCTGATTGCTCCTCTTTTCTTTGGCGTGATTGGTGCCTCAGCTGGAATTATGTCTGTGTTTTTGGTTAGTGGGGTTTTCTTAGTTTCAGGGACCTTTTGGATTCGACCGGAAAAGGTGAACAGTTCGGATAATTATACTTAAGTTGGAGTCGTAGTGACCTTTCACAAATGTATCTACCACCCTCTAAACATGTTCATATGCGGGATGAAGTTCGTTTGCTTCGGCTTATCAGCTTTAAATGATCTTCATATGCTTTATGAACTTCATTTGCTCCTGCTCTTCTGTTTCAAATGATCTTCATTTGCTCGATGAACTTCTATTGCTCCAGCTTTTCTGCTTCAAATGATCTTCATATGATCGATGAACTTCAATTGCTCCTGCTATTCTGCTTTAAATGACCTTCATGTGTGAGATGAACTTCGTTTGCTCCGGCTTTTCTGTTTCAAATGATCTTCATCAGCTCGATGAACTTCAATTGCTCCTGCTTTTCTGCTTCAAATGATCTTCATATACTCGATGAACTTCATTTGCCTAAAGCTTTTCTACTTCAAATGATCTTCATATGCTCGATGGACTTCGTTACTCCGGCCTTTCTCCATTAAATTCAAATACTTTCATGTAAAAAAGCAGACAATAGTTGTCTGCTTTCCGTAAATCTATAATTATTCAAAACGAACCCGAACTTTAGCCAATATTCCATCTAATTCGTCAAGAACTTCACGTTGGATTGGTAAAAAAGGTTTGTTCGCTACTTCTCTCAAAGACAAATGTCCCACTTTTCCTATCAAATCCTCAGGTAATTGAGAAATCTGTGGTATCTTCTCTACTAAAAGGCTTTTTGCCTCTTCGTTGTGGAGTAAGTCGGACAAGGCAAATTCTGTGCTGTAGCTTTCGATAAAAGCTTTCGTTGGAGTATAACTAATTTCCCATACTCCGCTTTCCAGTTCTACCTGCACATTCTCATTCATTTGGTGTGCGGATAATCCAGTCTCTATTAATAATTGACCATTAATCTTTACCGTTTGTACTAATGCATCTGGTAAGACAAGTGTGGCTGTTGCATTAAATGGAATCGTAAATGCAAAGTCCAGGTTTCCTTCCTCATCTATTGACCAGTTGCTTTCATATAAACCGGAGGCAGAATTCAAACTAGCCTTTACCTGATTGATTCTGCTGTTTGGTTGTGGAGCTAATGTAATATGCCGGAATCCTGGATGATCTTCTACTGGATTAATCCCAGCCATATTTCTAAACATCCATTCTACAATCGAACCGTATGCATAGTGATTCAAGGAATTCATATCCGTTCCACTTATTGTTCCATCCGGCAATACAGAATTCCAGCGCTCCCAAATGGTTGTTGCTCCCATGGTCACTGCATATAACCAGCTTGGATAGTCCTTATTAAGTAACAATGTATAAGCAACGTCATTGCTTTCGTTTTCAGATAATACTCTGCACAAATATGGAGTTCCCACAAAGCCCGTCTTTAAATGATTGCCATCATTCTTTAACTTAGCACGTAAATCATTGGCAATTCTTTCCGTAAATTCTTCAGGAACTAACTCCATAAATAATGCTACAATTAATGCCGTTTGCGTATTTAATGCGAGTCGGCCATTTTTTGTGAAGTACTCGTCCTGTATAGCAGTTCTTACCTCATTTGCTAGGTTCTCATATTTGATCGACACATCGACCATTCCAAGTACTTTCGCTGCCTTTGCGACTAAACCTGCGGAATAGCAATAATAAGCGGATGAGATAAAGCCTACCTCTGTTCCACCAGTAGGAAAATTAGGATTTTCTCCATCTAAAGCTAGCCAATCACCGAAATGGAAGCCTGTCGTCCACAGTCTCTTTGAGCCTGATTCATCATCCGCTCTTTTAATATAATCAACCCAAGCTTTCATGCTATCAAATTGTTGTTCTAATATGGCTTTATCACCATAATGCAGATACACATTCCAAGGAATAATGGTAGCTGCATCACCCCAAGCACTTGAACCGCCACCCTTTATATTCGTAGCAGGCACCACCATTGGGACCATGCCCGCTTTATCCTCTTGCTCCTTCCAAAGATCATACCCATATTTGCTGAAAAAAGCATACGAATCCATATTAAAGCAAGCCGTTCCTGAAAAGACTTGTGCATCACCCGTCCAACCCATCCGTTCATCTCTTTGTGGGCAATCGGTAGGCACATCTAAAAAGTTACCTTTTTGTCCCCATAATGCATTCAAAAATAGTTGGTTCACTAACGGATTACTCGTTTCAATATGTCCTGTTTGGTCCATATCTGAGTACAATACACAACCCGTAAAATCATCAGGATTCAATTCTCCCTGCCATCCCGACACTTTTACGTACCTGAAACCATAGAAAGTGAAGTGTGGTCTAACAACCGTTTCTTCTCCATTGGATATATACGTAAACTTCGCTTGAGCTGTACGTAAATTCTCCCGATAGAAATTACCTTCCTGAAGAAGCTCGCCATACTCTAAGGTAATTTCCGAACCCCTTGGAGTCTTATTTTTAAATTGGATCCATCCCACCATGTTTTGACCCATATCTAACACGGTCTCACCTGTAGGTGTATGAATAACCTCAATTGGTTGAAGCGTATCTTTTATCACAACAGGTAAGCTTAATCTTGCTTTTAATCGATCAAATCCTAAATCAATTTCCTGGACGTTATAGGTTGTACGATTATCAAAGGTGGCGTCATACACCTCACCATCATAAATACTGCTTTCTAAAATGTTACTTCTTCTCGCCGTCCAAGTGTTGTCTGTAGGAATCAATTGACTTGTTCCATCTTTAAAGTAAACGACCATTTCACAAAGGAGTGCATACTTATCTCCATAGATTTCAGAGGTTCCTCCGTCAAAACCAAATCTTCCTTTATAAAGACCATTTCCTAGCATCACTTCTACATTGTTTTGTCCCGTTTTAACTTGCTCCGTAATGTCATAGGTTTGATATTGCAGCCATTTATGATAAGCATTAAAATGTGGAGTTAAATATTCATTACCGGCCTTGTCACCGTTGATTTCCATTTCATATAAACCTAACCCACATACATATGCTCGAGCAGATTCAATTTCTTTTTCAATCAAAAAATCTTTCATTAGTACAGGCTCTATACTCTTATCAAGCTCTGGTGTAATCCAACTAGCCTTCCACGGCTCCTCACCCTTTGCTGTCTCAAACCAGGCAGGATCACTAGTTGCCACATCCCCATTATCTGCCCATACAGTCACTTGCCAGAAATAGCGTGTATGCGGTTTTAGCTCGATTGGGAGTTCAAAAGCAAGACTGTCTATTTCTTGACTCTTCCCGCTATCGAACACGATGTTAGAAAAATGATGATCTAAAGCCACCTGAATCTGTGCAGCTGTTTGCTTTTTTGCTTCTGTTTCACAGGTGATAAAAGACAGTCTTGGTTTTCCTAGATCAAATCCCAAAGGGTTTGTTATACGGTTGGTTTTCAAATTTATAATCTTCATGATTAGAGTCTCCTTTTAACTAGTACTCTTTCTTTTTATAGTCTAGTATCCCACTTTCCACAAAACGCATCTACTGGACTCTTTCCTTTGAATTCTGATCTTCCAGTAATTTTATCAATCACTGCCTTAACGACAAACTCATTTGACGAATACGCATTAATATACGTTTTTACCATCGGTACATCCTGAAGATGATAAGGGTTGGCTACCGATATAAACATGGTCGGAATTTCGTTTACAAACCATGGAGCATTTGCATTTAATGGCTGCATCCAATCAATTCTAACAGTGGTTTGATTACTTGCGGTTTCTAGATTTGCCACATATACAACAAGGTCATATTTTTGTTTCAAATCATGAACGCTCATAAGCAATTCTTTAAAGTTCACCTTACTATTATCAAAGAGATCTACCTCAAATCCTTCTATTTGAAAAGCTTCTAAAAATGAATGAGTTACAGAAGCGCCTTCTTTCAAGCCCCCACTATGGTCACCTAAAATATTTAATCTGATCTGTTTATATTGTTTAGGGCTAATCGGTAATAATTTCTGTGTGTCTTTTACTAACGTTACCGACTGATCAGCACATTCGCTTGCCCATTTCTTATGTTCATCACTCTGTAAAACAGATAATGCTTCTTGACCTGGTACCAGTGTTCCATCTACTTTTTGATTGTATAAACCTATAGACAACTTTAAAGCTAATATTCTCGTTACTGCTTCATCTACCCTTTCGACTGAAAGAATACCTGTTTCGATTCCCTTCATCATAAACTCATAATCTTCTCTTATATCACGATTGAAAAGGAACATATCACAGCCTGATGCAATGGCTTTTGGAACAGCAATTTCTCTTTTCTCTGAAACGGTGAAACCGAGCATCGGAGTCGCATCTGTAATGATTAGTCCATTAAAGCCTAATTGTTTTCTTAATAAATTATTTAAAAGCTCTGGAGCTAAAGTGGCTGGCATAATCTCTTCGTCTTGAATGGTTGGAACAAGTTTTTTTGAATAATAAGGAAGTTTAATATGGCCTACCATAATCGATTTTGCATCAGCCTCAATCATCTTTTTATAAACCATTCCAAATGTTTGGTCCCACTCCTCTGGTGACAGTGAATTCACTGAAGATAGAAGATGATGATCTCGATCATCTACTCCATCTCCTGGAAAATGCTTAACAGCGGCTGCTACACCACTTTCACTCAAGCCTTCCATATAAGCTTTTCCCATTCTCGCTACTCTCTCAGGATCAGAACCAAATGTTCTTACATTTGTAATGGGGTTTTGATAGTTCATATCAATGTCAACGATAGGGGCAAAAGCCCAGTTACAACCTACTGCTCTGCCTTCGCGACCGGCAACTACACCCAACTTATAAGCCATATCCTCATTGTCCGTTGCTGCCACCTGTAACTGCTTCCCAAAGTACGTTCCATTTGTTGCAATACCATTTCCACCTGCTTCTAAATTAGCAGAAATTAACAAAGGAATCGGAGAGAGACTCTGTAATAGTCGATGAGTTTCCTGCATTTTAGCTCCCTCGTTAGGACGGTACATGATTCCACCTGGTTTGAACTCTTCAATAAATCTAGTTAACTCTTCTTCCTTATCAGAGCTGCCAATAGGACAGAATAATTGGCCAACTTTCTCACGTAAACTCATGGACTGGAGGGTTTCTTCAATCCAATTGATATCTTTATCTGATAAAAAAAACGGTTTATTTTTCAAATGAGTGTATTTACTTTCCATTTGTATCATCGTTTGCTCTCCTTTATCTCTCCAATAATTGTTCAATATTGAGCTTAGTTAAATCCTCTACACCGATATGTGCGTTCTGACAGGTAGAAGCTGCTCCAATTCCTACTGCCTTCATTCCTGCAGCAATCGCAGCATCGATCCCTGCTTCCGCATCCTCCATAACGATACATTCTTCCGGTCGAACGCCAAGCCTTTCAGCCGCAAGTAAGAATACCTCTGGATCCGGCTTACTATTTTTAATGGCATTTCCATCTGCAATCGCATCAAAACTTGAAGCCATTCCTATTTTTTCTAAGATAAATGGTGTATTTTTACTTGAGGAACCGATCGCTATTTTCATTTCTCTACCTTTTAGGTTCAGTATAAGTTCTCTTACACCTGGTAAAATATCTTTAACAGATAGATGGTTTAAGAGTTCACGGTATCTTTCGTTTTTCCGTTCAGCTAGAAGTAGTTTTTCACTTTCGCTATAACTCTTAGTTGAATTGCTCAGAATAATTTCGAGACTTTCCATTCGGCTTACGCCTCTTAATTTTTCGTTTATCTCTCGATTAAAAGGAATGTCTTCCTGTTCGCTAATTTGTTTCCATGCTTCATAATGATATTCATCTGTAGAGACAATAACCCCATCTAAATCAAAAATGACTGCTGTCTTTTCCATATATCCCATCCTTATCTCAGGGCGTTTCCACCATAATGTATTGTTGAAAGCGTTTCATTGTTTTTATAATATAAGAATTTTTAAGTTTGCGCTTTCCCCTTTTTGACATTAAAATAGCCGTTATTTGTTCTAAATGTAACTGGAGGAAATAGAACTGAGGTTATATTGTGTGGAAAAAAGCATGAAGTAGTTGGACTTAATAGAAGAAAAGGGGATGAAAGACGTTTCTTTTTAATTCAGCTTCAGAAACGTTCTTCATTATGGTTATGAAGAACGTTTCTGATCTGAGGTGCTTATTTAAATTGTTTCTTCAACCAATTTGTTGCAAGATCAAACCATACCTTGCAATCTTCATTTAAATGACTTGGATTATTTGCCGTTGTTTCATCACAAAGAGATAATCCGTGTACTCCGCTTTCGAAGACATGCAGTTCATAAGGAACCTTCTTTTGTGCCAATGCTGTTGCGAATCTTAGAGCATTTTCAGCATAGACGAGTGAATCGTCTGCTGTGTGCCAAATGAAGGTTGGGGGTGTTTGAGGAGAAACGAAATTCACGGGACTAACTTCGAAAAGCTGCTCTTCTGTAGGCGTGGCCGTTCCAAATACAGCCTTACTAGCAATATTCCAAAAGCCTTTAGCAAACTGATCTGCCTCTGTGTCCACCTTTTCCTTCATAAGCTGATAATCTACTAGAGGATATCCGAGAATAACAGCGCTAGGCTTAAACACATCACTTTCAACACTAAATTTTTCTTTTAATAGTGCACTATTCCATTGAACTCCCATACTAGCCGCTAAGTTCGCTCCGGCAGAGAATCCACAGACAGCAATCTTTTCAGGGTCCACTAACCATTTAGACGCATGTTCTTTAATTAGTAAAACCGCTTGTGCTAAATCATATAATGGCTGCGGGTAAGCAGACTGTTCATTCGGAGTCGGCAGATTATTAAAATCCTTTACCCACTCCTTAAAATATGTAGTATATCGTAACACAAAGGTATGATAGCCTTGAGATGCAAATCGTAAAGCAACCGGTTCTGCCTCACGGTCCGATGTTCCTAAATATCCACCCCCAGGACAGATAATAATTGCTGGTCGCGTTTGGTCCGTTTGAAATTCCATTGAATTTTCAAGAATATAAGTCTGCAAGTACACATAATCACAATTATCCCAAAGATTCATTTTTTCGATTAACATAACCATACTTCCTCCTTATTTATTTAACAGAATAATGGGCCCGATCTAAAAACCGAACCCATAACTATTTCTTTATAATTCTCTTATTATCCTACTTTATCATGAGGAATTTCTTCTGAATCATCTTCTTTCCCTTTAATGGGAGCTCCCATTTCCGGAATGGGAATAACAGCTAATGCTGAAAGAACAGAGAATCCAGCAAGAAGTAAGAAGAACAATGTATATCCGTCTCCACCAAACCATGCAACACCTAGTGCAATGACTGCTGGAGCAGCAAAGTTAACTAACGCTGAAGATAGCTGAACGGTAACATTCATAATAGACAAGTCTTTTCCTGCATCCAGTTTTGAAGGAAGAATACGGTTAACTAGTGCATTATCAACAGCCGTGTACATACCAAATCCAAAGTTAAAGATAAAGTTACCAACAATTACCCATTTGATATCTTTAGAGAAAGCGAATGCAACAAGACACAGACCCGTTACTAATGCTGCCCCCATAACAAAAGGTTTCTGCTTCTTCACCTTATCTGAAAGGAACCCTCCCAGTATTCCTGCGACAACCATTAACATAATAGAAGGTGCAGTATAAGCCATTAATTTAAAGATATCTGCTTCACCAAGATGGAATCTTGCAATATAAAACAGAGTTAATAATGATAAACCAGCATTTGAAACGTTGATAAATAGTTTTGTTAACAATGCCCATGTGAACGTTGGGTGTTTCTTATAACTAGGATAGAAGCTTTGTAGTCGCTTCCAAATTGGTGTATTCTTTGAGGCTTGTGCTGTACCAGCAAAGTAGTTATCTTTTACAAGTAGAGCAGCTGAAATTCCACCAATTAACTGAATAATAGCAATTGCTACCAATTTCTGTTGAACCGTTGAATCTGCAAACACACCCATAATCATTTGACCTGACATAACGAAAGCAGGAGCCGCTGCACCAATCAGTCCAGATACACGACCAAATTTTTCAGGCTCTACCTGTTCAGGTACAATCGCGAAGCAAGAAAGAGAAACCATTCCATAAAAGAATTGAACTAAGCAAAAACCGACCACTAAAACCGGAATAGATGGGGCATATGTTAGTAACAGCATGGATAATGCTCCACCGATACTTCCTGCGATCATCCAAGTTCTTCTTCTACCAAACTTCAAGCGAGTCTTATCTGCGATCACCCCTCCTAAAGGACCTAAAAACACAATCGCAAGACCACCGATCCCAGCAACCATTCCGTAAACAGCGGTTACATTTTCCTCTCCAACAAGTCGAATAATATTAAACTGAATAAGACCAAAACCAAGTAATACGAGAGGAGCAACTGCAGTACCTACTCCCAAAATAGCCGCAAAAACTAATCGAAACAGCGGTGTTTTATTCCATGTTACACTTTCCATTTGTTTAACCTCCCTTTAATAACTACCTAAGCGCTTTCAAAAGACCTATAAAACTACTACATAACATAAGTGCTGAATGAACTCATTTTCTTTTTACGCTGGAAACGCTTCCTTATGTACTTCATTATAGGTGTATGAAAACCTTTACACTATCCGATATTTGCTCAAAGAGAGACCGTAAATTGTCATTTCTCTTTTAAATTGACTTTTTACATTAACTAACTACAACAAAAAAAGGCAGGTATTTTATCCTGCCTAGAGGGTTCGTTGTGGGAAAATTTCTATTAACTGTACTTCGTGAGGCTGAAGGGTTTCTTCAAAAACCAATTCTCCTTCCACTCTTACCTCTCTAATAAACTTATTAGGCACGGAAGATTGCTTTAAGTAGGCCACTTCTTCCTTATCCATTTGAATAGGTGCTCCCATTTCAACCCATTGGTCATAGCTACTACCACTCTCGCGGTTGATTTTGTGTTGCTTTATTTTATATAAACCTTTGTCCAAACCAGTTACTTGAAGAATCATTCGAATATCATCTTTATCGAGAAATACTTTATATCGATCAGTTAGATTAATGTTTGCATGCTGATTCATACAATATAATCTGTCGTAATGACAATAATGATAAAGAAGAATCTGGTATCCTCTAGAATTTTGGGTAACACAGTAGCCATCCCCTGAAACTAGTAGCTCGTCGCCTAATTTTCCAAGAAACTCATACGCATAAAAGGCAGGCTTTGGAATGCCATTGTTTGTCATTAATCCAAGGCCGCCATGATACGTTTCGAGGGCTGTCCTTTGTTCCTCAATGAAGTCTGTCAAAGTCCAATAGCCAAAGCTTTGAATCTCATCAATGTTTTCAAGTAAATTCTTAACGACAAAAGCTGCTTTAAAGCTAGTATCATTTGTTAAATCCCGGTGAAATGCAGTTGAATTCCATTCCGTTAAATGAACCTCAACTTGCGACATTTTTTTCTCAGCTAAAATGCCCTTTAGTCTTTTAAGCTTATTTTTCAAAAAGTCCTCGTCTCGTGAAATATAACCAAATTCAAAAGAATCCTCGTCTAATAATTTTCTTTTCTTATTAATATCTTTTTCTTCATGTGAGTAACAATGGAACGTAATAAAATCCGGAATACAATTCTCATTCCTACAAAAATCTAAAAACCCCTGTAACCAGTCACTATTGACGGTATTGATACTAGGACCGCCGACTTTATAGCTAGGGTTGTGCTTTTTAATTGTGTCATATGTGCTTTTATAGAAATAGCAATAGTCTTCAAAGGTACCTCTCCAAAACACATCGAAATCGGGTTCATTCCATACCTCAAAAGGCCATTTCTGAACTTCTTCGATTCCATATTTATTCTCATAATGTAAAATAAAATTTCTTACTAGTGAATTCCACTTATTGATATCCTTCGGTTTGCTAATAATGCTTTTTTTATAAAAAACGGTTTCCTCTGGGTTTTCAGCTAAATCCCTTGGCATAAAACCTAGCTCAACAAATGGTTTCACGTCGATGCTTTTTAAGAAATCAAATAGCTGATCTGTATAGAAAAAGTTATAATCCGATTCACCCATATCGTTTTCTGCGTATACCATCATTTCATCGTCAAACAGTCCATGAAAGCGAAGATACTGAAAGTTCGTTGCTATTTTCACTTCCTTTATTTGCTCTTGAACACTTGTATAGAGACCTTCTTTCGCTTTCCCGATTGTCATTAAATTTTTCCACGAATGATTCAGTTTAGATGTTTTCTCTTTCATATTAATAGGAATTTTTTTCTTCATCACTGCTTTATGATTCACTTCAATTAATTTATCCTCTTGTGGTAAAAACGAAAAAAGCTTTGAAAAGGCTTGATCCTTATCTATTTCAACATAGTTAGCAAGCGTCACTTTGCTACTATCCGTTTTTCTCGGTTCCATTTCAACCGCACGTCGATATTCACTTGGTGTCTGATGATAAAATTCCTTAAACGCTCTGTTAAAGGCCTTTACACTAGCAAATCCATTATCAAGTGCAATTTGCGTTAAAGGAATATCAGTAAAAACGATATCTTTAACCGCGTGATCAAGTCGAATACTATCTACATACTTCGAAAAAGGCATTCCAAGATGCTTCTGAATAAACTTAGATAGATAGTGAATAGAAAGAAACTCGATCTGCGCGAGTTCGTTCAGTGTTATTTCTTGCTTAAAATTATCCTTTACATATGAAGTGATTCGTAAGAGTCTATCAATATGCTTTTGACTTGAGATTTTGCTTTCTTTTACCGATTCATCTTTGAAATTTTTCGTTAACAAGTAAATTAATTGGAAATAAAGAGATTGAATTTGTAGCTCATATCCTTCTCCCTCTTTATTAATGACCCACATCATTTGTGCAAGCAGTGCTCGAATCTCATTAAACTCCCCTTGATGGCTTTCATCAAATAAAAAAGACTTACATGAGAAAGAATAAGAATCTGCATCTTTTATATTTTTCTTCAAATCGGGAATGGGGATCTGAAGAGCAAGCAATAAATTATCTTCCTGATGCTGTATGGAGTGGATATCATTTGCATTGATCAGGAAAATATCCTTTTCATTTAAATCGTATCTTTTATCATTAACCGAAACTCCTACTTTCCCTTTTAACACGAAGATCACTTCTATGCTGTCATGCCAATGGTTCGTAACATAATCAACACTGTGTAGAAAAATATGTATCGGCAGGTCCTTATTCATTTCGATAATTTCATATGTAAAGTTCATTGTATTCACCCGACTTTTAACCTATTTTTTCAAGTATACCTTTCTGTCGATTAAAAGTGAATGTTGTCGTATGGCAATTTTCAGTAGATTTTGCATTGAAAAATTACTAGTAATACTAAAATAATCCTTTTAACAATGCCGAAAATTCACACTTTAGTTGGTAGAATTGTTATTGAAAGCGTTACCAATTATATTTTGCGTATTTATGGGGGGATAAGATGCTAAAGAAGATGAAGAAACGCAGAAGACAATTAACTTCCATTGCATTAGCAACAGGTATTGCTTTATCGGGATTAAGTTTTCAAACAGGGGTATTTGCAGCAGAACAAGAAGCGTCAAAGACCGTACAAATAAAACAAAATGAAGTGCCACAATTAGTAGACAAGGCTTCCATTGATTCTGTCATCGCCGCTATGACGGTGGAAGAAAAGGCAAAACTCGTGGTAGGTGTGGGCATGCCTGGAATGACGATTCCTAAACTTCCCGTACAAGGTGCGGTTGGAGGAACACCAGCCATTGAAAGATTAGGAATTCCTGCTATGTTTTATGCCGATGGACCAGCTGGTTTAAGAATTAGTCCAACACGTCCTGGAGAGTCAAAAACGTATTATACCACTGCCTTTCCCATCGCTACCTCGTTGGCATCCACTTGGGATACAAGTGTAGTAAATAAGGTTGGGCAAGCACAAGGAAATGAAGTGAAGGAATACGGTGTGGATGTATTGCTAGCACCAGCTCTAAACCTTCACCGTAACATATTAACCGGAAGGAACTTTGAATATTTTTCTGAGGATCCTTTGATTGCAGGTAAGATGACGGCTGCCTTGGTAAATGGTGTCCAATCTAATGGAGTAGGTGCTACCATCAAACACTATGCAGCAAATAATCAGGAAACCAATCGCTTCACCATTGACACCATCGTTTCTGAAAGAGCTCTAAGAGAGTTGTATTTAAAAGGCTTTGAGATTGCTGTTAAGGAATCTCATCCGAAGGCTGTTATGAGTTCCTATAATCTGCTAAATGGGACACCAGCATCTCAAAACGAAGAATTGTTAACAACTGTCTTAAGAGGAGACTGGGGCTACGATGGCTATGTGATGACGGACTGGTTTGCTGGAACAGATCCTGTTGCCCAAATGAGAGCAGGAAATGATCAGATTATGCCTGGTTTCCCTCAAAGCTCAGAAAGAATTGCAAATGCGGTTAAAGACGGTAGCTTAGACGAAAAGTTATTGGATCGAAATGTTAAGAACATCTTAAACTTCGTTGTCGAATCTCCTAGCTTTAAAAATTATAGCCATTCTGACAATCCAGACCTCCAAGCTCATGCCGAAGTAGCTCGTCAGGCTGCGGCGGATGGGATGGTTCTATTAAAGAATAATCAAAATGCACTTCCACTTCAAAAAGAAAACAAAGTTGCGTTATTTGGTACCGCACAGATTGAAACGGTAAAGGGTGGAACAGGTAGTGGAGATGTAAACGCAGCCTATACAGTGTCTATTGTAGACGGATTGAAGCATGCAGGATATTCACTCCATGAAGACCTTGTGAATCAATATAGCAACTACATTAGTGAGTTAAGACAAATGGAACAATACAAAATAAAGCCAAGTCCATGGGGTGAGGACTTTGGAAAAGAAATACCAGTCATTCCTGAGATGGTGTTAGATACGAACCAGATTGATAACATCGAGGGTGAATCAGATATTGGTGTCATTGTGATTGGAAGAAATTCTGGCGAAGGTGTGGACCGTCAAAATGTAAAGGGTGATTACCTTCTAACAGATACGGAAAAAGCGATGATTCAAAACGTCTCAAAGGCATATCATGATGCTGGAAAGAAAGTGGCGGTTGTCCTTAATATCGGTGGTCCTGTTGAAGTAGCAAGTTGGAGAGATCAAGTGGATTCCATCCTTCTAGCATGGCAACCAGGACAGGAAGCAGGAGATGCGGTAGCCGATGTATTAACTGGAGCGGTGAATCCTTCTGGGAAGCTCGCAACCACCTTCCCTGTAAAATATGAGGATGTTCCTTCATCTGAAAATTTCCCTGGTACACCAGCAGAGAACCCTACTCAGGTTGTCTATGAAGAAGACATTTATGTTGGTTATCGCTATTACTCAACCTTTGATGTGAAACCTGCCTATGAATTTGGATATGGATTGTCTTATACAAGCTTTGATTACAGTAATGTTCGAGTGAATCAGGGAGGTAAATTCAAAGATCAAATTACCGTATTTGCTAATATAAAAAATACAGGAAAAGTATCAGGAAAAGAAGCGGTTCAAGTCTATGTTTCGGCTCCAGACGGAAAGCTTGAAAAACCTGAAATTGAATTAAAGGCATTTGGAAAAACAAAAGAGTTAAAGCCAAATCAAAGCGAGCTGTTAAAGTTTGAATTGAATGCGAAAGATCTAGCATCCTTTGATGAAGAGAAAAATCAATGGATAGTAGAAAAAGGAGTTTATACAGTGAAGGTCGGTGCTTCTTCAGAGAATATTAAAGGGACAGCAACATTCACGGTTGCTAAAGATATTATTGTAGAAGAAGTGAGTAATTCGTTAGTGCCAGAAGTGGAAATTGATAGACTAAGTAAAAAGTAAAGGACTAACGCCAATATCTAAACAGGATATTGGCGTTTTTTATGCTATAGTGATCCAAATTGGGTTGTTGCCATAGCACCTGCTAGGTTTGCAAAGCTTGTATACTCCTCTAACAAAGCTTTGTTTTCAGGTACTCCTTTGTCATAAAATCGAGATAAAAGAGCAGCCATAAAAGCATCGCCTGCACCCGTCGTATCAACCGCTTTAACTTGGATACCTGGAACGTTCACCTGAATACCTTTATGGCACGCAAAAGCTTCGTTCTTTCCTCTTGTAATAAAAAGATAAGGAATATTCATGTTTGATATACTTTCCAGTCCTTGCTCAAATGTGTCCGATTTTGTTAAAAACAGTAATTCATCCTCCGCCATTTTAACGATATCAGCCTTTTTTACATAAGAGAGAATAACTTTTCTGCACTGCTCTTCATTTTCCCAACGCTTCAAACGAATATTGGTGTCAAATGCTATAAGCAAATTCCCTTCTTTAGCAAATGACAGGGCTTGGTTGGTTGTTTTTCTTGCTACCGGGTGAAAAAGGGTTCCTGATCCAAAGTAGAATAGTTTACTTTGAGTGAACAGCTCTTTGTCGAGTTCCTCTGCTGTAATCCAGTCATCTGGCGTTTCATTTATGTATGAATGGAAATATCGATCACCTTGATCATTTACATGAACATATACTGAGCAAATCTTCTTAGAGGCCTGGTAAGTACAATAGGATAGATTCACTTGTGCTTTTTTCATTTCATCCTGCACAAACACACTTGTCTCGTCCATCCCAAGCTTACACAAATAATAAGAAGGAATCCCTAACCTCCGAGCCCCTACCGCCACATTGACAGTCGCTCCTCCTAATAATCGCTTATAATTTGTATTCGTCTGATCTTGGGAGATAAAATCCACAAAAGCCTCACCTAGTGATATGACCCCTTGTTTTTTCAAACTTGTGCTCCTTTCGTTATGCTCTTTAGAAAAAAATATTGCAGCCCAGGGCTGCAATATAAGTTTACACTAGCAGGGCTTCAATTTCCTCTGACCTTACGGGTTTACTGAAAATATACCCTTGCCCATGAACACAATAGTTATTTATTAAATACTTTGCTTGAAATTCTGTTTCGATTCCTTCTGCAATGACATCAAATTTTAAAGTTCTTCCCATTTCAATAATGGCTTTAACGATAGAATTGGTCCCTGCTTCCTTTTCTAAATCATCTAAAAAGGATTTATCGATCTTAATTGTATCAATAGGAAGATGTTTTAAGTAACTTAAAGACGAGTAGCCCGTACCAAAGTCATCAATAGCAATGCTGATACCCAATTTCTTTAGTTTATTTAATACAAGGATGGAATTCTCAATGTCTTGCATGATGGTTTCTGTAATTTCCAACTCTAAATACTTTGGGTCTAGATTATACTCTGTTAAAGTGTTTTCCACGAATTCAATAAAATCTTCCTCTAGCAATTGCCTAACCGAAATATTGACAGCCACTGATACTGGTTTTAGCCCAGTATCTTGCCACTTTTTATTTTGCCTAACGGCTTCTTTTAGTACCCATTTTCCAATATCAACAATCATCCCTGTTTCTTCTGCAAGAGGGATAAATTCTATAGGAGACACTACCCCTAAGGTTGGATGAAACCATCGCAACAGAGCTTCAGTACCCACAATTTCCTTACTTTTCAGATGGAATTTAGGTTGATAAAATAACGAGAATTGATTTAACTCAATGGACTTTCTTAATCCATTCTCCAACTCTAATTTCCTTAGTTTTATCTCATCAAGCTGAGAGGTATAAAATTGATAATTATTTTTCCCATGTTCCTTCGCCAAATACATGGCTGTATCTGCATGCTTTATTAGCGTCTCCTGATCTTCCCCATCTTCAGGGTAGCGACTAATTCCAATGCTCGTTGTTAAATAGTACTCTTCTCCACTAATTTCAAAAGGTATATTAAAATCTCGAAGAACCGAATCTGCTACTTGCTCAATTTTTTGTACTTCATGGCAAGATAAAACCACGATAAATTCATCGCCACTATGCCTATACACGGAGCCTTTTTTTCCAATTATCGTATTTAACCGTTGGGCTACATCACGTAAAATTAAATCGCCGGTAGAATGGCCTTTCGTATCATTAATTACTTTAAATCTGTCTAAATCAAGAAACAGAACAGTGAATTTAGTAGGTAAGGAAGTGGCATGAACTAATTGTTCTTTTAGTTTATTTCTATTTCCTAACCCTGTTAACGTATCATAATAAGCCATATTATGAATCGTTTCTTCTGCTTTTTTCCTCTCCGTAATGTCCTTACCAATGATTTGAAACACAGGACGTCCTTCAAGCTTGATTGGTAATACAGAAAGTTCGACCGCTATTTCCTTTCCATGTATATCAGTAATTACTGTCTCATAACTTATTAAATTTCTCTCAAAATCGTCTTTTATCATTCTATTTTTTATATCACTAATCGTTTCAATCCTCATAAATCTTGTGACCGGTTCCTTACTTATCGGCTGATCATCTGAGATACCCAATAGCTGATAACCTGCAAGATTCAAATAATCCAGCTTACCATTCTTGATAATTGCGATAAAAGTCGGTGACATTTCCACCAAGCTACGGTACCTTTCTTCACTTTCTCTGAGAATCGTAATATCAAATAATACACTTGTAAAATCGATTAAGGTTCCTCTGGTATCTAGTATTGGAATCCCTCTATCCTGAATCCAACGAATCTCACCATTCGGACGACGAATACGGTACACACTAGTGACCGCTTCACCCTTCTCTATTTTTCTCTTTCTTTCCTCAAGCACATCAGAATCCTCTTCTAGAATGGTTTCCTTCCATAGCTCCGTATTCTCGTAAAAATCAGATAAAGGATAGCCGTATAATTTTTCAATTCCAGGAGTGATTAAAAGTTTATTGGTTTTTAGGTTCATGGACCAAATCGCAACGTCTAATGTATCAAAAATTGTACTAAGCCGTTGATTCGTTTCGTTTAAATCTGTTGTGTGCTTATTGATTCGTTTTGTTAAATAGAATAATAGAATGATAATCATTAGAACGAAAATATAATGAGCAACCTTAAATACAAAAGAATTGTGTGGAATAAAAAATTCAATCAACTCAGAGACAATAAAAAGGAGGATAATAATGCTGATTTTTCCATACTGTCTATTCAATGTTTTATCCATAATGAGCCCCTATAGTAATCTTTTATTATATATCGGTTATGTTAATCGGATCTTAATAGTACAGTATGGAATAATATAGTAAGGTATCTCAAAAATAAAAATAAAAAAGCCTAGTTAAACCAAAAGATTCAACTAGACTTTTTTTACATCAGCTTTAATTTATTCGCGCTTCAAATGTATATGATCCTGATTCTACTTCACATATAACTTTACCATCTTTTATTTCAATAACCTTCACTCCAACAGCTTTTGTTAAAGGATTTCCACCTTCTGTCACATCCTTTAGATCGGAAGCTGGAATAACGACAGTGGCAGTTGTATTAGCTGGAATGGTTGCTTCATAAGTAAATGTCCCATCCTTAACTTTCCATTTACTTTCGATTTCCCCATAGACTGATTTGTATGATCCATCTACCCATGTAATACGGTTTTGCTTATCTATTGTAGGCTGCAATACAAAATGCTGGAACCCTGGCTTTTCCGGGTTATTTGATATTCCAGCCATGTATTTATACATCCATTCAGCAACGGCACCGTAGGAATAGTGATTAAAAGAATTCATAGAAGAATCTCCAAAACTATCCTTTATGGAATATGAATTCCATCTTTCCCAGATAGTCGTTGCCCCGTTTTTCACACTATATAACCAAGATGGCATTTCCTCTTGTAATAAAAGTGTGTAGGCGAGTTCATCATCTCCAATATCAGACAAAGTTGGTAAGATGACATTTACTCCAAGGAATCCAACAGCTAACGTATTTTCTGGTTGACCTGGTCTAATGATACTATTCTCATTCTTTATATTTGCAGTCAGATTTTGAATCATTTTTTCCTTTTGCTGATTTGTTTCATATAAACCTAGTTTTAAAGCCCAAAGCAATCCAGTCTGTGCGTTATCCGCTCCAGGATATCCATGCCTCGATTGAGTAAAATTATCGGCACTAGCAGTTAATAAATTGCCACTTTCATCTAAATACTTCTTCACAAAGTCAGACTTCACCTGGGCATATAACTGTTCATATTTTTCTACTGCCGAATCATTGCCAATTGCTTTTGCCATTTTAATCATGAGCTGTGCATCATAGGCTCGATAGACGGTATTCAAATAAACCGTTGAGGTTGCCTGGAAAGCGAGCCAATCACCAAATAGTCCCGTATTATAACCATTTACCCCAACATAGTCCATATACTTTTCCATTTGCGCAAAGTTCTTTTCAATTACTGTTGTATCACCAGTTTGTTGATATAACACCCAAGGGATAATGATCCCCGCATCGCTCCAACCTGAAGCAACTGTGTTAGCAAAAAATCCAACAAATGCTCCTGGCATAATACTTCCATAAATACCATTTGTATTTCTGTTATGAACATCCATAATCTCACTATAACTCTCTAAAAATCGGATATCGTTATAATTATAGACAGCAGTTTGTGCAAATAATTGAGCATCCCCCGTCCATCCTGCACGCTCCGCTCTTTGTGGAGAATCAGTAGGAATTGAAAGGTAATTTGATCTTTGTCCCCATAATATATTGTTAAACAATTTATTTACATCTTTATTCGAAGTGGTTATTGTCCCGCTTTGCTCACCAACGGATGTAATTACTTTTCCTTCTACTGAATTTATTCTGATGTCTTTGTCGGCTGTTATTTCCATATATCTATATCCATGGAAAGTAAACGCTGGTTGGTATTCCTCGACTCCTTGCCCGGAAAGAATATACTTATCAGTTTGGGCAGCAGATGTTAAAGCTTTTCTATATAAGGTATCTTTTGGACCATCACTACCTCCTGTTGCAATATTTGAGTTTTTACGCCCGTCATTAAGCATCTCTGCATACCTTAGTGTAACTATACTTCCTTTCGTCCCACCTACTTTGATGCTTGGCACTCCTGCCATATTTTGACCCATATCAATAATAAGTGTTTCCCCCCCCTTTAAAGAAATATTAGACTTTGGATTAACATTTGCTGTAACTGCATGACCATAATCCAAAGTTGACTCTCCACCGTTTTGAGTAGATGGTTCGATTTCACTATATTTAAACGCTTCAATTGGGTATTGAGTATACTCTTCAGCAATACGTGCTGCAGCACCTCGGTCTCCCTTAACTTTACCAACGTAGTTAATCGCACTGACTGATGACCATCCACTGTCATCAAAATTGCTATTGTTCCACCCTTCTATTTCCCTAGCAATATTAGCATCATAGGTTTCACCATCAAAAAAGTCGTTTTCAAGTATTGGACTCTTTTCACTTGATTTCCAAGTCGACTCGTTAGTAACAATGATGTCTTTACTACCGTCTTTATAAGTGACGACCATTTTTGCTAGCAAAGCCAATTTATTCCCTGTGATTCTTGTATACTGACCTACTTGCCCTATACGTCCTGCAAACCACCCTTTTCCTAACATTACACCTAAGCTAACCTTTGATTGATTGGAAATATAGCTTGTTACATCATAAGTTTGATAATTTACATAAGAGTTATAGTCAGTCCAACCTGGATTAAATGTTTCATCAACAGGCTTATTCTGATCTTGAACTAATTGGACTTCCTTACCATTAATATAGGCATTGTATACACCCAAAGAAGTTATATAAAGTTGAGCATTCTCAATCGGATTGTTGCCTAATTCCTTCTCTGTTCGAAATAAGGTAACATTTACTGGTTCAGTTGTTGATATATTGTTAGTAATCCATTGTGCTCCATTCCAATTTGTTTTCCCATCTGTACTCATAAGTCCGGTTTCAAAATAGGCATTATCTTTAGATTCTAGTAACTTATTATTTTGATCCCATACCTTTACTTTCCAATAATATCGAGTACTAGGTTTTAACTTAGTGCTACCGCTATACTTAATATTAACGGATTGAGCTGATGCTACCTTGCCAGTACTCCAAATAAACTTTCCCTGCATTAAGTTTTTCGCACTATCGGAAACAATAATTTCGTATGCTTGCTGCTTTGCTCCCCGTTTGTTTGACACCATATTCCAACTAAATCTCGGTTGTTCGGAATCTATCCCTATTGGATTATCCATATACTCTACCGTCAAGTTTGTAATGGAACTAGGTGGCGATGCCTTTACACTTTCAGAAATTGGAAATAAAAGACTCACTGTTAAAACCATTGTTAGAAAGATGATTAATGAACGTTTAATTCGCATGGTTTTCCTCCTTATAATTCAATCTAATCCGCCTCTTTCATAGAAGATCATTACTGGTCTACATTTTTCTCACTCTCCTTTTGCATTTTGATGTATGTACACACAGAAAAACTCTGTGGTGCAAATAAAAATTGCTAAAGTTGAAAGCATACTTGCATAGATTGATATAAAAGAGATTGGGGAACCTTTTTGTTTTTACATGTCTTGTGGGGGAATAAGGGAATAAAATGTATCCGCTTACATCTAATACAATAATAAAAATTAAACCTAATTGTAAGGAGACATTTCTCGGGTTAGGGGGACAATATTCTGAATTTTAAAGTATTACTTCTTTTCCCTGTACCATACACAATTTAAAATAAGAAAAACCCTTGTAGATAAACTTCCACAAGGGCATTGATTTTCTAATGCAGATTCAGGTTCCGCCAACCGCCTAAATGAGTAATGTCTTCCCTAGGTTCTACGCCACTCGCTTCACAAACAAACCCTGGTACTTCTGTTCCATCCTCAAGCTGTACCTTCCCCATTGCAAGCGGAGCTGGAATCAGAAGGGCGAACTTCCCGAATTCTGAAAGAGGCATTTCCCAAAGCTCCAATTCAATAGAAGCTCCTTCGTCATTCGTTCGAATAAGTCCTGGCTTTGCCGGTACCGTATCAAGTTTTACTAGTTTGTATAATGAAGCTGTTTTAGCTTCTCTTACAAAGGTTGCACGGTGCTCGATCATTTGCTTTTCCAGTGGAAAGCCTCTCATATGCAAACCACAAACGGCTACTAATGTTGTAGTTTGGTTGCCTTCAGTGAGATTTCCATGAAGAAATAAATCCGCTAGTCCCCGTATGATATGTTCATTTTCATGGGTTGAAAAAAAGGTTATGCCAAAAGGTAGGTTTTCAGCTGCATCATCTGTCGGGATATTAATGGCACAAAGATCTAATAGATTACAATGATTGGTGTATAGTCCCATCGCACTATTGGTTTCTATCGGGTTACTACGTACTTCCGCTCTTGTCCAGGTTCCACCAGAGGTAGGCATTACGAGAACACCGTCTTTAAACTGCTGGTGAGCCATTTGTTTAAACATCTGAAGTTTGTGCATGGCTTTAAAAACCGATGCAGCATCATATTCCGGTTTCGCCCCCGAACGCAAAACGGTCTCAGTTACAGGAAAAGCTACTCCACTATTCTCGGTAATGAAATTCCCTAGGTCAGCCCAGCGTTCTGCCACCCAAGGACCATCGTATAAAACGCTGGCTGCTTTGGATAAATAGTCTCCATCAATGTATTCAATTGGAATATTTAACTGTTCCAATTGTAAAATTGCCATTTCCCATGCTTTTTGATATTCAGCTGCATATGGTCCAAAGAAGCGGTGTGGCTGTTGGACGAAATAGATTTTCTCCGGTAAAGCTTTAGGTTTAACGGAAAGTTCCCTCGACCATGGATCTTCTTCATTAAAGCCTCTGGCAACCTCGTCAACGAGTTCTACATCAGATAAAGTATGAGCAAACACCGTGACACAGTCCAGACTTGCACAGGCTGGAACGACCCCTTTCGTTGGCCATGCACCGAGACTCGGCTTAAATCCTATTAATCTATTAAGTCCAGCTGGTACACGGCCGGACCCTGCTGTATCCGTTCCAAGAGCAAAGGCTACTTGACCTCTTGCAACTGAAACGGCTGAACCTGAGCTTGAGCCTCCACTGATTAATTCTGGATTCAGAGGGTTCTTTGTTTCGCCATAAGGACTTCTGGTTCCGACAAGTCCGGTAGCGAATTGATCCAGATTTGCTTTTCCAACCGGGATGGCACCAGCGGCGATAAGCCGTCTTACTACTGTCGCATGTTCTACAGGAGTATAAGCAAACTCAGCACAACCAGCTGTTGTTGGTACACCTGCTAGGTCGATATTATCTTTAATCGCAAAAGGGATTCCCCAGAGAGGAGCTTTCTCTGGGTCCACTTTTTTCAAATTATCTAAGTAAGGCTGGATGATTTCCATAGAAGGTGGAGTGATCCAAATATTCATCTCTTTGTCAGCTTCACTTCTTTGGATAATCTCTTGAATAAGTTTTTCTGGTGTTAACTCGTTAGACTTATATTTATCTCTTAGATTATGAATGGATAGTAGCTTTGGCGTGTTCATCGTTTTCATTGGCTATCCCCCGCTTTTCTTTTGTAATGGAGACAAACAGTTGTCCCGCATGAACTTCATCACCTGGTGATACGTGGACAGATTGAATCCGTCCATCGAACGGAGCATGTTGAGGAAATTCCATCTTCATACTCTCCTCAATCATTAATACGTCACCTTTCTTTACTGTATCACCGGGAGAAACCAGTACTTTCCAGACGCTTCCAGGCATTGTACAACGAACCGCTTCTACCCCTTGTGGCAATTCTTCTTCAACCGTTTCAGACACCGATTGTTCCGAAATATACTCAGCAAGACCAAGCTCTTTCCAGCTCTCACGCTCCGCCTTAAATGCTGCCTCCTGCGTTTGTCGGAATTCCTCTGCACTTTCCTTAATGGAATCTAAAAACGCTAGGTACTCTCCAAGGTTAAAGGTTGTCTCCGTAATTTCTACTTCAAAACGGCCTCTTAGGAAATCTTCTCTCATGACTGTAAGCTCATCTGTGCTGACTGGGTAAAATTGAATTTGGTCAAAGAAACGCAGCAACCATGGCTTTTTCTCTGTAAAACTCTTTGTTTCCCGAACTCGATTCCAAACTTGGACCGTACGTCCAACAAACTGGTACCCGCCCGGTCCCTCCATTCCGTAGATACACATATAGGCGCCACCAATTCCAACTGCATTCTCCGGTGTCCATGTTCGAGCTGGATTATACTTTGTCGTAACTAGTCGATGTCTCGGATCTATCGGGGTTGCAACAGGTGCACCCAAGTACACATCCCCAAGACCAAGCACTAAATAGCTCGCATCAAAGACCGTCTTCTTCACATCTTCTATTTGTGCTAGACCATTGACTCTTCGAATAAATTCTAAGTTGCTTGGACACCAAGGAGCATCAGGCCGGACATTTTTTTGATAACGATCGATGGCAAGCTGTGTGGCTGGATCATCCCATGAAAGAGGAAGTCGAACCACACGGGACGGTACTTCAATCTCCTCAAGAGGAGGTAACTCTCGGTTGATTCCTTCAATTAATGCACAAATAGCAAAGGTGGATATTTTGGATGCATCAAAATGGACTTGTAAGGAACGAATCCCTGGCGTTAAGTCTAAAACAGGAATATCCTTGCGGGCTAGAATAGCATCCATCAATGCATGAATTTGAAAACGATGCAGCAGATCTAACTCCATTTCTCCATATTCAATCAGAATATGTTCATCTCCCGCCGCACGAATCGTCATCGGAAAACGGCTTTCATTATTTTGAACAAGCACGGGATAGCTTGGTGAAAGCAGCTTCGTTTTTTTAGGCAAGGTAGGAACCGAATGCTCCCCTATATTTTCTAAAAATATCTCTTGTGTCTTTCTTAACTCTTCTGCCTCTTCTAATGTTAGAAGTTGAAAGCGAACCTTGTCACCCGCATGAAGCTGGCCGAGTTTCCAAAATTCTGCTGATGCTGTCGTCACTGGACAAACAAACCCGCCAAGACTCGGACCATCAGGACCAAGTAAAATAGGCATATCTCCGGTTAAATCTAATGTACCTATCGCATACGCATTGTCGTGGATATTAGAAGGATGTAACCCAGCCTCTCCCCCGTCTTCTCTAGCCCATAGGGGGGCTGGTCCAATTAATCGGACACCTGTACGAGAGCTATTAAAATGAACTTCCCAGCTTGTTTCTGTCAACTGTGTCAAATACTCTGGTAATAAAAACTCTTCTGTACAGTGTGGACCAGGAATGACACCTATTGTCCATTCTTTTGTTAATACAGGCTGTTGAGTGATGGCAAGCTCTTTATTGGGAGGGGTAGCACAAGGATGAACTCGCAACACATCTCCTGTTCGAAGCGCACGCCCACCGTGTCCACCAAACCCTCCAAGCGTAAAGGTTGAGGCACTTCCTAAATACAGGGGCATATCGAAACCACCTGCCACTAGCAAATAGGTGCGCATTCCTTGTGTAGCTTCACCAAATGAAAGAATTTGGCCGCGCTTGGCAGTGAGCACTTTGTAAGTCGGAACAGGAATATCGTCCAATGTAGCTCCCATATCTGAGCCGGTTAAGCAAAAAACAATATCTCCACGGAAACGGTAAGATCCCCCTCGTAAAGTGAGTTCTAATCCGGCCGCATGAGAATCATTCCCTAACAACTGATTTCCCATTCGGAAGGAGAACGGATCCATCGGTCCACAAGGAGGAACTCCCACATCCCAGTGCCCCACTCGTCCTGGCCAATCTTGAACAGTCGTTTGAATTCCACCATCTAATACTTCAATGGCACACTCCGCTGGAGAAAATTCCTTCAACATTTGAGTATGCACGTGTCCAGAGCGACATTCTTCTTCCTCTAACAGTGACTGCACATATTGTAAGTTCGTTGTGACACCATAGAGTCTTGTATCCTGTAACGCTTGACTTAGCTGATTAATGGCTTGTTCACGTGTATCCGCATGAACAATAATTTTGGCAAGCATGGGGTCATACAAAGAGGTAACCGTTAAGCCATCTCTTACCCAAGTTTCAATCCGGGCGTCCTCTGAAAATCGAACTTGATCCAATTGACCACCGCTAGGACGAAAATCATTCAGACAGTCTTCCGCATAAATTCGAGCTTGAATACTATGCCCTTTTGGAGTGGTATACAAAGTATTAAGCTGACGAAGCTCACCAGCCGCTTCACGAACCATCCACTCGACTAAATCTAGACCTAATACTTCTTCGGTCACACCGTGTTCTACCTGAAGTCGGGTATTTACTTCAAGAAAGTAAAACTTCTCAGCTTCTGGGTCATATAGATATTCAACCGTTCCTGCACTTCTGTATCCAACTTCCTCTGCTAATCGTTTAGAAGCAGCTAGCATTTCCTCACGAACAGCTGAAGATAAACATGGCGCTGGACTTTCTTCAACTACCTTTTGATTACGACGCTGAACGGAGCAATCGCGTTCTCCTAATGCGACCACTTCACCGTATGCATTTCCGAAGATTTGAACCTCCACATGGCGTGCTTTTTGAATATATTTTTCTAAAAAGACTCCTCCATTGTTAAAATTCGTTTCAGCTAGACGACACACCGAATCGAAGGCATCGGTTAGTGCAGACTCATCTGCACAGACACGCATTCCAATTCCTCCACCTCCTGCTGTACTTTTAAGCATGACAGGATATCCAATTCGTTCTGCTTCCGCAACTGCGGTTTCAACTTTCGTTATTAAGGATGTTCCCGGTAAAAGTGGAACTCCTGCCTTCACCGCTATTTCACGTGCTGAATGCTTTAAACCAAACAGCTCCATTTGCTCAGGAGTAGGACCAATAAAAGTAATTCCATGTTTTTGACAAGCACGGGCGAAATCCGCATTCTCACTGAGGAAACCATATCCCGGATGAATAGCTTCCGCTCCTGTTTCAAGAGCCGTTTTTAAAATGAGTTCCGCATTGAGGTAGCTATCTTTTGCAGCACCTTCACCAATTAATACAGCTTCATCCGCGTGATCGACATGAAGGCTATCTTGGTCTGCTTTTGTATAAACCGCAACAGATGAAATGTTTAGTTTTTTTAGAGTTCTTTCAATTCGAACAGCAATCGCTCCACGATTCGCAATTAATACTTTCTTGAACATGGCTGGAGCTCCTCTCTATGTTATTTATCCCAGATTATTAGTTGAATAGGAGTAGGATTATAGGCGTTACACGGATTATTTAATTGTGGACAGTTGCTAATAAGGACAAGTGTCCGACTGACTGCTTTCATTTCTACATAATATCCTGGAGCAGATACACCATCTTCAAAGGTTAATCCACCTTCTGGCGTAACAGGAACATTCATAAAGAAATTAACGTTTGGTGCTAAATCTCGTTTGTTAAATTGGCTTCCATACTTTGATAGTTGAAGCATGAACGTATCTCGACAGTTATGCATAGGAAGCGTGTCATGAGAATAGCGAACGGTGTTACTTTGCGCGGAACAAGCGCCACCAAGCGTATCGTGCCGTCCACATGTATCGGCAACAATCTCGACAAGCTCTTTCCCAGACTCTGAAACTAGAACCGAACCAGTCGTTAAATACACATTGCCCTGGCGTTGAATCGTATTTATCGCACTATAATGGTCGGTTGGATGATCGGCATCGTAGAAAAGGGTGTCTGCTGCCTGGTTTCCTTCTACATCCACAATTCGTAGCACCTGTCCTGGTTCAAGAATTTTGGTCCACCCTTCTCCAGCAGGAACAATATAGTTATCAATCGCTTCATCTACCTGTCTTTCACTAACCTTGTATTGTAAAGTGGCCATTAGTTTATTCCTCCTTTTGTTAGCAAAACATAATCCCATGTGTTCTCAAATGCACGACGGTTTTCCGGACGATGGTTCACACAAATATCGTTCTCCTCTACTGGAGCTGCATCCGTGATCGTTATCTCGACAGGAACAGAAGGATAATTGAAACTTGGGTCAAGCGGGTTTGGCGTGTTTGATAAGATAATAAGAGCGTCCATTTCGGCTCGCAGTGTAATGGTGTCACCCTTTTTGGAATGGCCTGGAGCAAAATGAAGTGAACCATCTTCCTTGCAAGATACTTTTGAAAATAAATTAACAACGGGGATAAGATCTCTGTTCGTTAATCCATTTCGGAACAATTCAACCGCAAAGTTTTCCTCCCCACTTCGATTCCAATCATTTCTTTGTTCTTGATAGGACGTCTTCCCATACCGTTCGTCTATCATAAGGCGTGTCGCATAGCCTGATATTGTGTCATGCCAGCCAAGAGAATCATCAATAATACTTGCTAGTACTCTTCCATTGTCACTCATCAAGACGTTTCCAGTCGTTAAGTGAGCGGTATGCTGAGCCTTTAATGTATCCGGCATATTGTAGCGCTCTGATGTGTCATCTGCGTTATATAAAAGGAGAGAAAGATTGGCTCCATCTCCAAGAGCAGTAAAAGTTAGTTGTTTTCCACTTCTTATTTTTGTTGACCATTTTCCACCAGCAGGAATTATTTTCGATAGTACCTTACTCATCATTTAGCCTCCTTTAAAATAAAAAAGGATAAAAGCCTAGGAGATCATTCATCTCCCAGGCTTTTATCCTTCCGTGTATACAGCAGATGCTGTACGCTCTCTCTCGGACCTGACGTTAATAACCGGAACCCTAGAAAGCTTTTTCGTTTCCAACAGTATGTGGAAACCTGTATGTTGTTGTAATTAGTATAACTATCAGAAAAGATAGATAACAATGAAAGTGTCAGACTATCTAACAATGTTTTTCTTAATCGCTGTTTGATGAAAAGACAAAGCCATTTTACGTTCCTTAGCTTTTGTCCATTCAGTCTTCAAGAAGAGATACGTAAATCCTACAGCAACCCAGATAACACCTACTGTTAAAGTATGCTTATCAAGCAAGGTTAACAGCCAGCCTATAAAACTTGCCCCTACAAGTGGGAAAATAAGATAAAAACAAGTGTCTTTTATTGAGCGTTTTTTCATTTTTACATAATAATGAGCAATCACTGATAAATTGACAAATATAAATGCGGTTAACGCACCAAAGCTTACAAACATGACGGCAGTATCTAGACTAATGAACACCGCAGAAAATGAAATAATCGCTACCAAAACGATATTGGCAAAAGGTGTTTTGTATTTAGGATGAATGCTTGTAAAAATTTTTCCCGGAAGAATGGATTCCTTACCAAGTGCGTATAGAAACCTGCTCACACTTGTTACAGAAGAAACACCCTGTGTAAAGGTTGCGATCATAAGAACCATAATAAAAAGAGAACTGAATAAATTGCCACCTACTAACTGAACGAGATTATAGGCTGCATTATCAGGATTGGCAAAAGTAAAATCTGGATAGGCAATTTGAGTCAAATAAGAAATCGCCGTGTACATAGTTACCGCTATGATCACAATGAGAAAGATTGCTTTTGGTATCGTCTTTTTTGCGTCGATCGTTTCCTCTGCCATCGTTGTCACTGCATCAAAACCGAGGAAACAAAAACAGATGAGGGCTGCGCCGGAAAATACGGCACTTAAGGCAATATGTTCGCCGAAGAAAGGTGTTAAAGAGAATAGTGAGCTTGCACCTGTTCCACCTGCTATAAGATCCTTTGCAACGAGAATACAAAAAATGAGAATAAATCCGATTTGAACAAGTACCGACATCCCACTCACACGAGCAGCGGACTTTATGCCAACGATATTAACAATAGCAAGGATGATATTCATAATGATAATCCAAACAAAAACCGGTATAGAAGGAAATTCTGTATGCATGAAGATGCCGAACGTAAGAATCGCAATGATAGGAGAGAAAATATAATCCAAAAGAAGAGCCCAACCAACAAGAAAGCCTGCCATTGGATGAACCGCCCTCTTCGTATACGTATAGGCAGAACCTGAGACGGGGTAAGCCTTAACCATTAAACTGTAGCTATAAGCAGTGAAAAAGATTGCAATGAAGGCTGTTACATAGGCAGCCGCCATCATCCCACTGGATGCCTCATAAGCAACGCCGTAAACCGTAAAGAATATCATCGGTGTCATCCAAGCAAGTCCCATAAATACAACTTGATGCAGCTTAAGTGATTTTACTAATCCTGTTCCTTTATTCATTCCCTTACACCTTCTTTTTTGGATTTCGTGTAAAAAAACAAAAGCCCAGGAGAATTTTACAGAAAAATTCTCCCGGGCTTTTGTCCCTCCGTGTCTACAGATATACTGTACGCTCTCTCTCGGACCAGACGTTTTTCAACCGGAACCCTAGAGAGCCATTTTTGTCCTCAATTATATTAACGAGAACCCGTATGCTTTTATACTCTGAAGTATAGACGCACAAAAGTGCCGGTTCAAGGGTTATGTCAGATTATATAACATAGAAAAAAAAGCTACCAGGACATGGTAGCTTTCAAGGAATCATTTTTTATCATCCAAAACGGTAGTAAACCAACACAATCGTTGCTAGTACAAACAAGAAATTTAAAAACACAAAAATAAATTGATCTAGTTTTGTTTTATGCCATTTGATAGGAGGATTATAGAAAGATACTCCTTCAATGATAAAGATGATTAGTACAATATGAATCATAAAGTGACCGATAATTTCTGTAAAACCAAACAACATGGTCGTCATGATAAAAATAACAGTTACAACAAGACCTAACACTCTGTTTAAAATACCTACCACTAGTAAATAACCTACTACAAATTCAATAAATGCGGCCATCACAATAAAAGTAGTTGGTGCAAAGCCAAACGTTGGAACATGATGGTTTACAATAATGTCCATCGTCATGCTTGGGTACACCCATTTTTCAACGGCCACCCAGCATAGAGATAACCCTGTTCCTAAATATAAAAATGGAAATCCTACATTTTCTAGTTTTGTTTTTCCTACAAGTAAAACTCCAATAATAGCGATATAAAAGCTGTAATCAAGCATGTAGAAAATACCATGTTCGGCAGTAATATAAACAAATAAACCTAAAAGAATAGCCGAACCGATCTTTGTTGCAATATGATGTGGAATTAATAAGAAACCAACGCTAATCCAAGCAATAATGGATACCATTTGACTTACATGTAGTTCGGGTGCAAATAATGTTCCATTAATAATTTGCAAAATAAGGGCAATGGCGGTCCCATATTTTAGCAGGTGTCTTGAATATTTTCTTAAACTTGATAATTTGTCATCCCAAATCTTAATTTGCTTCCATTCTGCAAACTTTGGAATAAGTAATGTAAGTACCCCTAAAACAATTGCAGCAAGTAGTGCTAAAGATATAAATAACGGCGATAATATATTTTCAATGGTTTCTTTTTGCGGCACAAGTTTTGTAAACCATTTCACATGGGCTTGTGCAAAATAAGGTGTTAAGATTGCTCCTATTAGTGTTGTTAAGAAAAATATTTTCTTCATTGTTAGTCCTCCTTGCAATTAACACTATTAACATATTATTAATATACTTTACCGAACGTTCTTTGGGTGATAGGAATATTGAACTTTTTGTGAATAAAATCACAAAGATTAAATAAGGAAGGAAGACCTAGAAACTTAACCAAGCATGATAACGTAAATACCTTTGTAAACGGTCGTTTTAAAGGAGGATATATGAAAAAGAAAATACCTGTCATATTTATTATCATCAGTTTACTAAGCATTATTCTTTTTATTTCAGGATGCAGTAACTCTGAGGCAAGCAATTCTAAAACTGAGGAAACTCAAAAAGAAGAAAACAAATACGATAAGCTCGTGAAAGAAAAGAACAAAGAACTCGATCTTCAACCCATTGAGCTAACTTCTTATAGCAAGGAAGCTGGAGTCACATTAAAAAAACCAACTTATAAAGAATTCGCTGTAAATAAAAAAGTGATGGTTGAAGGTGCGATCGAGAAGTTTTCAGAGATAAAGTCTGATTATGTTTGGATCAAGGTTCAGGCTAACGAAGAGGGACCTGCAGGGATGGAACAGGAATACTACGCACCGATTAAAAATGGGAAGTTTAAGCAAGAGATTTCCCTTTTTAATGGAGAAGGCCAGTATGAAGTTAAAGTACAGGTTCCTAGCTTAGATCGTGAAGATTATTATTATGAGACTGCATCATTTACGGTTCATAACGTGAACCCAGACATTGAACGTGATGTTACGTATTCTCCTTTTGGTCAAGACGCAGAAATACTACTGAATCTTGATCTCGGGTATGTGACTGAAAAAGAAATTTTTTCATTAAGTGGAGATGCAGGAACATTATCCGATAACGACACCATCATGATTAAACTAACCAAGGACTCGGATTCATGGACGCACGTATTACCTATTGTTGATGGTCAATTTTCCTTTGATGTCCCCCTTTTATATGGGAAAGGAGTTCATGAACTCGAAGTACTAGTGCCTGATGAAGAGCGAGAAAAATATTATCAACCAGCAACAAAGATACTTATTAATAACGAATCAGACCGAACCTTGTCACCAATCGATTTTTCAAGTACTTACCTAGAACGAGGAGTCACACTTAATTATCCACAATTTGGCGGAGTCGAATCCGATGGTCTTTTTACCATTAAAGGTACCATTGATTCAAAAGCTGAATTTGGTCCAGAAACCACCCATATTTATGTGACGACGAAAAAAGGAGAAGACGAAGCATTAGACGTTATTCCTGTAGAAGATTTCTCATTTAATGATTCCTTCTACTTACGATTTGGACCTGGAACGTATGAAGTCATGCTTAGTGTCCCTGAAATCAAGGAAGAAAATAGTGATAGGTTCCGATATTTCGGATTTGCT
This sequence comes from Robertmurraya mesotrionivorans, assembly GCF_050971805.1. NCBI lineage: Bacteria > Bacillati > Bacillota > Bacilli > Caryophanales > Bacillaceae > Robertmurraya > Robertmurraya mesotrionivorans. Next base: position 262,628 of record NZ_JBPCCH010000004.1, on the reverse strand, counting down.
AAATTTGAGGTAGAGTCTACTTCTGAGGATAAGCGTGATTTGCTCCCATCACGTGGGGTCCAATCTGATGCTCCAGAAATTAAAGAGTTAGCTGGGCAGTTAACAAACGGGCTAACCACTGACAGGGAAAAAGCAGAAGCCATTTACAAGTATGTAGCAAGCAACATCTCCTATGATGTAGAAAAGTACGAAACGAAGAACTATAACTGGGATGATAGTGCTTTAAAAACACTCCAATTAAAGAAGGGGATTTGTCAGGACTACGCTTACCTTACCATTGCCTTATTACGAGCCAGCAATGTGGAAGCACGATTAATTGAAGGCAATGCCTTTGGGGGATTTTGGCCACAAAAGCATGCTTGGGTAGAGGCAAAAGTCGATGGAAATTGGCTGACCATGGATCCAACCTGGGGAGCTGGATATATTAAAGACAATGCTTTCGTCGCACAATACACCGCAGAGTACTTTGATCCAAATCCAACAGAGTTTGAAAAATCTCATAAGCGTACAGGAGTATCTTATTAACAATGAAGCACCAGAGTTTTTTTCTGGTGCTTGTTTTCATGTAACAAATCCATTTCGGGGGGATTCGCAGACCTCATCCATGCTATGAAGGTCATTTCTTCCGAATTTTAATGAGCTAATGACCTTCATCCACCTTATGAACGTCATTTCCCTCCATTTTTTCTGAGTTAATGACCTTCATCCACTCTATGAACGTCATTTCCCTCCATTTTTTCTGAGTTAATGATCTTCATCCACCTTATGAACGTCATTTCCCTCCATTTTTTCTGAGTTAACGTCCTTCATTGACACTATTAAGATCGCTTCCACATGATTTTAGTATCGTTCTTCGATATTTAGCAATTTCCTGCTGATAGATTTGTTCAACCTTCATGGCAAACGATTCTGAAGAGTATTCACATGCTGCTTTCGCTCTTGCATGATTACTTAAACGACGATACACCTCTTCCTCACTTAGCATCATGTAAAGTTTTTCATCAAACTCTTCAAAGCTTGAGTATTGCCACCCATTTACCCCATCTGTAATCACATCATCTAAACAGCTATCCTTCCGACAAAGGGCAGGAAGTCCATTTGCTAATGCCTCAACATACGTTAGGCCTTGAGTTTCACTATTTGAAGCACTAACAAACACATCCCCCAGTTGGTAATAAGCAGAAATTTCTGTGGGAGAGATCATTCCCACAAATATCACATGATTACGAATTCCCAAAGTTTTTGCGTATTGCTCCAGGCTCTCCCGATTTGGTCCATCACCAACAATCACCAGCGTCACGTTTTTTTGCTCTGTTTTTGATAGATAAAATAGTATTTCCTCGAGGTTCTTTTCTTTTGCTAAACGACCAACCGCTAAAAGCACCTTATGATGATTAGGGATACCAATTCTCATACGAAGAGTTTGCTTTTCTTGGTCATGGATGGGTCTGGTTATTCTAGCTAAATTGATCCCTGTAGGTACCACCTGAATGGGTCGAGTCACTCCATATTCGAGCAGAATGGAGCGAACTTTATTCGTAGGGGCAATCACGCAGTGAGTGTGGTTCAAGACTTTTCTGGTAAAAAGCGCAACCATGGCTCTGCCCCACTTTTTGTTGGGAGAAAAATAATGCGTATAGTCCTCGTAAACTGTATGATATGTATGCACAATCGGAATTCCCCGTTTCCTTGCTAGTTGTCGTGCCATTAAAAAAGTACTGAATTCACAGTGAGAGTGGATAATATCCGGCTGCCAGTCAACCAACTCGTCAAGATATTCCGTATCTGTGCGCCAAGCAAACCTTGCTCCAGGGTACAACTTACCCGCACCAAGTGACCTAATATAAGTAACATGGTCCCGCCTATAAGAGCGTTTTGTCATAGATAAAGTTAGGATTCTCACCTCATGTCCTAGTCCCCTTAGTTCTTTTTCCAAAGTCATGACAGAAGTTACTACCCCATTTATGATAGGTGCATAGCACTCCGTTGTTAGTAGGATTTTCATATTTAGCCACCTTTGCTCGTTTTTTACACACGGACAAACTTGAGTCTAAATAAAATAAAAAACACCTTTCATACTATCCATTTAGTATAAAAAAGTGTTTTAAACGAGACTTTGGAGAATTGTAAAATATACTTAAAGATTTATATAAATAAATAGAGGACCCTATTGAAGGACCCTCATATTGCTTGATTATTGCTTGAAATCGCCTTTTTGACAGCTCGTATAATTCCACCATACCCTGTACAGCGACAAAGGTTCCCAGATAGAGCTTCCTGGATTTGCTCGTCTGATGGAGAAGGATTTGTAGCTAACAAGGCATTTACCGCCATCACCATTCCAGGTGTGCAATATCCACATTGAAAACCACCCTCTTCTAAAAATGCACGTTGAATAGGATCCAATTCTTCTCCTGCCAGGCCTTCAATCGTAACTATAGAAGCGTCATTTGCCTGATAAGCCATGACTAGGCATGAATTAACTAACTGATTGTTCATTTGGACCGCACAAGCTCCGCAACGGCCAACTTCACACGAAATTTTCGTACCAGTGAGGTTTAATTCTTCCCGCAAAATGGTGACAAGCCTTTTCGTAGGGGGAACCTGTAATACAACATTTGTTCCATTGATGGTTAAAGAAAGCTCCATTTTGGGAGGAGTCATGATTTCTGCCTGTTCTTTCATATCCATCGCTTATCCCCTCTAGCAGACATTTGCTCTAGTAAAAACTCCCTTGATACAGGTAGCTTATTTACCCAACACCCCGTTGCATCATGGATAGCCTTCACAATCGCTGGAGCAACTGCTATTGTACCAATCTCTCCCACTCCACGCGGGCCATATATATCCCCCTCTTGAAGCTTCTCGATTGCTTCCACATTCAAGACGAACGGCACATCTTTGATGGTAGGGATTAGATAGGTATCAAAATTATCATTTACGTACGCTCCATTTTCCATCTTTGCTTCTTCCATCAAACTGTAGCCTAGGGCCATAATCCCCCCTCCTTCAATTTGTCCCTGATAACCTAGCAAACTAACAACAGGACCAGCTGCTATTGCTTGATCTAAATCAAGTACCTTTATCTTTCCTGTTAATAGGTCTACCTCCACCCGTGCTAACACAGAAGAGAACGCATATAAGAAATGACTTCCGTCTACAACGGCATCAGGGCTTACCGGAAAATTAAAGGAAGTTTCTACTTTTAAAAGTGGTTCGTTTAACGTTTTCTCCGCTAATTCGGCATACGAGACACATAGATTTCCATCATTTAGCCAAATTCCATTTGGTCCCATAGTCAGTTCAGTAACTGGTAAATCGGTTACTCTCGATGCCCTCGCCAAAATCTCGCCTCGAAATGTTTCCTTCATTCTTTGAATCGAATTCCACACCATACTTGTTGCACGAGAGGCTGTTGACGATCCCGATATCGGTACGGAATCTGTATCTCCGACAACAATACGTATATCATTTTCCATACATTTAAACTCTTCCATGACTAACGTTTCAATGACAGCTAGTAAACCTTGCCCACACTCTTCGAAACCGAAAGCAGCTTCTATTTTCCCCTCTTTAGTAAAAGAAAGTCGTCCACCTGCTGGGTCGATTCGACCGACACCTAATCCCCCACCGTGAATGGAAATGGCCACTCCAGTTCCTGTTACCTTCCACTGATCTGACAAATGACTTTCGTTTGTATTTTCAACCACTTTCTCCTTTATTGCCTCTAAGACATCTCTAGCGCCACTAGTTGGAGCAATTTTTTGTCCTAAGGGTCCAGGACTATCCACTTGTCTTAAGTTTTTTTCACGAAATTCAATAGGATCCAACTGCAATTTTTCAGCTAAACGGTCGATTTGGCCTTCGAGTGCAAACGTCACTTGATTCCCACCAAACCCTCTAAATTCACCTGCCACACCATTATTCGTAAAAACGGACAAACCTTCTATTTCAATGTTCGGAATCACGTAGGGACCAGGAGCATGCTCTACAGAAAAATCCAAAACTGCGGGACCTAGTGTGGCATAAGCTCCCGTATCAGCTATAATCTTCACCTTATGTGAAAGTATTTTCCCCGAATCATCTACACCAGTTTTCATCGTTATTTTCATCGGATGTCGCTTTAGCCCTGCGCGAACCGATTCTCTCCTCGTTTGATGAATTTTAACAGGACAGTTTGTTGCAAGTGCCAGCAATGCCCCATATGGTTGAATGTTTAATTCATCTTTCCCCCCAAAGGATCCCCCCATCGGACTCGATACAATCCGGATGTCAGACTCATTCATATTTAAGATTCTTGCCAGCTGATAGCGATCTTTGAACCCATGCTGTGTACCAACATAGACCGTTAATTTCCCGTCAGCTTCAGGGACAATCACTCCACCTTCTGTCTCCATATAAGCATGCATTTGTCTTGGAAGTTCATATGTTTCCTCTACAATATGGGAGCATGACTGAAATCCTTCCTCCACATCTCCTTTTGAATAATAGGCACGGTGGAGTAGATTTCCATCGGGATGAAGCTTTGGTGCATCAGGATGAAGGGCTTCTTCAGGTTCAACAATGACCGGAAGCTTCTTATATTTCACCTGAATGAGCTGCAACGCTTCATCAGCAATTTCTATCGTGTCTGCAGCCACAGCAGCGATTGCATCCCCAACATAGCGAACTCGATCCTCACATAGTACAGGCTGGTCAGGAAATAAGAGTCCAAACCCGTTTAACCCTGGAACGTCCTCATAAGTGACAATCGCTCTTACCCCAGGAAGCTGCTTTGCCTGGTGAACGGAAATAGATTGTATTTCTGCATGAGGTTCCGTACTTCTTAAAATCTTTCCGTATAACATCCCTGGAAACGATAAGTCGGTTAAATATTTTAGTGCACCAGTCACTTTTCCTGGACCGTCAGGACGTATCTTCTTTTTCTTATCAAACAAGCTTGTGTGTATCGCCATGGGCCCCCTCCTTTATGTAGCTAGCCTAGCAATCTCTGAAACCACCCAATTGGCGGCTACTGATTTTTTATATATTGCAGTAGAAAACATGTCTGTAGAAGGAGTAAATTCTTCTTCTATTGTTTGGAAGACCGTCTGTAATTGGTCGTTCGTAAGTGAAGAACCTTCTAATAATTGCTCACATTCATATAATCGTTGAGGCTGAGTTGTACTGCCACTTACAGCCAATCGAACGGCTGATATCTCCCTTTTTTCATTAAGATTGAACATTCCTGCCACCGTCACAACACTCGGGGTAAATGCCTCACGATGACATAGCTTCTTATAAAAAAAACACTTCGTTTGATCATCTGGCACATGGACAGAGATAATAAGCGATTGATTGTTATTTTTTATATATTCATATAATGGTTGAAGATGAACTAAGTTACCGTCATACACGGAAAGGACGGCATCCATTGCTAGTAAGGCAGGAATCATATCGCCAAACCCATTAGCGATGTTACCACCGATCGTCGCTATGTTTCGGACAGCAGGTGCAGCAATATTTCTAGCGGCCTCCACAAGAAGAGGATGGAAGAGTTCCTTGTTTTGACGACAGATGTCTAAGGTAATGCCCGCACCAAGACGAGTATACGATTGGCCATTTAGAAGTTCCTTCCCCCAGCCTTTTACCTCATTCATTCGATCTAAACTAATTAAATACGAAGGACAATCGAGTCCTTTCGCCCAATGGGTTTGCATAAGAGTTCCGCCAGCAATAAACGAAGCGGTTTCCCCAAACTTTTCTTTTAGGTCCCAAGCCTCCTCAAGTGACGTAGGCATCCAAACTTCCGTATCAAATAGCGAAGTTGTTCCTTGTCTAATCATCTCCATTCACCTCCAAGTACTCGTTCATAATCTTCCTTCGTATCAATATCATAAAAGTCTCGAGTATTTGAGAACTCTACAAACATTCCTTCTAACTCCTTAAAAATCTTTCTTGCCCCAACATCTCCCTGCAGTTTCATCAACTTAGGAATTACTTGTTGTGAAAAGATGACAGGTGGTCTAGGGATTCCTTTGTAACAGGCAGCTACGAAATCTTGCTCGTCAGCACTGATATAAGTTGTGATTATCTTATCTATGGTAGCCTTCGACAAATAAGGCTGATCCGCTAGAAGAACCATGATTCCTTTTGGATTCACACTCATTGCTGAAAGTAATCCTCGTTGCAATGAATGCGCCTGCCCTTTCTCCGCATCATTACATACCACATGAGACCATTGACTAGAATAAGGAGAACAGAACAGAGAGGGATCAACCCATTCGAGGGAGTCTTCTTTTTTTGAAACAACAAGGACATGTTCTAGTGAGGAAGATATTGCTGTACGTAGAGCGGAGCTTCCTATGGTACAAGTAGAGAGTGGAAGAGAAAGCTTGTTTTTCCCCATTCTGCTACTCTTACCCGCAGCAAGATATATGGCGATGATTCCATTCTTCATGGCGAATTCCCTCTTTGCTTTTTTTCCGTTGTTGAATTAATTCGGCAACGATACTAACTGCAATTTCCTCTGGTCCCTCTGCTCCAATGGATAATCCAATTGGACTTTTTACATGGGGTGGAATGTCATTTCCTTCTAGCAATCGCTGTGTCCTGTTTTTAGAACCAAGTACGCCTAAATACCTTATCTCTTTGGTAAGCAAGTACTGTAAATATTCTTTGTCTCTCTGAAAATTGTGGGAAACGACGATTGCTGAATCTGTAGGGTGAAAAGTTAATTTTTCTAAGCTCTCCTCCGGAAATCCAACAATCAGTTGATCTGCCTTCGGGAACAATTCTTTATCGCATAACGCCGGACGCCAATCCGATACAATTACTTTAAATCCTGTTTTAGAAGCCAAATCAACTAATGGAATGACATCCTCCCCCGCTCCGAAAATCATGAGTCGCGGTTTTGGTTCAAAGGTATGGATATATAAATTTGAAGCTAACTCGGAGGAATACAGTGTTCCGCTTTTTTGGGGCATTAAATGATAATTCTTTAAAAGACTTTTAGCTAATAAAACATTCCTACCCGTCCAGCTCCCAAAGATAGTTCCATCCTCGGTCATAAACAGGCAAGAGGATGCAGATAAATGTTCATCTAATTGTTTGATCATCGTCACTCTATTCCCAAGTGCTAGATGATTTTTTAAAATATTGAGATGTTCTAAAAACTGATCGTCTATCGGTTCGAGTAAGACTGTAATGATTCCATTGCAGCCTGCTCCTTGACCCCATGAAAAATCATCTTCCGCTTGCATATGATAAACAATGGTTTGGGGCTCACTTGTTCCAAACAATCCTTTTACTCGATACTCGAGATCGGTTTCTAGACAGCCTGCACTGAGGATGCCAGACCTTGACCCATTTTTATGGAACAACATAGATGTTCCTTCTTTTCTATAGGCGGAGCCCTCCACTCGGATGATCGTCGCAAGAACCCCCTCATTAGAAGTTGAAATCATCTGTAGAATGTCATGGATTGCTTCCATCCGTGCCCCTCCTCGAATTTTCATATAATTCAGTGTATTTATGAATCATAACAAAATAAAAAGTAAAAATGTATATTTTTGTAAGGTAATCTAACCTAGAAAGTGAAAATGGGCCAAATATAAACAAACCAGATCTTTTCTTAATAACTGGTTTGTAAAGGATAACTATGCAAGTTTATAGAGTTGCTGAGGAATAATGTATTTAAGGCGTTCAGCTCTAAGGTCAATGTCTTATTCGGTCTCAATTTTAGCTTCTTAACTGACTCCTGTCTGAATGAGCCGTTTATTCAGACTCAATGATTGTTTTCGAGCTCTATGTTGTCTCAATCCACCTCTCATTCGGACTCTTGTTCCTTTTCTGCTCTGGTTCCTGTCTGAATGAACTCTTTATTCGGACTCTACAATGGTTTTCGAACTCTAACCTGTCTCAATCACCCTCTCATTCGGACTCTGGTTCCACTTCTGCTCTGGTTCCTGTCTGAATGAGCCCTCTATTCGGACTCTACAATGGTTTTCGAACTCTAACCTGTCTCAATCACCCGCTCATTCGGACTCTGGTTCCACTTCTGCTCTGGTTCCTGTCTGAATGAGCCCTCTATTCGGACTCTACAATGGTTTTCGAACTCTAACCTGTCTCAATCACCCGCTCATTCGGACTCTGGTTCCACTTCTGCTCTGGTTCCTGTCTGAATGAGCCCTCTATTCGGACTCTACAATGGTTTTCGAACTCTAAACTGTCTCAATCACCCGCTCATTCGGACTCTGGTTCCACTTCTGCTCTGGTTCCTGTCTGAATGAACTCTTTATTCGGACTCTACAATGGTTTTCAAGCTCTAACCTGTCTCAATCACCCGCTCATTCAGACAAAACTACATTTTCCATGACCTCTCTTGTCGGAATGACCATACAAAAAAAGACTCGGATAAAAATCCGAGTCCACTCTTCCCCAAAAAGCACCGAACTAATTAGCCCGCTTATTCAATTCTGTATTATAGGTCGCTTCCCCATTCTTGCTGAAGGATTTCCTCAAATTAAAGTAGATGTATACAGCCATTCCTGCCAATACATAAAACGATCCGTAAAAGTACAATTGGCTGAATGAGATTCCTGTTGCTATGACACCTACGATATAGGATCCGAGTCCAATTCCCGCATCAAATACAGACAAGAAAGTTGCTGTTGCCATGGCTCTTCGTTTCGGTGGTGCAGACTGTATCGCGATGGTTTGAAAGGTTGGAAACAAAGTACCCCAACCAAGGCCGATAAAAGCAGCTGCAAGTAAAAAGATGAAACCTGAAGATGCTTGACTGAGGATGAACAAACCAATGGAAAAAAGAATAATCCCAGGAAACACAATGATATTTGCCCCGAATTGATCAAACCATCTGCCAGTAAAGGGACGCGACACTAAAAGGACAAAAGCATAAACGACGAAGAAAAAGCTTGCGACATGACCTAAATGAATCTCATTTGCATACACAGAGATAAACGAGATGATCGACGAATAGACAATGGCAAAGAATGCACCTGTTATGGCAATCGGTAATGCTGTTTTTTCAAAGAGAGAGCCTGTTGTAAACTTCGTTGGTTCCTTTGAGGTTTCCCTTCGCTCCTTCGTTTTTGATAATAAGAAACCTGCAACTAATCCACCTAATGAAGCAACAAGGGCAATCATAAGCATCACATTAATGCCACCACTTTGCATGGAAGTTAGCCCGAGGTAAGGACCAATGACCATTGCTAGTGCCGAGGATAAGATAAAATATCCCATCCCTTCTCCTCTTCTTCTTTCAGGGATAATATCAGCTACGATCGAACCTGCAGCAGTGGTTGCCATCCCAAAGCTGATTCCATGTATCAGCCTTACCGTTAGCAGTTGGGGAACACTATTTGAGAAAAAGTAAAAAAGGGTGGTAGCAAGAAATAATAGTAATGAAGTGATTAATATGATTCTACCGCCATATTTTTCAATTAATTTACCTGAAAAGGGGCGTATAATGATGGCTGCTAGAAGAAAAGCGGTGGTAAGTAAACCAGCTGAGGATTTGGATGCCCCCAAGTCGTTAACGACGTAAACTGGTAATGTTACTAAGAGAAAATAAAAGCTCATAAATAAAAAGAAATTGCTGGCTGAAACCGCAATAAAGTTTCTGGTCCACAATTTTGTTTGTGTTGTATCATCCAAGATGTTCACAACTCCCTATAATTTTTTTAGCCATTCGGTCACAATGACTCGCAGTTCCTTTTGGTCATGTTCTGAAAGACCGCTAATGATTTGATTATTCACATCCATAACGGCTTGCTCCCAGACCGGATAGCTTGTGATTGCCTTTTCGGTTAGGCCAATGTATTTTTTACGTCGGTCTTCTCCTTCGATTTGTTCAATAAGCCCTAGTTTTTGAAGCTTCTGAATGGTTCTTGTCATCGGTGGAGCTTCAATGGCTAAATAATGGCATAGCTCTTTTTGTGTCATAGATCCTTTTTCCTTAAGCACAAATAAAACTGACCACTGAGAGCTATAGATTTCATACGGTTCTAACGCCGCATTTACTCTTTTGGTCAGGTTCCTTGAAAGCTGATGGATGCTATGAAACAGCTCATGTCTTTCCTGCATCTAATTACCTCTCCTTAACTATCATAATACTATTATATCACAAATTAGTTACCTAGGTAAGTAATTTATGATAAAAAGGCGCTCCGTGGAGACGAAGTGCCTTGTGTAATGGTTTTTAGTGATATAATTACCTTAATAATGGAAATTCACCATTACTAGGAAAAAGGGGGATAAAAAGATTGGTTCCAATTATTCAAGTAGAAGGAATACAAAAACAATTTGATGCTCGGCCCGTCTTACATGATGTTTCTTTCACGGTCAATAAAGGCGATATTGTCGGGTTGCTAGGACCAAATGGCAGTGGGAAGACGACCATAATTCGATTATTAAATGGAGTCATCGAAGCCACAGCGGGGCAGATACTCGTTAACAATTGGGATCCACATACACAAGGTCATGAGATTCGAAAAATCAGTGGTATATTAACTGATGGAGCAGGTCTTTATCACGAAATGAGTGGTGTTGATAATCTTAGATTCTTCGGAAAACTTTACGGAGTAAATGATGAGAAGAGGATACAACAATTACTCGAGGATTTTCTACTGGCTGACCATCAGCAGAAAAAAGTGGGTACTTATAGCACAGGAATGAAACGCAGATTAGGAATCATAAAAGCCATCTTACATAACCCGACCATCTTGTTCTTAGATGAACCTACAAATGGATTGGATCCAGAAGGTATTCAAATGGTACTTCAAAATATCCATACACTAAACAAGCAATATGGAACCACGATCTTCCTTTGCTCTCATATTCTGCATCAGATTGAAAGCGTTTGTACACAATATTTATTTTTGGATCATGGTACCATTATTGAGTCTGGTACCAAATCAGAATTAGAAACAAAATACATCAAAGAAATCTCTGTAAAAATTGAAACAAACGCGGTTGTAAACGAACTAAATCCTCTATATAAAGTAGTCAAACAGGAAGGCTCTTTTATCACCTTTATCTTGCAAACAAAGGACCAACTGCCAAGATTATTAGAGGAGATATTGAAAAAACAATTCTGGATTCATCATGTTGAGATTCAAAATAGAGATTTAGAGAGTTTGTATTTTCAGATCAGAGGTGGGAAAAATGAAGATAAATAGGCAACTCGTCTGGACAATAGCTTTGAAAGATATTAAGGGCATAACGAGTAATAAACAAGTGCTCATCGGTCTGATCATCCTGCCTTTGATTTTTGCGGTCATTTTTCCCGCTGCACTTATTTTACTTATTATTTTTGTTCCTCTCACCTCTTCTGATATAGAGGTGATGACAAACACCATTTTATCTGGCCTGCCTAACGGAGAAATTAAAGACAGGATTAACGCGTTACCATCGTTTAACCATCAAATCATTTATGTGGTTGTAAACTATTTGTTAGGTTCTATGTTTCTACTTATTCCCGTAATCAATTCCATGATGATTGCTCTTAATAGTTTTGTTGGGGAAAAGGAAAGAGGCACCTTAGAGAGCCTGTTATTTGCACCGATCACAGTAAAGGAATTGTTTTTTGGAAAGGTACTTTCCGCTTTTGTACCAACCATGGTTTTAACAATCGGCAGCTTTGTCATTTTTGGTATCATTACGACTGTCATTACATATCCAATCTTTGATGGTTTTATTTTTCCAAATGCAAACTGGATATTACTAGTATTTTGGTTATCACCAATCATTACCCTATTTACCATTTTAATAGAGGTATTAGTGTCAGCCAGGTCAAAAAGCTTTCAGGAAGCCCAGCAAATCGGTGGACTGGTCATTCTTCCTATTGTTGGTTTATTCGTAGGTCAAGCGACAGGAATGTTAATTATTAGTCCGATCATCCTTCTTTTAGTTGGCCTTTTCTTATTGATGATCAACGTACTGCTGCTCTACTTAATATCCAAATATAATAACCGAAACACCTTATTCGAAAGCCAAGTGTAACATATGAAAGAGGTACAGACGTGAACCATAAGTCTGTACCTCTTCTTATTTTCACTCGATCTCCACTACAAACGGGAAGACTCTCACTTTCCCATCTTGCTTAAATTCTGCCCATATTTTATAAATTCCCGGTTGGTCAAACTGTGTACCAAATACAGGTTTTGTAGCATCTTCTGGGTGTACATGAAGATACTTTTCTCCATGTGCATCTAGAATGACGACATGGCCCATTGCACCTAAATATGGTTCTAACTCAGTTACATCAAGGTCAAAATCAAGGGTCACTGGTTCTCCAGCTGTTTGTGAACTAACTTGTAAAGTAACCTTTTTTCCATCAATCTCCTGAGTAAGATCATTATCAGGTTGTAACCCATGACCATGAGCATCAGTAGCATCTCCGACTACAATAGACATCGGTTGAACCGTATAGGATAAATCCTTAGGCTTGATGTCAACAAACACTTTATAATTATCTTCTTCTAATTCAACAGGAACTTCGTATTCTCCCGCTCCAACTTCATTCGGGTGAATATGCTGGTACGTGTCTAGGTGCTCATTCACAACAATAACATGCATATATTTTTCATGATTGATCTCCAAGTCTGATACAGGATTCCCCTCATCATCAGCCAAAAAGATGTGTAATAGATCCGCTTTGTAATCGAGCGTAACCTTTACTTCACTATCGGCTACATCGTGTCCTTCATGACCTTCCTCTTCCATGTGACCCTGTACTTGTTCTTCATCTGAATGACCATGTTTACTACTCTCTTTTTGTGCAGCTGAACTTTCTTCTTCTTGAAAAAACCCACTATAAATCGTGTATCCAGTAACAACCAAGAATACATACAGAATGGCTGATAAAGTCCACTTTTTCATGATCGTATTCCTCCAGTTCATTATTCACTTACTCTTTTTTTATATACCTTAATACTATACCCTCCTACCCTATAATGTCAACAGTAAAAGAATATAATTTCTAAATAAAGGAAACCAAGATGGCTCAGCGAAAGATATGTCTGTTGGGTCCATTGTTATAAATAAGACAAAAACCTCTTTTAGTGGATCTCCACTTTAAGAGGTTTTTTTACTCTTATTCAATTACTCCCGTTTCTGTAATTAACACTTTACTGGATACTTGGAAAGTAGCATTGGGATAGACTGCATTCCACTTCTCTGGGTCAAAATTTTTTGTTTGGGTTTTTGCTAAAACTCCTATTCCAATTGGATCGATGCCTTGATCTCGGAAACGATCCAGTAACTCTTCTGTTCTTTTATTTATTTGCTCTTCCAATGACTTTCCAGCTAAGTCAATAACTTTTGGATCAAGTTTTCTCCCTGAAAATTCTCTAATGTGTGCATCTAGTTTGACATGTAACTTCAACTTTGGCTGAGTTAATGGGTCCTCGATATGATACTTCCTTTTCATTGTTATATTATAGGTGGTAACATACTCTTTCCCTACTTTAAAGGTATAGGCTCCATTCCTAAAATCCTCCATCAGTATCTTAAAAAAAAACATATCTTTATCATTTAGATAATCTACAGCTTTATCTTCTTTGAATAAGGCAATCCCAATAATCTTCACTTTATTTCCTGTTAATTTAACATAAGGAAGAAAAGAATCCTTTACTTTTGAATAAAATGAGTACATAAATAAATGAAGATTCGACTGTGGCAACTCTCGGTGCCTCATATTATGTTCAAGTAAAGTATTTAAATAGGCTCCTGTTCCAAGATTTCCAAGATTTTTCTCCAATACCTCATCCGCATTGCCATCAACAACAGCCAAATACAATCGTGAACCAATGGCAGCATCACGTTCAAAGGTATCCGTTATATCATATATTCCTCTTTCCGCTAACTCTTTTCCAAATAAAACAACTTCGATCCCCCCATTTTCTAAAGGATCCGCTGATTTCATTTGTGATTGTCGGTTAATTTCTTTGCTTACTTTAGCCACACTCATAAAAGATTCATTGGATATACTTTTATCCGCTTTATATACTGGGATAACGATAGTCCCTTTTACTTCTCCATCTTCTCTAGCATCATAGCCAACCGCACTCATAATATTGATATCATCAATAATTTTTTGTTCTACACAGCCTGTTAATAACATTAGGGAAATCAGTAAAAAAAAGACCTTCATCATGCGGATTTCCGCCCTTTCATACGATAAAAAATACTACTAAAAAGAAATAGAAAAGGAATATAACCAAAAATTAAATAAAAACCGATTTCAGCAGTAAAGTTACTTATCATATCAATTTGCTCACGGGTCTTTAAAACACAACAGCCTGCACAAACGAGTAATAATAATACGACCAATAATGGCCGTTGTCTCTTTTTAAAGACTCGTTTTGCCCCCCGGCTAGCAGACCACATCGCTAAACAAAGATTCGGTAAAATCACAAATAACCATGAAGAAATGGCAACGTATTCGATTCGCTCGACAAATGGAAGTTGAACTATTTTTAACATGGTAAGTGTTGCCCATATATTTCTGATTAATTGTTCTTCAGAAAAGTAAGCAATACTTACGATCATAACGGCAAGATACATAAAGATCGTCGATGCTGAACCTAAATGAGCCCATTTTTGCGATTTTTTTGGTTCTTTAAAAAATGGATAATAAAATAACAATGTCTCAAATCCTAACACACTTAAGGTTATTTGTTTTGTTGATCCCAAAATTTCTAACACGGAGTGATCAAAAATAGGCATCAGATTTTCAAAAAACGCATACTTTAAGGGATAAAACAAGGAAAATAGCAAATATGCAGGCAGGACAACTCCTAAAACTGCCATCCCAGTAACGGTACGGAGGCCTCCATTGATAATGTAAAAAACAATAATCAATATCATAATCGAGAAAAGACTAACTCTAATTCCAGGAAACACCCATACCTGTACCACTTCAATATAGGATCTTAAGACAGTCGTTGTTAATAAGCTAAAATAGATGATTAACAAAATAGAAAAGGCCGATCCTATCCATTTGCCAAAAAGAACCCGATGTACGTCTGTAATATCTCCGTCTTGTTTATTAAGAATTTGATAAATCATCCATATGACTACGTGAACTCCTATTCCTCCTAAAATAATTGAAATCCACGCATCATTTCCGACAGCTTTTGTGAGCACTCGTTGGAAACCTAATATTCCAACTCCTATTTGAATCGATTGGACTAGGTAAAAAGAAAAAAATGGTGATACTTTTAATCGGTCTGGGATGGTAGTCACAAAGGAACAACTCCTTCTAACGAGCTATTCATCAATATCTCGATGAACTTTTTCATCTTTTGGTGAGAAGCGTTTTTTCTGTTCGGGATGATTGTGAACAGGTCTTCGACTTAGCTTGGAAAACGGCAGTCGAATAATCGTATCCTTTAAATCTCTAACCCTTGTAGGATAAAAAGGCTCTAGATACGGTCTCCCTAATGAGGTTAACTGCAATAAATGTCCTGCCAGAAAAGAAAAGCAGAGAACAATCCCGATTAAGCCCCATGCATGTGCAAAGAGTAAAAATGGAAACCGGATCAAACGAATCGTGTTACCGAATTGATAAGTCGGAGTGGTAAATGAAGCCAGAGCTGCTAAGGCAACCATAATTAACAAAACATTACTTGTTAACCCGGCCTCAACCGACGCAGTCCCGATAACGATCCCGCCTACGATACCAATTGTTTGACCTACCTTTGTCGGAAGTCTTGCTCCAGCCTCCCTTAGTAATTCAATCGTTAGTTCGAGAAACAAAGCTTCTAAAATAGGAGGCAAAGGAATCGCTCTTCTAGACGTAATTAATGTTGCCAATAAATCCTTTGGAATTAACTCATAATGATAAGTCAAAGTTGCAACATAAATAGGTGTGATCAAAATAGAGAAGGCTATGGATGCAATTCTTACAATCCGAATGAAGGAAGCAGCATACCAATTTAATAAATAGTCCTCGAATGTGGATATAGACTCATTAAAAGTGGTTGGACCAATTAAGGCATGCGGCGACCGGTCAACTAGAATAGCTAATTTTCCCTCTGCAAGTGCGGTTGCCACTCGATCTGGTCTTTCGGTATCAAGAATTTGCGGAAAGGGGGATCGCTGATTGTCCGCAATAATTTGTGAAATATATGCTGTATCCCCAATCGCATCAAAATCGATTTCATTCAGTCGCTGCTTGAGCGTATTTACGTTTTCTTCATCAGCAATATCTTCTATATATAAGTAGGCCACCCCGGTATTTGATAAATCACCGATTGTGATTTTTTCCACTCTTAGGCTATCAATCGGCAGTCTTTTTCGGATAAGGTAAATATTTGTATCTAATGATTCAATAAAAGATTCTTTCGGACCCACCACACTAAATTCAACTTCAGGTGGAGAAATGGACCGATTTGCATCTTTTGGTGCTGGAATTAATACTCCATGATGTTCTGAATCTGTAAAGTAAATATACACAAATCCAGAAGGCATCTTCTCAAGTAGATCCTTTGGACTTGTGACATCAATAATTTCCTCAATCGGAATCTTTGACCTTAGTTCGTCGACCTGATTGATTTGCAGCAAATTCGGTAGGATATATTGATGAATTACTTCCGCATCCACGATACTTGAAAAATAGGAAATCACATATGGAACATTGCCATGCTCTTTTTTATAAAACACAAAATCAGTTGATTTCCTTAGAGAATCAAACGCTTCCCTTATGGTCGTAATTTCTGGTTTTTTCTCAGATTTTTTGTTACTCCCTTTTTTCATCAAACTTCTCACCGAGCTTTCACAAAGTAAAAATTATCCTAGGATTATTATCCTTAAAGAGGAAAAAATTATACTTTCTCTACATAAAAAAGACGTAGAGAACTACTTCTCTACGTCAGACTCTTTATTGTAAATTTCCTGATTTCGCTATCATATTCCAACTTTCCCCGTTATCGGTGGTTTGGTATATGTCATTGTTAAAACTGACGAATGTGATTTCATGCTCTTTTTTTGGATTGATTGCGGCGTACATGACGGCATCTTCCTTCATCTCCGGCAAGGAAACTTCCACTTCTTTATCATCCGTTAAGTTTCTTATTACAAACGAAGGCTGACCATCATATCCACCGTAAAGGAGACTATTCTCCGTAAAATAAACACTTGTCCCCTGTGTTCCTGTTGTAAGTAACTCAAAGGTTTCTCCCTGATCTTTAGATAAGTAAATTCCGTCTTCACCCGCGGCTGCCAGAATATTTTTATCTGTTGGATGTACAGCCAATCCGATGAACTCACCTTTTAAACCACTTGCTTCAACTTCCTTCCAATTGGCTCCATCGTCTTCACTCACATAGAATGCATCGGCCTTCATAACGGAGTTTTTATGTGGGCTCATCACAAAAATCTGATGATTGTTATATCCAACCGCCATAAGATGAAAATCCACTTCGGCTTCAAAGCCAAGACTTTGTAAAGTTTGACCATTATCCACACTTTTCATAATGCCAATCGGATTGGGCAGCTTAGAATCTGATCCTGGATGACCACTAGAGTAAAATCCATCATCGGTCGCGTTAAAGCCCATATAATCATTATTTTCCCTCTTCGTTTTTAACCATGTTCCATTCTCATATACCTTTAACCCGTCGTGGGCTGCAAAAAAGGCAGCCTCTTGATCTCCCACATACCCCAGCCCGTGGATATGATCTATTTTTCCAGTGAACGGTTCAAAAAAGTCATGTGATGCGAGCGAGACTGTAGTTGAATCTTTGGTTTCATCCTGTGCGTCTGAGCCCTGAGTTTCGGATTGATTTGTTGACTCCTCTGGTTGTACTGTCTCGTCTTCTTGGCTGCACGCCGTTAATGTTAAAAGGCTAATAGCAGCCACTAGTAAAAATTTATTCATTTGAAAAAGGTCCTCCTACTATTAATGTGAACCATGTCCCCCGCTTCCATCAGCTGGAGAAATCTCTAACATACTATCAATCATTCCTTGTGTATCCATTGAAACTTCTTTCAAATTCGCTAAAATATAGGCGTGGTTGTATGGCCCAACGGTTGGGTCATCCGTAAACTTTGGTTGAAGAGCTCCTAAATATTCATGTACTTCACTTGTGGCTTCTCCATTCTCCAACCAAATAAGTGGTGCATGCTTTCCTAAATGGGCAAAAGGAGCTCCAGCGATGCCAAACTCAGGCTGAGCTGTTGTTGTAAAAGCAAATCCATGTCCCGGCTCTGTCACACCCCAACCAAAACCTATTTTTTCATCCTTAAATTTGGCAAATGCAATGGATGCTTCCACTGGAGTTTCTCCATCAATACGCGTAACATTTCCATACTCTTGTAAGCTAGAAACAACTTCCTCAGAAATCACTTCTTCAGGTGCCAACACATACATATTTGCTTTATTTCCCCGGGATTGTAATGCTTCCACAGTCGCTTGAGGGATTTCATCCTTTGAAACAAATAAAACAGGTTCAGGCATATGAGCAATCCAGTTAGAGGCAACAAGTGAGTATAACTTTGCATCATCTTCCAGAGAAACGATGATCACACTTTGAGGCAATTCCCCAGCTGTCTCCGCATACTTCTTATCAACCGCTAATGCAAATTCCGCTGGATCGTTACCGGTAATTTGCTCCACCTTATAATCTTCTAAGGCATTTAGAACCTTCTCGGTAGCATCTCCCATGACCATCACTTCTGTTCCGTTAACATTGCCAGTTGGGCTCAGGCGTTTGATTTCATCTAACGTTACATCCGAAAGCTCTTGATTGTAAAATAGTACCGGCCCATTATTCGGATGGTGGATTAAATCGGACCCAGCAAGAGCGATTTGCCATTGATCAGCAGGTGCTAAAATAACGGTTCCAGGTCGATTATCGTTCCCCGTTGCTGGCCAAATCGTTTGCGAAACCATAATCGCTGCCTCTTCCAATGAATCAGCATCTAGCCTCGTCACATTTTTCGTACTAGTAACAAGAAGCTCACTCGATACATTTCCATTGGTTTCAGTAACCTCCGTATTCTCTTCTGCTTCCTTTCCTTCGTCTCCATCCGAAGTACAAGCAGCTAAAAATGTTAAAAGCAATATACTTATCATACTTGCAAATAGCTTTTTCATCTACGGAACTCTCCTTTTTCTACAAATTCATAGTGAAAACATAGTTTCACTTTATCAACACTTTGTGCAGATTTTATGCATAAAGTTTGATTCTTTTTTGTCATCTGCTAGTATTGCCTTATTTTTCTTATTCATAAATTAAGATTTCCATAGTAATTTCGATTACTATAGAAGTATTACAGGAAAAGGAGATTTCCCTTTGAAAAAGCTATCCATCAAATTAGGTGCCATTTTCTTTTTATGTATTTTAGGACTTGAATCGTTTATGTTCTTCTTTCTTCACTCTGCATTAGTAGAATCAAGGATACAAGAAGAACTGAATGCCCTTCAAGCTCGCGGGAATTCCCATCGTGCGATTTTAGAGAACCATTTTACCCCAGAAACCATTGCTCACGTTGCTTTAATGGAGACAGAATCCACAACAGATGTAGTGGTAACCGATGCTGACTTACATATCCTTGGGTCTTCGAGTAAAAATGAACAACTCATGGAAAACATAAAGCTCCCTTCAAAAGAGATTCCTCAGGAAGGCGTCATTATCGAGAACGACTGGGAGACAGAACCTTTCATTTCTACCGTTAGCTCGTTAGAAAATGAGACGGAAATCATTGGATATGTGTTCATGTTTCAAGACACAGAAACCGTTCATTCATTAATTAAACGATTAAACCAACATTTTCTCCTTGCTGGGTTCTTAACGGTTGGTCTAACATTATTTATTATCGCTTTGCTTTCGAAAGCAATCACCAAGCCTCTTATCAATATGAAGGACGCAACCTTTCAAATCAGTCAAGGGAACTACTCCATCTCCTTGCCCGAAACAGGGAACGATGAACTTGGCGATCTAGCTAAATCGATTGAATCGCTCGCACATGATCTTACCTTTTTAACGCAAGAGAGAAATGACTTTCTGGCAAGCATATCGCATGAATTACGAACACCGATCACTTATATAAAAGGGTACACAGAAATCGTCATGAAACGCGAGTTATCTGAAGACGAAAGACAGAACTACCTAGCTATTATTCTTGAAGAAACCAATCGTTTAAATGACTTAATTAAACAGCTATTTGACTTAGCCAAAATGGATCAAAATTCGTTTTTGATTGAAAAAACGGAAGTCAACATAAAAGAGATTCTTGAAAAAGTGGAAGTGAAACTAGCTCCAGCTTTTAAGGAGAAGGGAATGAATCTTCACATCTCCTGCCAAAAGGATTTCTTTTTACTGGCTGATCCGATCCGAATGGAACAGGTTTTTTTGAACTTACTGGATAATTCGATGAAATATTCTTCTTATAGTGGATGTACTAGCGTGATTGTTGAACTAAGAAAAAACCAGCTTTATGTGACGATTCGTGATACCGGTAACGGCATCCCTGAAGAGGATTTGCCACATATCTTTAACCGTTTTTACCGGGTAGATAAATCGCGGACTCGCATGCTAGGCGGGGCCGGTCTTGGTCTTTCCATTGTTAAGGAACTAGTAAATAAACATGACGGAACGATTACTGTGAAAAGCCAATTACAACAAGGAACAGAATTTCAAATGATGTTTAGGGGAGCGTGGAGTGATGAAAACGATCTTACTGGTGGACGATGAGCAAAGAATGTTGGATTTATTGTGCCTTTATCTAGAACCAAAAGGATACAAATGCGTTCCACACACTTCTGCTTTGTATGCACTTGAATACTTATCATCCTCTCAGGTTGACCTCGTGCTTCTTGATATAATGATGCCTGAGATGGACGGGTGGACGTTATGTGCAGAAATCAGAAAAAAATGGGATATTCCCATTATCATGTTGACGGCACGAACGGATAAGACCGATATTGTGAAGGGACTTGATATTGGTGCGGATGATTATATCTCAAAGCCATTTGATGAAGACGAACTACTTGCTCGAATTGGGGCCGTATTAAGAAGAAATAAGTCGACAAGCCAAATATTAACTTTTAAAGGGCTGGTTTTGAATCTAGAATCCTTTGACCTGCATTATGAAAAAACACCGATTCCATTAACACCAAAGGAATTTTCCATGATGGAGCTGTTTTTAACCCATCCAAATAGGGTATTTACGCGCGACCATTTAATCACCTCTATCTGGGGCCATGGTGTTGCTACTGAGGACAGAACCATTGACTCTCATGTTCGGAATCTCCGAGAAAAATTAAGAAAGGCCCATTTCCCTGCCGATGAGCACTTACAAACCGTTTGGGGATTAGGGTACAAGTGGCAGGACGGACAATAATAAGTGATGATTGACATACTATTTATTTTTGGAAGTGTGATTGGGAATGTGTTAATCGCTGTGGTTGGTGTTATTCCAAGTGCCTTTTTGACAGCAGCGAATATTTCCGTTCTCGGTTTTGAGGTTGGGTTAGTTGTTTCCATTATAGGAGAAGCACTTGGTGCCATTGTGAGCTTTTGGCTATATCGAAAAGGATTTTCGCATGTGAAGGAGAAGGTACATTTCAAGTGGAGATGGGTTCGACTCCTCCTTGACCGATTGTATCAATCAAAAGGATTTGAAGCTGTTTCCATCGTTCTTTTACTCCGGTTGTTGCCGTTTGTTCCGTCAGGTTTCGTGACGTTAACTGCTGCTATTGGCAAGATAAATATAGTAGCTTTCGGAATAGTGAGTACGATAGGAAAGATCCCTTCTTTGTTTATCGAAGCTTATGGGGTTCATCAAGTTTTGAAATATGATACGAAACTTCAACTCATCTTAGCTGCTGTTGTTATGATAATTTTTGTGATTTATTTTTTCGTAAAAAAGCGTCCCCGTGATTAATTAAAGGGTTCCGTTTTCAGTGCATACGTCTTTTCTTTATTTATTAACGTTTCTACGAAATTCCATTAACTTTGACATATTCAATTGACATCATTATTAAGATGGACAATAAGTATTGTACAATTAAAATAGAGGGTAGAAACTTATGTCATTTGCAGTTTTATTGATCTTTATAAGCTGGTCGATAAAAAGCTGCTGATTCCCGCATCTAAGTTCAAGAGGGTCCGCACTTTTCGGTTGAGGGTTCAGGTTAAGCACCCGAGCTGATAAATAGACGGAGAAATTCCGCTTAATTAGCAATTATGATTAAAAAAAGCTTAAATAGACGTAAAGATTCCGCCTATTGGCTCGAAAAATTTGAAAAGGGGAGATTTTGCTTTGCATAAGCGGAAAACCTCTCCTTATTTCCCCCGAAACGAGCTCCATTCTGTATCTAACCGGAAAATCTCCGCTTATTTTACTTTTGCTGGTTACTCGCTTTAGGGCAAGACATCTTATTTTAATGAAGGACACTCTATCTTTAGTTATTCAAATTTTGACCCACAATATTCTCCAATGCAATAATCAAATCATTCAGTTGATCCAAGCTAGCAATAACCTCTTTCATTGAATGTCTTTGGTCTTCGACTCCGGCATAAATTTCTTCCGTTGTGGCGGATGCTTCTTCCGTAATATTGCTAATTGAAGTCACTTCATTTACAATACTGTCCGAAGCTTCTAATAGCGATTTAGTTTTATGCTGGATTTGATCCGCTTGTGAAAATACATTGGTTGCATTCTGACTAATGAGATGAAGAATATTTTCTGCTTCTTTAGCCGCTTGCGAACTTAGTTCAAAAGCATTTTTACTAGTATTGAGCTTTTCTTGAAGCTGTATTATTTTAGAAAAAATATCCGTTAGCATACTTCCCACTTCTTCAGTTGCTTGACGTGAATGTTCGGCTAATTTTCGAACCTCGTCGGCAACGACCGCAAACCCCTTGCCTTGTTCACCTGCACGAGCTGCCTCAATACTTGCATTAAGAGCAAGCAAATTCGTTTGTTCCGTAATTCCTTTAATCGACCCAAGCATTTCTTCAATTTTGCTATTTTGAGCGGCAAGTGTGCCCATCAAGCTTACTGTTTCCGTCATGCTTCCTTCTACTTTGCCCATATTAGAAGCAAGCTGAGATAAATGTGTTGCTCCCACTTGAGTGGACTCACCTGTTTTACCAGATAACGCCTTCATCTCCTCTGATGTTTGAGTAACAAGAGAGATTTCCTTATGAATTTTTTCGATATTATCCTTAATATCATGGATCGAAACCGCTTGGTATTCGACACCTTTAGCGACTTCCCCAAAACCAACCGCAATTTCCTCTGTTGCCTTGCCCGTATGATTGACCTCGGCTTGAATGGATTGATAAAAAGATAATAACCCTTGAACAGAGCTTTTAATGTTCTCAAAGGTTTCCTGAAGTTGCTGCTGCTGATTTTTTGATTCTTCTAAGTGCACGTTCACATCAGAAACTACTTTTCTACCAATCACTGAGATGATGATTCCAGCCACACCACACATCGCAACTAACACGTATAGAACAACCAGATCCAGAACTGGCAATTGAACCGCTTGAAATGCTGGATTTATAAAAAACTGAATGGTAAAAACGAATAACATAAGAGCTGTTGCCATAAACATCACTTTACGATCCAAATAAACAATGGAAAAGATCAAATACAAAATAAAAATCGTCCAAGCATTAAACGTTGGAATGGCTATTAGTAGAAAATGACTCGCAATAAACATTAACGAGACTACTAGATACTTCGTCCAACTGAAGCTTGCAAGTTTTTTGTTAATTACAAATAGTAAAGAACAAACGATTACCGTTAACACAAAGAAACCAATCATCGGTCCAAGCTCAATCTGATTGAAAAAATACATGAGCCCGATGATCGGAATCGCCGATAGATAGAGCGAAATTACTGTATACGTCAGCAACTTCGTCCCCAGTTTTTCATAATGTGTTGCCATAGTGCACCTCTTCTATAATTACTTTGTTTTCCTAGATGAAGTATCGACAAATTTCGCGATACCTTTAGCTGAAAAACACACCGATAGAAAATATTTTTTACACTTAATGATAACGGCCCCAAGTAAACAAAAAGAAGGGTTCATGCTTCTAATTAGCACGAACCCTTCTTTTTATCCAGCCTTTTTTACCGACTCTATTACGGCTTGCGATTTTAACTTATGAATATCAGCTCGAATTAGTAAAGAAAGAACAAGGGCAACTACAAATAATCCCGAAAAGAAGGTTAAGCTTCCTGCATAGCTTCCTGTCGTATCCTTGATCCAAGCTGCGAACAGTGGACCTGCCAAACCAGCAGCTGCCCATGCGGTTAAAATATATCCATGGATCGCTCCTAATTGCTTCGTTCCAAACAAGTCGCCGATATAAGCTGGAATCGATGCAAATCCCCCACCATAACATGTATAAACAACGATCAGCATGCCCATAAACAACCATTGAATGGACACTTGTGGCAAGAAAAAGAAGATAACCATTTGCAGCACGAAAAATGCGGTATACGTATTTGGTCTACCAATATAATCCGATAATGAAGCCCAGCCAATTCGTCCAAGACCATTAAATATTCCAATCGCACCAACTAATGCAGCCGCTGTTGCCATATCAATACCGATTGCTTCCATTGCTAATGGCTTTGCTACTGCCAAAATTGCAATTCCACAGGTAACGTTAATAAATAACATGAACCACAAATACCAGAAACGCTTAGTCTTAACAGCTTGATTGGCTGTTAATTGTGATAAATCCAACGTAGCCTTTGCTTTTCCACTAGCAATCTTCTCTTTAAATCCTTCTGGCATCCAGCCTTCTTGCGGTTTTTCAAGATATAAAGAAGAGACAACCATGATGAGAAAATAAGAGATACCTAGAATATAAAATGTGTTAGCCACTCCAACAGACGTAATTAATGAGTTCATGATCGGGCTAGCAATCGCTGCCGCAAAACCAAATCCCATAATGGCTAAACCTGTTGCTAACCCTCTTCTGTCAGGAAACCATTTTACGAGAGTTGAAACAGGAGCAATATAACCTACTCCAAGTCCAATTCCTCCAAGTGCCCCATAAAACAAGTACAACAAGGACTTGGATTCCATATCAACGGCAAACCCTGCCCCTGTCATCCCAATTCCGAAGAAAACTGAAGCTAGCAACCCAGCTTTTTTCGGGCCGTACTTTTCTACAAAATGTCCTAAAAAGGCCGCAGATAATCCTAAAAATAAAATAGCAATACTAAAGGTTAAAGCCACTTCAGAATCCGACCAACCAAACATCTCTTTTAACGGTGCAGTAAAGTTACTCCATGCATACACGGAGCCAATCGAAATATGAATCCCCACTGCTGATAATGCGATCAACCATCTGTTCTTCCTCACTAACATCTCTCCTTAGTAAATTCTATCTATAAATTCTAAAAACGTTATGAGTGGATCATAACGGATTTTGCTTACCATAGGATTGAATCAACCAAAACACGAACATTATTAAAATAAACATATAAAATATTCGTCTTTTAAAAAGAATAAACCTACTTTACCATGTGAAAGTGAGGAAGACAATAGTAAATATGATATTTAATGTGGGAATGTTATAAATTTGAGGAATGAAAAATAGCTGTAAGCCTTTTGATAAGTGCTACAGCTACTGATGTTTATTAGAGGAAATAACAAGTGGTTTAGTTGGTCGTATGGATTTAATCCAACTGAAAAACTCTCTCTTACTATGCGATAAGCTATCATAGCTAAAAAAGGAGTAGTCCACAAAATCTAGATAGTTCTTTAACTGTTTCTTGTGTCCATTTCTAAACGCATTATAATCCCATAAGTTAGGTCTTTTAACAGGCAATGGTTTTACTTTTTGTAAGTAAGGATGCTGTTGATAAACGATCGCAAGAGTACGGATCAACCGTTTTTGAGTCCGATGATGTCTAGCCTGAACTAACAATTGTATGTAATCGACTCTGTCTCCAACCTGATAAATCAGTTGAATGATATCTAGAAAGTGTTTCGGGGAATCAAGATTATGTCTCCATCCATGCAAGCAGATCATATAAAAAGTATGATAGTCTGATAGTTCTTTTATATATTGGTAGCTTCCTAAAGTCCTAGCTCCTTGCCAAAACTCTTCTATCGGAAGCTTGGAGGTATCATCCTTCAACAGGTTCCAGTGTAACTCTATCGTTAATGGAATTTTTGAATTTGGAATTGGTTTACTAAAGCTACAGTGAAAATGACCTTTGATTGCTTTCTCTTCAACACAAAAACCTAAAGAGATAACTGTTGATATTGCACGTTCCAAGTCCTCCGGCTGAATGAGTACATCTATATCTGATGTACTTCGGGCTCCAATATGACCAAAGTACTTTTCAGCAAATAGTACGCCCTTCAAAGGTATGGCTGGGAGTTTAACTTGCTCAAAGCAATCCAATACTTTCGTTAATTGGCTTTTGATAAAAAGAGATAAAAAGAGATTTTCTTCGTATTGCTCCTTCAAACGTTCCTGGAAAAATACAGGTGTTCGATCTAATGTTCTTTGTTGCTTTAATCCGTAGTAAACTTGAGGAGCAACACCAAACTCCATGATTTCTTTTAGTAGAGATTTGTAATCATATGAATCTAGGGTTGCCTCTGATTCATACAAAGCCTGAATCCATTTCATGACACACCCTCCTTTCTTTATGCAAGTGATAGCTCAACTATTGGTTTGAACTTTGTGCGACTAAGTGTGTGGAAGTTCGTCATAAAAAAACACTTTTTCTATTTAGATATCTTCTTAAAAAGTCAGTTAAAATGGGGTGATTCATAATCAACCTTCCCCAGAGATGGATTCTTAGTTGGTTTGGAAAAACTTTACGGTTTCCTTTATCAATATATTTGAGTGTTCCAAGTATATTTTCATATTCGATTGGCTGATCAAAACCTATATTTGTATCACCTTTGCAGAAGTATTGTAGTTTTCCGTCTCTAACCTTACTATAGTAGAAGCGATGGGCAATCAATTGACCTGTTTCAGACCAGAATAAAATGACATCCCCCTTCTTCAATTGATTCCCACTACAAGGAACAAAGCGACAGAGATCACCATTTTGAATGGTCGGGTACATACTATAACCTTGACTTGGAAGATCTAACCACCCATCTTTTTGAATAGTTTTCTGCAATAAAGAAACCGTATCACTATCAAACCTCATGGGTTAACAGCCCATATTGCAACAATTCATCCAAAAACCGCTCGATATCTTCTGTAGTAATATCCTCGACACTCGAATACTCTTCTTGAACAGCCTGCCTAATTGTTTCAGCCGTTTGCTTTGATTCTAAAAGAGTCCAGCAGTATCCACCCACTTCATTCACTTTCGTAACGGTAAAATTGTCCGTATTTAAAATAATCCAGTCATTATCTAATTGGG
This sequence comes from Robertmurraya mesotrionivorans, assembly GCF_050971805.1. NCBI lineage: Bacteria > Bacillati > Bacillota > Bacilli > Caryophanales > Bacillaceae > Robertmurraya > Robertmurraya mesotrionivorans. Next base: position 235,256 of record NZ_JBPCCH010000004.1, on the reverse strand, counting down.
TACAATCATATGCACTCTTTTTTATATATTGTTTCATTAAGAAATCAACTCCCAAAACGTATTATTCTTTTGGAAATGTAACTCGTAAACTGGAACTTGTTCAACTAGCACTTTTAATAGATTTAATACTTGCTTAGTCTCTTCTTTAGAATGGGACCAATAAAAAATCTTATTGACTAATTCAAGATACGCATCTGATTTTGCCATTACTTCTCTACTATTATGCGTTGCTTGATGTAATAGTTGAATAGTAGCTAGAGAAGCAGGGCGTTCTTTTCCTGATGCTTCTAACTCACTTCGAAAAGGGGAGTTGAACACCTTAATGCCCTCATTTGTAATCTTAACTATACTTGCCTCATCGGAGAGCAGCCTCCTAGGGCTAGAAAGCTTTGCTACTGTCGACTTACCTGCACCTGAATGTCCAGTAAAAATGTGCGCCTTCTTATTATCCAATACACATGAAGAATGAATTAATATTCCCCAGTTATGGTACACAATGTAGGAACTATATACGTTCATAAATGCATGTTTCAGAGCTAATTCATCGTGAACATAAATGGTCACTTCTTTATAATCTAATGTTGCTTCTATTAAATAATCCGCTCTACGAAAAGTGATGTATTTTGAGGATTTTGAAATATCGACTTCGTAATCCACAAAAGGCTTTCCGTAGTTGTCATGGATACTAATCTTCATATCAAACCTATTTGAAGATATAATGGCATTATTAAAATATTTTTCTATATATCTCCCTATCCAATTGGAATCCCATTTCAAGAAAGTGTAATGTTCAGCAATTAATACACAGCTTTTGTTCATATCATCAACCCTTAGAAAAATAAGATCAAATTGTTAATCCTTGATTCCCAAATTTTTTACCGCTCAAGTTTTTCTTAATACAGAACATCCAAGATGTATTCATACAAATCTATATTGAAAATGCACTTCTTATCATATAAAAACATTGGATACTACGGTTTATTTTATCTCTTCGTTAGTTCTTTTTAAAGAACATTCATTCGACACTTTTCGCTATTCTTTAATCATCCTCACCATCACAGCTTTATATTATGATCGTTTTCTTGGGCACGAGTAATTCTTTTCAATAGGTTACCAAATCTAGATTGGCTTCTATGATATTTCTTTCGCGTAAAGTACCATAATGCCCAAACCCCTATACCATTTTTCATTAAATCAACTAGAGAGAAAGAACGAAAGGGAATATAGTATTGATGTAGTTCATCAACTACTCCATAGCCGAATGCTATAACAACGGCAAATAGTTCTTTTTTATGTGACAGCTTTCCAAATATGAGGAAAGCCATCACTAAAAATAAATATAAAAGACCAAATTCAAAGAGATGGGCTAACTCTAGCCCAGCACCTATAAGCAATAGTATGTTCATGTCTATTTGAGTGGAAAGCATATAGACAGATTCAGGATCGAAGTTGCTAGTTTGAATCCAAATCAGTGCCATATACACGATGGGGATAACAAGTAGGAGCAATCTTATAAAAATCATTTTGTACCTCCGTTTATTAGCATCCCATCACAGTTTTCCTTGCAAAACAACATTACTCATCATTTCTGCATTTGGGTACTCTACGTTCTTGTACTGCTCTACTACCTTATGGACATCATAGCTCACTCGGACGTTTGAGGTTTGAATACTCCCCTCATTAATTTCAATAATAGAGTAAGAAGCCTTATTTACCCCGTCAAATGGAAGCCCTACACTTCCAATGTTTACTATACATTTTCCGTTGATAAAACGTATGTATGGCTTGTGAATATGAGCGTAGATATATAAATCTGCTTCCATAGTAACCAACTTTTCTAGGATGGTTTCGTCACTTGCTGATGGGGGAACTACTTCGAACAGACTGTCCGGAGTAGCATGGAAAGCTTGGATTCGTATTCCTTCAACCTCAAGGTTCAACTGAGTTGGTAATTTTCTTAAATAATCGATACTTTCATCAGATAGTTGGGAGACAATCCAATCTCTTTCTTTGTTCATTAGTTCGAGGACATGATCAGGGACCTCACCCTGCTGAACACCACGTACTACCCATTCGTCAGCATTACCTTTGATTACATTACAATCGAGTGCTCGAACTAGATCTAACGCACGCTGTGGTTCAGGTCCGCGGTAGCAGATATCACCTAGGACAAAGACTTTATCTACATTATTCTTTTGTATATCTTGTAGTACCGCATCCAGTGCAATGGCGCTGCCGTGGATGTCGGAGATGAATGCTAGTTTCATGCTCATTCCTCACTTCTATTTTGTTTAAATGTAATTATACTCCATCTATTCAATAGTTAAATTGTAGGCTCCTTACTAAATGAGCATTAATGAACAATAGAAAGATAGTTCACCCTATCAATTTCATTATTTTCACTGCTTCCCACCCTATATTATATACAATTATTTAATACCTGTTTCAATTGACTAGACAGAAATTTTAGTCTTTTGATTAATAATATCGTTATCAATATATTTACTAATCGGCTTAAAAACTAAATTTATTAAAAACGAAGAACATAAACAAAGAATTATTAGCCACAGGAAAATCAATATAGGATATTTAGGCGCGAATGTCAGGGTTGGAAAGATAGTCATGTAAAAAAACATATGTGTTAACCAAATATTTGTTGAGTGATTCCCAAAAAAATTTAAGGTATTTTTAATAAGAAGGCTTTTGTCTATAGCATTAAAAAAACAAATGAAAGTAATTGCTGTAAAAGGTGCAACAAACATCGATTCTATAAATCCGTGGAATACGATTAATATTAATATTCCAATGGAACATGTTAAATTCTTGAATTTTATTTTCCTCATTCGTTCACTAAAGAATGCGTAAATATTCTCCTTTAAAAATAAAGAGCCAATAATAAATGGAAATAATGATGTACCAATCAACACAATTGTATTGAATAGGAAAATTAATATTTGATTGTCTCCTAAGTCAATAATTTGTTTTATTCTGAATACATAAGAGACAAAATAAACACTTAGAGCTAGAAAGAAAATTAACTTGGAGTTAGTTTTCTTTACCATTTTTAGTATATATGGAGATAAAAGAACCAAAAGTACATAAGTTTGTAAAAACCACCAAGCACCATTATATGAATTTGATAGTAGTAACATATTATTAATAAATTCAATAAATGAACCTGGATAAATGTTGGGCCTAATTACGTTGCCCAGACCAACAAATAATATTAGAATTATCCAGTAGTTTAAAATAAGCTTAGAAAGTCTACTCCTATTTGAGTTTTTATAGGTAGGATTTTTTTGTGTGTAACTAAAATAAAGCCCATATCCACTAGCAAAGCAATATATTGGAACGCATGCATCCCCGAATAATGCAAGATAATATATTAATGGTTCATTTCCAATATAAATTAATGGTTCATATAGACCTTCATATTCCTTTCTACAAAATAAATGAAGGAGTAACATCATTAAGATAGCTACTCCTTTTGTTATATTCATATCTTTTTTTGTGATCTCCATAATACCTTCCTTTCTCTAAAATAGTACGATAATCAATGAGTAACATCTTTAAGGCATCACACTGAACTTCTTAATAAGCACTACCTTTGCTCAACTATATTATTTGTGTTTATATCAGTTGACCGTAGTTTTAACAGTGCGTTAATAAGATGATTATCTGCAATCTCATATTCAGCTGTATTCTCTTTAACGTTTAATGTATCAATACCAGTTATTGTTTTTTTAGTAATTAGCTGATTACCAACTATGCTAACCACTGACACATTTGTTGGCTTTGAAAATTCATATGTCCCAATTTTGATTAATGGTTTATTCTCTTTATTATTTAGAGCAGAAACTTTACTATTTTTAAGCTCCCATTTTTCTGCTCCTTGGATATAAACTGCTGCACCGTATCCTATATCCCCTAGTATTTCTAAGTTTGAATTTATTACTTGAATATTTGGATTCCCATATAAACTATTAACTTTAAGAAGATTATCATTACTAATTATCTTACAATTTTCAAGTACATATTTCCCTTCTCTATTAATTTCAAGCACTCCTACTTGTATATTGCAATTCCTATAGAGTCCAGCGGGTAAAAGTGTTCCTTTATTATGCTTATCTTTAAGGACTAAATTTTCTAGTACACTTTGATTGTTACCAACACCAGATAAAAGACTCTCTTCTATTGAATCAGAACTGATACTTACATTATTTAGTTGAATTGGTTTACTATCTAAGTAAAGTGCAACTCCCTCAACCTCTCTGTTATTAAAGTTCACATCGCTAATAAGCTGTTTATTAGCAAACCCTACATGTAGGGTTCCATCTTGGATTTTTGCTCTATTAAATGAAATCCCCATACCATAAAGTGAAATTCTCCCCTTAGTAAAGCTATTATTACTAACAATTGCATTCTTTGAATGCAATGTTAAATCTGATCCATTAAAAGTATTTCCCCTTATTATAACATCTCCTTTAAAACCTTCGTGTGAATATACTCCCACGCTCCCTTCAACAGATTGATTAAAAGTATTAGCTTCAATTTTTACATTTTCTCCATAAGCTAATACAATTTGAATTTTATTGTTCGTGAATGTATTCCCCTTGATAACTGTATTTTTACCTGGAAAATAACCCGGTTCAATATCAATTCCACTTTGCGGAGCTGTCCCATTTGTATGGTGAATATAGTTATTTAATATCCTTACATTTTCTGATCCAACTAAACTAATACCCTGGCGTCGGTTATACCCAATGTCACAATTTTTGATGGTAATATTTTTAGATGTATCCACTGTCATCCGACTAACTTTAACTCCTAATGGAGAAGGGGCACTAAAAACAGCACGGAAATAATCGGCGTCCTTCGGAATTGTTGATTCCCCGGTGTAAAATTTTAAATGTCTATCAAATTTAATAAAGCTCCTGTCTTTTCGATAGTAAAAAACATCTACTTTACTACTTGAGTCTATCCCTTCAGGTAACTAGAAATATATGTTACGATATTTTGTATATGCTTCATTATCAAAATTTGTAACTTCTCTAAGCTTAGTTCGAATCTTACCATCTTTTTCAATAGGCTCTCCCTTTTCATCAATAGCTCCTAATTCTAAACTATCTTCATTAATTTGTGATCCTGTAACTGTAGTTGCGGTTACAATAATACCGTCACCAGTAAATCCTTCTAGTTTTACATTTTCTATCATTATATTTTCTGATCCAGCTATATGAATCCCATATCCCCATTCATGTGTTCCACTAGTAAATTCACTCTTTTTTGAATAATCATGGGTTTCACGATCCCCTTTAAAAGTACCACCTTTTATTGTTACATTACTTACATCAGGTCCAAGATAAAGTATTGAATAAATTTCAAACCCATTGGTTTCTTTTTGAAATATTGCATTCTTACTAAGAATTAAATTCAAATTACTTTGTAGATTTATTCTAGATTCAGTGTCATTTTCTTTATCACCTTTTGCAACAAGGTATTTTCCATCCGGAACAATAAATTCTGTGTACCCCTTAACTTTTGCCCACTTTATTGCTTCATTAAAACCTCTAGTTGTTTCTGTTGGATGTGTTCCATCGTTATATATGTTCCAACGTTCTAGTTCTAGTTCATAGGAGGAATATTTTTTTTGTTTTAAATGTTCCTCTTGTACAAAGATACAAAACAAGCTAAAAAATAAGGTTATTAATATGATTGGTTTATACAAATCAAATCCTCCATAACAAAATAAAAGGAAATAGTGTTTACTATTTGAATATTACTTCAAATGTGTATTTTACCTCCTAAAGATGCCCGTACAAATTTGTAATTAATTCATATACTCATATTAAATAATTAAATTAAGGAGGAAATAGTATGAAAAACTTTTATGGAGCTTTTTATAATTCTTCCAAAATGTTAGGTGTATATATATGACAACTTATTTAGTTGAGTTAACACGTTGGAACATAAAAAACGATGGCACTGATGCTGTATCCACATCTTCAGGTATAAATGGTGCCTTAAGTTGGGCGGAACTGGAGGGCTATAACGAAGTAATACTACCTAGAGGAGTATATCTAATTGATGAAAATAACCCTGTAAAACCTTATAGCTTTATGACATTTAATCTAGGTGGAGCAACATTAAGGATTAGGAATAATAGCTTACCAAAATATGCAATAATTCTATTAGCAAATAATCAAAAATACACAAAAATCACAAACGGAAAAATCGAAGGCGATCGATATAATCACGATTATGCAGGAGGAGGTACCCACGAGTTCGGGGTAGGAATTGAATTAAGATATGGTGTTGAGAATATAAAAATAAATAATCTAGAAATATATAACACTACTGGTGATGGAATTCTTGGCATTACTTCTTTTGGTGGCATCGGTGGGAATTTCCCCAAGCTCTCTGGTAATATGGAATCAGGTGGTATAAATACATCAACAGGTGCTTTGACACAAGAAACTAACCGTATAAGATCAAAAGTTAACATTCCTATGGTCCCACAAATTACTAATTTAGGTTATTTTGGACTATATGGTGATAGTTTTGGAGGAGTCGGAAAAGAAATTACCACAGATGTTTATGATGTAATATTTTATAAGAATGATAATTCCTTTTTATCTTCTGTAACTGAGCTTCATTTTTTTGATGAAGTTGAGGTTCCTCCAGGCGCAAGTTATGCAAAAGTAGTTTTACACCAACAAAATGTGCCTTCTTCAACAGGGAATACTATTCTTATCAGAACTCCTGAATTCCCTAAATATGTTTTCATCGATAATTGTAATATTCACCACTGCCGAAGACTAGGGATAGCTATTTGTGGAATGAAATATTGCTATATTAATTCCTGTGAGATTCATCATATTAGTGGAATTGCTCCACAAGGTGCAATTGATATTGAAGATGGATATGACTTAAATCAGTATATATTTATTAACGGAAACAATTTATACGATAATAAAAGCTACAATATAATCGCTGTCGCAGGTAAACACTTAAATATTACTAATAATAGAATACAATTAGGTATTTTCACTATTAATTCTGGCGTAAATAAAGCCATTGTAGAAAATAACTATTTTTATAATTGTGGCCCACGCCTTGAAGGAGAAACGATATTCTCAAATAATCACTTATATGGATCACGTATGCTACTTCTTGGACAAGGCCAGTTATTAATAGCAAATTGTCACTTCCAAAATACTCCTATCATTTTCCAAAAGAGTAAAGCCTTCACTGTACAAGTAAGTAACACAAAATTCTACTTTGATAATGACTTTAAATTAGCTTCTACCAATCAAGGTTCACCACTAGTTTTTAGTATAGAGCCACAAACTATATCTGATTCTATATTTGAGGGATGTGGAACTGAAGCATTTACTTTAGTTCCAGCCGGTGCACATGATTGGGTATTAAATAACGTTACGTTTAATAATACTAGGCATGAGCAAAATCGAATATTAAGATTACCTCCAGGTGTTTATATAGGTTGTAAATTTATCAACAGTGGACGCCTTGGAGAGAACCCTGGAGGAACTTTCACCAAATACGAATTTGATGATTGCCATTTTGAGTGGAACTCTTATCCGTTGTTCTACATGTCTCCATCTGAATTGATAAATTTGTTTAAAGTGCATAACTGTCATTTCTACAATCAGAGTAGTTTGGATCCAAGCTTCTTTATTAATGGTAATTGGGGTCATATTAATTTTTCCAATAACACTTTTATATACCCTAATGGCAACAAAATGATTATGATCGATTTACGTGATACTGCTAAGGCAAATACCTTCAATATTTCAAGTAACACATTCATTTCAAACGGAATGATTAGCGTAAGTGTTAATAGCGCTTCTACAATCCCATTAGTTTTCAGAGATAATTTAATAATAAAATCACCAACAAGGTTACTGAACAATCCTATTCAACTTAATAATATTGTAGATAATAAACTTATACCTTAATTTATTTAGGATAATCACTTGGATAAATGCGCCCAAGTGATTATTTTTTTGTTTAGGTGATCGTTTTCATTGGTCTAGGATTTATAGTATATAAACCTCCTTTGTTTAAGACTATTATTAATTTTTTTAATAGGGTTAAGAATTAACTCTTTTTCATATTTGTTCATACTTATTAACCAGGTTATTACATTATATCCTATTGAAAAAACCAGTATTTTTATTAATAACAATGTCCAACTATCAGCTATTACAATTTCATTAATATATAATCCATATATAATGCTTATGGTAAGTGGGAGGCTCATTATTATTATATTCCCCCAAAATTTCGGGATATCAATACCTATACTCCTCCAATAATAAACATTTATTATTATTATGTTTCCCATTAAGAAAGATATTGCTGTAGCAACAGCACATCCTAGAATACCCCATAGTTGAACAAAGAAAACACTCATTACTACATTTAATAAAGCGACTATAAAATTAATAATTGATTTGAACTTCTGCTTATTTTTCGCCTGAAGAATAACTCCCCCCATACCTTGGATAAGTGATACTAGCATCGGTACTAGAATAATAAGTGCAACTATGTATGATTGTTTATAATCTTTGCCCACCCAAAGTATAATAAACTCTTGACCGAAAACAATAAAACCACTTAATGCAAAAGAGATAACGAGATATTGTACTCTCCCTACTCTTATAAAAAGTTCAGAAAGTTCGTTATCAGACACATTCAATGTTACCATCCTGGATACTTTTGATAAGAAAACATTTGAAATAGCTGCCGAAAATCCAGAGAAATATCCTGTGAAAGAAGCAGCAATAGAATAAATAGAGACAGCGACAGTACCACTATATATACCTAAAATCACTTGATCCGTAGACCAATATATCTGACTAATTACAATATTCAAGAATATGTAAAAAGAGAAAATAATTATTTCCTTTAACAAACTGTTATCCACCCGATCAAAGGTTATTTTTATATTCAACTTAAAAAAGCAATAATACATATTTATTATAATTGCAACAAAATTAATAATTGTTGTTACTACAACCATGGTTATTGAACCATAATTCATTAATAACAATGGAAGCATAATCGCTGGAACCATTATTGAACTTAAAATTGAGATTAATTTTTGTATAATAAATTTTTCATGTGCTAAAATAATGACACTAAACATCCCCAACCCTATTCCAACTGAAATATTTATTGTCATTATGCCAATCAGAATTTTCAAATCACCTAATTGATTGCTATTTAAAGAGTTAGAAAATAATGCTTCAACATTTAGTGCCATAATTATCCCTGAAACAAATGCTATTAAACCTAAAACTAAATACATCTTTAAAAATAGTCCATATAATTTGTAGCAATTCTTCTCATCCTTTAATGCTTTGTACTTTGCGGAATACCTTATGAGGGCATTTCCTAATCCAAAGTTTAATACTCCTACGTAACCAGCAGTAGCACTTGCCAAACTGTATAAACCATATTCAGACTGTCCCAAATATTTAAGCATTATAGGAGTATAAATTATTGATATGAAACTATTAATAAATAGCGCTAGATATGAGAGAATAGCCCCAGCCTTTAGTTGGTTTTTCATGTTTTTTCCCCTTAGATAAAGTACATTTAATTTTAAATGAGTTTGAACGGTATTTAAGTGAATAACTGTTATAGTGTTTCAGAAAGCTGTTTAATGTACTTTTGAGTATTTTCTTTATTCGTTTCTCTTTCAATAGATAAGTTATTTGATAGCCTTCTCCTAAGTTCTCTATTTTCTACCAATTTTTTCAACCCAAGATATAATTCATTTTCATCTACTGGTACTATAATTCCTGTTTTATTATCAACTATTTGTTCTCTCACACCGTTAACTTCAGTACTTAATATTGGTTTATTAAGACACATAGCTTCCATTATTGTTAGACAATATCCCTCATAACGAGAGGGTTGAACATAGATATCACACTGCTCCATAAAGGGGTAGGGATTTGAATTTGATCCCAATAGTATAAAATCACTTTCTATTCCACATTGTTTAATTAACTTTTCATAATCTTCTCTACCTGGCCCCTCACCTAAACAAAACCACTTAATTTTATAACCTTCGTTTTTTAATCTTGCTAAGACTCTTATTGCTAAATCTTGACCCTTTTCTTTAGAAAGTCTCCCAACAGTTAAAACTTTGATTTCACCATTATTCGATTCCAAAATTTCATTTTTTTCTTTAGCCTTCTCTTGAACCACTTTTGTGGAAACAATATTAGTAAATTTCTGTGTAAAACCTTTTAAAGAAGGTAATTTACTATGAAGTTTTATTTTTGCCTCTTCTGAAACTACAAAAATCTTATCAAACTTCTTGTAATATTTTTTAGCAAATCTAGTATTAAACCCTATTTTTGTTACATCAAAGTGGATCCACTGAAATTTCTTTTTTGCTCGAATTCTATTGACAACAAAATAGCTTATGAAGTCCATTGGACCTGCATAAGCTATAGCAATGTCATATTCATTATTTATCATTTCTACATCTCTAACTAAGTATTTATAAAGCAAACTGTATTCTCGGTTTATTTTACTAATTAGGTAGATAAAACCTAGTATTAATCCACAAATATATTTCCCTTCTTTAATTAGTCTACCTATTGATAAATGTAGAGGTTCGTTTAAAAACTTCTTTAATCTTTTATATTCATAGAGTTCTTCTACCTTTACATGGCTTGGTATATCCTTTAAAAAGCCACCCTTTTTTTCTAGCATCAGAATAGTTACATCATATTGGTCACTCGACATTTCATTAATCATATTTAGTAATGCTTTTTCCGTTCCACCTATGTTCATATTTATAAGCATAAACAGAATACTCTTTTTCAAATCCTATCACTTTCTTTCTTATCCTATTAGATTATAAAACTTTTCAATTTCTTCTACATTACCTTTTTTCTCTCTTTGAAGGTACTTAGTTATACTGTTTCTTAGTTCCTCTTCTTCAACTAAACGGATTATCCCATCAGTTACAGCACTACTGTTCATTTCTACTACTAAACCGTTTTTTTCGTGCACCATCTGATTAAAAACTGCATCAAACTTTGTCGTAACCACTGGTACATTTAACATACGTGCTTCGGCAATTGCTAAACCAAATCCTTCGTATCTAGAGGTTTGGACATAGATATTAGCCCCTTTGATATATGGGTAAGGATTTGGTTTAACCCCTAATAAAATAAAATGTTCAGAAATTCCATATTCCTTTATTTTCTGCTCTATTTCCCCTTGTAGGGGTCCTTTACCTAGTACATACCATCTAAAATTGATCCCTTTTTCTTTAAGCCTTCTACACGCGTCTAGCGCAATATCATACCCTTTTTGCTTTGCCAGCCTACCGATGGTGAGAATCTTTATTCCTTCAAAATTATCATTAAAACCTTCCTGGATATTGGCCATGTTTTGTATAAATTCTGGATTATTAATATCATAAATTACTTCTACTTTATTTGCTATCTCAGGGAATGTCTCTAATAAAATATCCTTGGTAGAATCCGAAACGGAAACAACTTTATCAAAATGCTCGTAGTATTTTTTTTGATATAACTTATCTACTCCATAAAGCCTGTAGCTTACATTTACCCAGGCAAACTTTTTCTTAGCCTTTACCTTATCAATAACAAAAAAAGTCGGAATTCCTTGGGCGTAACTTATCGCTATATCATATTCTACAGGATTTTCTTCAATTACACTCGCAACGCTTTGCCAAAAAACTCTGGCTTTTTGTGGATTTGAGTACTTCTTTATTCTTATAGTAGCCGAGTATCTCAGCCTAGCAGCTAAGCATCTAAATTCTAATTTCTTGAACGTATGTTTTACTGCATCATTAAGATTTAAATTTGTGTACTTAGAGTATTTAAATTGTGGTAGTATATTAACTTCCTTAGGAACTAGTTGTTCTAAAGTTCCCCCATGACCAAATAGTATAAGATCTACTCTGTACTTTGAATAATCCAATAGGGATAATAATGTCACTAGGCTTTTTTCGGCCCCTGCACAATCTAACGAGTCAATAACAAATAAAATTTTTTTCATTTTTTTCACTTCACTTATAATTTTTTTATCCCGTTATATTGTTACCTTGCTAATTATTTAGCTCATATAACCTTTTCTTTTGGTTTAATTTTTTCTTTTAAGCTTGTAGACGATACCCCTAACGTATACGGAAAGTATACAATTTCTACTCCTACTTGCTTAAACTTCTTTTCCATATCATTAAAAAGAGGATCACCTTTCCAGTCATCCCCAACAAACATTGCATTAAATTTTAATTTCTCCCATGTCTCAAACTTATTCCTATGTGTTTGTGGGACTACTAAATCTACATATTTTATTCCCTCTACAATTTGCATTCTCTCACAATGTGGAATGACCGGTAGTTTGTTTTTGTACATTTGAACCAATTCATCTGTACTTACTCCAACAATTAAAAACTCACATTGTTCCTTTGCTCTTTTTAATATATTTAAGTGTCCAACATGAAATAAATCAAACACTCCGGTTGTATATCCTACTTTGAATTGTTTCATCAGCTTTCCTCCATTCTTTCTCAAAACAAACTTGATATATTCTTTCCCATAACAGTGCATTAGCTTTCCCTGTTTCAAAAGAACCAACACTTTGAAGGAAATTATTAACCGACTCCGTATAATTTTCATTATTAAATTCTTGAATAATAACACTAAGTTCAAAATTAGTAGTAGCTGCTTTAAATGGCAGTTCCAAAATGTCAAAATATAATTTTCTGTCCTGTTGGGTGTAGTCAATAATATCAGGTACATATAAGAAACAAGGTCTATTTGTAACAGCAAAGTCAAACATTAATGAAGAGTAATCAGTTATTAGTAGATCAGAAATACTTAACAACTCTTGAATATCGTCATAACTTGTTACATCCAGTACTTTATCTTCGAGAAGCAATTGACTGGATTTTGCTATTAAATGTGGGTGTAGTTTTACTAAACATATCCACGCTGATCCAAACTTTTCTTCCAATGATTTTATTAATTGCTTGTAATCAATGTCGTATACTGATAAATCATTTTGCTTTCTAAAGGTTGGAGCATACAAGACTACTTGAATATCGTCGGATATATTTAAACTTTCTCTAATCTTTTTGCTTCGCTCTGAATCGTGATGAAAAAGAATATCATTTCTAGGTGTACCAATCTCAAATATCTCTCCACCATACCAAAAGGCTTTTTTAAAAATTTCGGTACTTGAATCACAACCAGATAAAAGTAGGTCACATTTCAATGAATCTATTTTTGCCATTTTTACGTAGTTTTTGGGTAAGGACTCTTCTGCATCCTTTTCAATTTGCTTTAATCTAAGGGAACTGTGCCAGGTTTGTATATAATATTGATTCTTCCTTTTTACAAAGTGTTCGGTTGTGCGAAAATTAGTAATAATTATTTTTGAAGTGCACAATTCGTAAAAATATCGCAAACTCATAGTCTTTACTTTTCTAACACCTGTAATATTGACACTACTTGGATTATTAAAAGCCCAAACTATATCAAATTCCCTCTTGAAGTCACTCTTCGTGGCGTACTCAGTTATGTATTTTGGATTACAACCATACTGGCTTCCATAATAACTAAATAGGAATATCTTATTTTTTTTTATAGGGAATAAATTAAATAAATTGATAAGTACCAAGGTAATATATTTTTTAAAATTTTCAGTCATGCTAACCACCCTTTATTATCTCCCTCGGCTTTATAATCATTTTCACTAACTCTTTAGACTTAGGAACAAACTTTAACATCCTTAATGCTTTCATTACTGCCAATGGGATTAGAGTTAAATAAGGTTTAATTAAGAATAACCTTAGCTGAAGATTTAGCATTTTATCCCCTTTTAGAGCTTTTAATAAAAACGGATGCTTATTCCTTATATACGTCTCTATTTGTTTTTTATGTTTACCATCTCTATCTAACTCTCTGTTCACTAATATAAGATGGTAATGAGTTAAGCTTGCTTTAAAAATTGTTACGAGAGATTCATGAAGTAAATAGGGATAATGTTTTTCAATAAATTCATGTCTTTCTTTTAGTCCCTCAAGAATATCTAAATTCCTAATCGTATACTTTGCAACAATACTATCGTTTCTCTGAAAGTAATAATACATTGGTTCATGTAAAATCACATATCTCTCTACTCGTTGCATTACCTTATGTGCCCAAAAGACATCTTCAAAGAGAACGCCTTTTTTAAACGGAAGATCTCGGACTAGTTTAGTTTTATAAAGTTTTCCCCAAGCAAAATTCTTCACAATATCATTTTTAACTAACTCTCTCATTAACTCACTATTGGAAAAGGAAATAATCTCACTATCACTATTATAGAATCGATTGTCATAAAGCAAATAGTCATCATAAGCGTAGTAAAATGATGTCTGTACTATATCTGACTGTTTTGATTTACTTGTAGTAACTAACCTTTGAATAAAATCTTTTTCTATCCAGTCATCGCTGTCTACAAAAATGACATACTCACCACTAACAATCTCCATTCCTGCGTTTCTTGCATCAGACAAACCACCATTTTCTTTATGAATAGTAATAACTCTACTATCTTTCTTTTCATACTCATTAATAATCTCGCCACAATTGTCAGGGGAACCATCATTAACAAGAATGACCTCTAAGTCTTCATAAGATTGTTTTAAAATGCTATTTATACATCTATGAATATATTTCTCGACCTTATATATTGGAACAATTACACTTACTTTCTCCTTCATCCTACCGCCTACTTTATTTCATTTACTATTTATTTTTTGATTCCTGTAAGTTTTGCCACTTAATAAAATCAAGTAACATTTTATATTCTTGTATTTGGTCCTTTTCCACACCTGAGTCTCTTAATTCTCTAACGAAGTCGACCCATTCCCTGTCTAATTGGGGTTCCTTTACATCATTACCTGATCCCAGCAATTCCTTTAAATCTACTTCTAACACAGAAGCAATTTTTTCAATGACATTTATTGAGGGATTTTGGTTTAGATTTCTTTCAATATTGCTAAGGTATGATTTGGCTATTCCAGCTCGATCTGCAAGTTCTGTTAAGGTAAGGCCTCTTCTTTTACGTATTTCGTATATATTTTTTCCAATCATTAGTTATACCCCGTTTATCCGTATTGTTGAACTTTATCACATCCAAGGTTAACGGATTTGATACATTCAACTACTCTTTCAAGTTCATCACTTGTCATACTTGATCCAGAAGGAAGACAGATTCCTGTCTCGAACAATTTTTCTGAAACACTATATGTTTCAAAATGAGAATAATATTTTACCCCTTTAAATAAAGGCTGCATATGAAGCGGTTTCCAGACAGGCCTTGCTTCAATATTCTCCATTGTCATTATTTCTAAGATTTCTTTTACAGAAACTCCTGCTTCTCTTTCGTCTATTGTTATTGCTGTCAACCAACGATTGGACATGGTATCCATTAATTCAGGCATAAAGTAAATACCTGGTAGTTGCCCTAGCTCTTGTTGGTAGTTAGAAAATACTCTTCTTCTAGCCTGTACTCTTTCCTCCAAGACCTCTAATTGACCTCTACCAATACCTGCCAAAACATTGCTCATCCGATAGTTAAACCCCATAGTACTATGCTGGTAATGTGGCGCTAAATCACGAGCTTGCGTTGCTAAAAATCGAGCTCGTTGCAAGGCTTCTAGATCGTCCGAAACCAACATTCCCCCGCCCGAAGTGGTGATGATTTTATTGCCATTAAAAGAATAAATCCCGAAATCTCCAAACGTACCACTAGGTTTTCCTCTGTAAGTGGCTCCTAATGATTCTGCTGCATCCTCAATAATAGGTACATCATGTTGATTACAAATAGCTACTAGTTCATCCATCTTGGCACTTTGACCATAAAGATTTACAACAATAACTGCCTTAGGTAGCCTTCCCTCGAGTTTCGCATCCCTAAATGCCCTCTCAAGTGCCTTTGGTGACATATTCCAAGTATCCGGCTCTGAATCAATGAAAACTGGCTCAGCGCCTTGGTAAAGAATAGGATTTGCACTTGCCACGAAGGTTAGGGAAGAGCAAAATACTGTATCCCCTTTACCTACTTCTAATAAAGAAAGAGCCAAGTGTATCGCAGCTGTTCCCGAACTTACAGCTACTGCTCCATTGGCCCCGACGTATTCGGCTAATTCTTTTTCAAATGCATCCACATTTGGTCCTAAAGGGGCAATCCAGTTCGTATCTATTGCCTCCTGAATATACTTCGCTTCATTTCCTGAGAGATGAGGAGGTGATAGGAAAACTCGACTTTTCTTTACTGTAGGAATCATTTATACACCCTCTATCAGTTGTAGTTTTATTACTTTTGCAGGGACACCAACAGCTGTACTAGATGGAGGTATTGATTTAATCACTGTTGCACCAGCACCGATGGTGGACCACTCCCCAATTTCTATGTTGGGGATTACTGAAGCTCCAGCACCAATATGGACGCCCTCTTCAACTTTTACTGCACCAGTTAAGGTAGCATGTGGAGATATATGAACATAATTTGAAATATAGTTATCGTGCTCAATGATTGCAGCTGTATTTATAATTGTATGTTTACCTATATACGAATCAGCATTTATCACTGCTTGAGGCATAACGACTGTCCCCACACCAATAGTTACACTAGGACTAATCCATGCTGTCGGATGAATGAGTGTTGCATAACATTCATCTTGGATACTTAATCTATTAACAATATCCTTTCGAATCATGTTACTCCCAATGGCGATAATAAACTTTATATCTGGATGAATTCGTAGAAGCTGGTTTGCCGAATCGATTGGACCCCTATAAATAGCCTCTTTAAAAGTTAGACTTGTGTATCTATCATCTAAAAAGGCTATAATTTGATTGTTTTCATTTAACCGAATCAAATCCAGAATGACTTTACTATGTCCTCCCGCTCCAACAACTGCTAGTTTCATCCATGTCCTCCTTCAACTGATTTTGTTCCCTTAAAGGGTTCTACCGTTGCAACTCCTCTTTGGGTAATCCCCTCGGTTTTAATTACCTTTTTAATGGTAATCAATAATATTTTTAGGTCCAGCCACAACGACCGGTTGTTTACGTACCAAACATCAAGCTTAAACTTATCTTCCCAACTAATTGCATTCCTCCCATTTACTTGGGCCCAACCTGTTATACCTGGACGAACTAAATGGCGTTTTACCT
Source organism: Robertmurraya mesotrionivorans (assembly GCF_050971805.1). Lineage (NCBI taxonomy): Bacteria > Bacillati > Bacillota > Bacilli > Caryophanales > Bacillaceae > Robertmurraya > Robertmurraya mesotrionivorans. Next base: position 218,007 of record NZ_JBPCCH010000004.1, on the reverse strand, counting down.
GTTCTTCTGTGTATAACGGTAAATATTCCATTAATAAGGGCCTTGGACCTACCAGGCTTATGTCTCCTTTAATTACATTAAGTAACTGCGGTAATTCATCCAGGCTATACCTTCTCAATGTCGCTCCAAAAGGAGTTAGGCGCATGCGGTCAGAAAACAAATTTCCCATGCTGTCTTTTGCATCAGTCATTGTTCGAAACTTATAGAGATAAAATGGTTTACCCTGTAATCCAGGGCGTTGTTGCTTAAAAAGAATAGGTGACCCCAGCTTTATTCTTACTAAGAGGGCAACAACCAGCATGAATGGTAAAAGTAAAATAAATAACATTACTCCACAAATGAGATCAAGACATCTTTTCACGTTTCCTACTCCCTAGGAAAGAATCTGCTTTTTAGATTCTAAAAGTTCATTCAGTCTTTGTTGAATCTCCATCATCATGTCACTAACTTGAATATCTGATTCCTGTCCTTTTGAATAAACTTCCACTAACAATTCCTTAAACTTTTGTTGCTGCATTCCCATTGTTTTTTCCTCACTTTATAGATTCTTCAATTTTTTCTCGAATTAATAAATCCTCACTTTTCTCTGTAGAGTGAGGATTTCCTTCATACCCATTTGGATGATTTTGTTGCCATCTCCAGGCGTCTATACACATGTCTTCTATTCCTTTTTCCGCTACCCAGTTAAGTTCACTTTTTGCTTTGGTCGGGTCCGCAAAGCATGTTGACACATCACCTGGTCTTGATTCCGTAATTCTATAAGGGACGTTAACTTTAGAAGCATTTTCAAATGCATAAATCACTTCAAGAACACTGTAACCTTTCCCTGTTCCAAGATTGTATGCATCGATCCCTTTTGTTTTCTTCACTTTATCCACTGCTTTTAAATGGCCTTTCGCCAGGTCAACAACATGGATATAATCTCTTACCCCAGTTCCATCTTTTGTTGGATAACTGTTTCCAAAGACTTTCAACTCACTTAATTTACCAACTGCCACTTGAGTTATAAAAGGCATTAAGTTATTCGGAATCCCATTAGGATCCTCTCCAATTAACCCACTTTCGTGTGATCCAATTGGATTAAAGTATCTTAATAAAGCGATACTCCAGCTTTTATCAGATTCATATAAGTCTCTTAGAATCTCTTCGATCATAAGCTTGGTTCGACCATAAGGATTCATTGCCCACAAACTAGCATCTTCCTTGATTGGTACGCTTTCAGGAATACCATAAACAGTAGCAGATGAGCTAAAAACGAGTTTCTTAACACCGTATTTCTCCATCACTTTACACAGAATCACTGTGCTCGTGATATTGTTGTGATAGTACGAGAGTGGAACATTTACTGATTCTCCAACTGCTTTTAGACCCGCGAAGTGGATAACTGCCTCAATTTCGTTTTCAACAAATACTTTTTCGACCGCTTTCTCGTCTAGTAGGTCAATATAATAAACTTTGAAGTCTTTCCCTGTAATTCTCTTTATTCTCTTCAAAGATTCTGGCTTGCTATTAATAAAATTATCTACAATTACGATTTCATTTCCTTCATTTAATAGTTCCACGCAGGTATGACTTCCGATGTAGCCCGCTCCACCAGTAACAAGTATAGCCAAATTTCTTCCCTCCCTTTTGTACCATTATGAATCGATTAATTGATATAGCTTTTCTATTTCATTCTCATTTCCGTAGCTAGTATTTTTTATATTATTGATAATGTTATTTTTATACTGTTCATCATCAATAAACCTTTTAATTCCCTTTACAATTCCTTCGACATTTGAATCCACAATCATTGCGTCATAGCCATCTTTTGCCTGGCTTTTTGCAGTAGGGAAGTTGGTTATTAGTACAGGCTTTTCTAAAATTTGAGCTTCTCTTATCGTTACGGCTTTCCCCTCATATCTCGAAGGTTGAACATATATATCTGCCGTTTTAATGTATGGGTAAGGATTAACTTTCTTTCCAAGTAAAAAGAAGTGTTTTTGTAATTCTAAATCATAAATAAGCCTAGTTAGCTCTTCTTCTAAGGCGCCATAACCAATTACATACCACTTAATTGAATACCCTAGATTTACTAGCTTTTTACACGCTCTGATTGCCCGGTCGATCCCTTTAGCATGGGAGAGTCGACCCACAGTAACAAGAATAGTATGGTCTGAATTACTTACTATTTCTTTTGGCATCTCAAAATTTGCTTGTTCTCTTACCATTTGTACCGAGAGTATATTTTCAATTACTGTTGTTCTCTCCTTTAGGCTTGGAAAGACCTTTAGAAAGGTTGAGGAACATTCTTCAGATACTGCTACCACTTTATCTAATTTATTCCACATCCGGCTTTCTACTTTTTTATTCAGGTATATATTCGAATAATCCGTATGTACCCAGCCGATTTTTTTTCGAGCATTTACCTTCTCTCCAATAAAATGATGTGGCCATAGGAAACCTATGGCCACATCATATTCTTTATGTAATTTTGGTAAGAAGGGGGTAACCAGTTCCCACCCATATTGGATGTTTAAGTAACCTGGTTCATCAATACCTTTTAACTTCCCTTGCAGTACACTTAAAGTTTTCCCCATTAGCCTTGTAATACCTATTTGATAGTACCCTTCCTTGATAATTTCCTTAATTGACTTTCTAAAAATAGTATACTGAGGAATCTCATTTAGTAAATTGGGTCCTTCTGGAAGAAACGAAAAGAATTCTCCCTCATGCTTGAATAACAACAGGTCAATCTCATACTTTGAATAATCGAGGTGTTGCAGTAAGCCTATTAAACTTCTTTCAACACCCCCGATTGCTAAGTCAAAAGAAGAAATTAATATTTTTTTCTTCATTATTTCTACCTCATCATTTGACATCAAGTTTGTAAACCATATAAGTTCATCCATTCAGAAACATTATCATCAATATGGAATCCCTTATAACGGATTTGTTTTTCTACTTCTTTTGGATTAATTGCCTTTGAAAAGGATTGACTCAAGATGGCTTCTTTCCATTGTTCCTCTGTATTATCAATTGATATAAATGTTACTAAACCTAATCCTAAATCTACTGTTTTGGGAACAGCTGTTGATGCCAAACATGGAGTTCCAGCACTTTGGGCCTCTAACATTACGATCCCAAAACCCTCAAATATAGAAGGAAATAAAAAGATATCAAAGGATTTCATTAACCTCGAAATATCCTCCCGTACACCTATGAACTTCACATGATCCATTAAATCCATTGTTCTAGCTTCTAGCTCAATAGTTTCTCTTAAAGGACCATCTCCCACAAATATGGCTACATAATTTGGATCTTCTTCTACAACCTTTTTTAATACTTTTAATATAAATTTTTGATTCTTAGACTCGGAAAATTTCCCTACATGACCTAATAGTTTAACTTTAGATGATAAGTCAAACTCTTCTATCACACTTGATCTAATTTCATTGCCCATATTCATATAACCAGATATATCAATACTATTTTTTAATATCTTTACTTTATTATATTCAATGGACTTTTTTCCAAATAAAAAAGCAGCCGCTTCTTCACTGCAGCTGCATAATTTTGTGGCATTCCACTTAATTAATCCCTGTAAAGCCTTAAAGATTAGCCCATTTATTGCCCCATTATTTTTCAACCAGTTCGTACTATGAGAGTGACAAATTCGATTTTGCACTCCGGACAGCCTAGCAGCAAGGGCAGGAAAACCACATTGGAAATCTGTATGAACATGAACCACTTCATATGCCGCTGCAGAGATAATCCTAACTAAGTTAAAAATATACTTGAAAGGTCCAACTGAACCTAGACTTTCAGTTTTATATATACGTCCTCCAAGCAATTCTATCTCTTCGTCATAGTCGCCGACAGCTTCGCTATGAGTAACAAAATCAAACTGAACTTTTGACCGGTCAATATTTCTATATATGTTCATAATTAAGGTTTCTGCTCCACCTCTGTCCATCGCACTTACTATGTGTAAAATCCTTTTCATTCTTTCATCCCTTTATAGAAAAATATCTAGATAGCCACTTTTATAGATTATATTTAGACTCACTACATTTTCATAATAGTAATATAAGATGTAACAATTGACCAAGGCGAAGTATACAAATCTTTGTGATCTATCTTTAAAGAGCTTCACAATCCAAGATATAAGTATTAGCTGATATAGACTAAAATAGATTGAGAATCTAGCAAATATCCAATTTTGAGTAGAGATAAGCATAAATACAAAACCTAATAGAGCCATATTAACAATGAAGTCACTACTAGGATTAATTTCCCTTAGACGATCTTTTCCTAAAAAAGCAATTACTAATGGTACGGCATCAACTGCAACCCTAATAATGTTTGCTCCTCCTTCATTAAAATTAGAGTAATGACCATACTGTGTGTCTTCAATTGCAGAAAATAAAATTGAAGAGAAAAGATCAAATCCTATAACAATAATGACAGAGGAAAAGAGTAAAATTATTGTGGCTTTAGACCACGCCTTGTATCTCACAATAAAATAAATCGGAATTAATACTAAAGCACTTTGGTGAAAGGTCGATGCGAATATTACAATTAATATATAAGCAATCCAGTTTCCATTAATTAAAAACCTTGTTGCCCCAAACACTATCGCAGCAGCCAGGACTTGCCTTATGCCATTCATAGACACTAAAAACAATCCACCCGTAATATAAACAAACAAACTTAACTCAAACAATCTTGAATACTTATACAGAACAGAAACAATTAATATGTTGGTAATAAGTGCACTCGTTAAAATCATTGCTTGTGAGTCACTAAAGTATATCTTTAGAAACATCTGGAGAATGCCAAAACCAATATCTTTTTGAGAAGTAATATACTCCCAAGAAAATTCGTTAGTATCATATATGTGTTTATAGAAGTACGTATCTCCTATGTTTGATCTAAGTCCTGAAATTAAAACTAAGGATACTAATGCACCCAATACTAGTAATTTGTTTGGACGCATATGAGAAGAATATTCTGTGTCTAGAACTGGTCTTGCAAAATATCTTGCACCTAGGGCAAATACAAACACTATAAAAAGATTAATCCATAGTAATGTCATAAAGTTTTCCTTTTATATAAATTGTATTAATACGTTTATCCTGCTCTTGTTTTAGATGTAATATAAATAAATAGAAAAAAGCCAAATGGAATTGCTAAAACTGTTAAGAACTTTTCAGGACTCTCCTTTATAAAAAAAACATTTTTAGTTAGAAGACTGCTAGAAACATAATGTATGGCTTGCCTAAACTTAAATGAAACCCCTGCAAAAGGGAGTTTCATTAATTCTTTTCTATAGAAGGCAAATCCTCTAGGATTTTTCCGATACTGTCTTAACATATTTAAAGAGGAACCATCTGGTAAATATTCTACACAACAAATCGTTTCATTCATTAATAACATTTCATACTGTTTATCTAGCATATAGTATTTGTAAGCTAATCCTACATATCTTTCATTCTGATACACAGGGTATGGATATTTTTTGGTTAAAACTGTACGATATACCAGTTTCTTATCTCCGCTAACTCCATGTTTATAATACAAATCAAATAGGGTCGAGTGTCCTATGTGTTCTGGAAGCTTTGTTCCAATAACTTTATTTTGGGTATCCGTGTCAAGCCCGATTAGTCCACTTACCTGGTCATTACCATGCTCTCTCCAAAATCTAGTGATTTTTTCAACAGCATCATCTGGCATATAATCATCGGAATCAATACAAACATTTAGTTCCGTGTTTATTAATTCGTAGGCCTTATTATGTGCACCATGCATCCCTTGATTCTCTTGCCATACGTATTGTATTTCAACTAGATTTTCTTTTAACCATTTTTCCACTAGTTCTTTTGTGTGATCTGTTGATCCATCATCGATGATTAACCAGATAAAGTCCTTACATGTTTGTCTAACTAAACTTCGATAGCAATTTTCTAGGCAATAAGCTCGGTTATAAGTAGGTGTGAATACCGTTAACATTTTCTCCATATTCTCACCCCGTTTGATTTAAATATATACTTTGTATCTTTTTTGCCGTTGAGGAAATATCGTATCCTTGTTCTAGAAGTTGTTTCCTTACATCCAACCGTGTATTTTTTGAAACACTTTTTAGTTGATCAACCCAAGCTTTGGTAGAGGTTAAAGGAAGAAAATTTACTAATTCCATGCCTAAATCAACCTCTGTTGATACCCCCTCTGAAATTAGACAAGTTAACCCCGATCCTTGAGCTTCAATAAGTGAAACCGGCAGTCCCTCATGTAATGAAGGGAAAATAAAAACATCCATTGCTTGCAGTAAATTATCAATATCATTACGAATACCCAAAAATTTAACATTATTTTTTAGATTTAGTCTATGTACCTTATTTTCTATATCTTTACGCAAAGGTCCATCTCCAACTAAGATTAATGTACTATTTGGATTGACTTTTAGGTAATTAGCAAAAACATTAATTAAGAAAGAATGATTTTTTTGTTTAGCAAATCTCCCTACATGTCCTAATACCATTGTGCTTTCATCTAGATTTAGCTCATTTCTTATTTTATTTCTTTTATCTATTGAAAACTCGAACCTTTCACTTTCAATTCCATTTTTAATAATTGTAGCTTTTTTCTCAAAAAGCCACTTGGCAGCAAGATTTGAACAAGCTAGTCTTAGTGTTGAATTTGACTCTATTAGCTTTCCAGAAAACCACTTATACGTTCTTGTAACAATATTTCCTTCACTTCTTGTATTATGACTATGGGCAATTCTAACAGGTACCCCAGCTTTTTTAGCCGCTCTTAGAACGAACCCACTCATTTTATCTAAATGGGAATGCACGATATCGTATTCCTGATGCTCTAAGAAAAATTCATCTAACCCTTTTACATATTGAAAATGACCTACATCAGTAATATAAGGAATACGATAAATCCTGCCCCCCATTTTTTTAATTTCCATATCAAAAACACCCGGCTTGCATGTAAGAAAGTCAAATTGCACTTTTTCCCGGTCAATATTACGGTATAGGTTCATAATAAGTGTCTCCGCCCCTCCACGGTTCATATTGACCACTACATGCAACACTCTTAATGGACTGCCCACTTTACTTCCTCCATATCGTTTATTACTTTTACATAAAGTACTCTCTTTTCTTCTAACACACGATTTAAACTGAATGTATCTAATATGATTTTCCTACTTTGTTCGCCCATTTCCTTTTGTAATTCCTGACTTTTTGCTAGCTGAATCATTCTCTCAGCCATTTTTACTGGTTCATCAGATACAATCCATCCATTACGATTTTGTTTAATTAACTCGCAATGTCCCCTGTTTTGAACAGCAATAATTGGTAGGCCACATGCCATTGCTTCCATAATATTTACTGGGAGTCCTTCTCTTTTACTTGAAGCTACAACGATGTCACTTATTTTTAACAATGATTCAATATCCTTTCGAAAACCTAGGAATTCAACCATGTGTTCAACCCCTAGCAACTTGGCAAACTTTTTGCATTCCTTGAGTAATACACCCTCACCAGCTAAAAGTAGCTTTGTCTTAGGAATACTTTCTTTAGCAATTGAAAGTGCCTCAATTAATAACTGTTGATTCTTATTCACATTAAACTCGGCTGCATAAAACATTAAAAAAGCATCGTTGTCAAAACGATACTCTGCTCTTAATACTTCTTTATGAAATTCTAATACGGGTGAGTATCGTTCAGTATCAACACCTACTCCGTGAATATGTTCAATTTGCTTAGCTCTAAACTGGTGAGTTTTAGCCAGGTTGTAGTCCTCTTCATTAATTGTAATTAAACAGTCTGTAAAATATGAGAGTATTCTTTCAAAAGGATAATACACTATCCAGTTTGGTAGGGGAGCCCCTTTACAAAAGTGGAAGCCGTGTGCTGTGTAGATCACTTTCGTACCTTTCTTTCTTGCAAATCTTGCAGCTAATCTAGCAATCACTCCACCCATTGGTGTGTGACAGTGTATTAGTTGATAGTCATTTTGATTAATAATATCTTTTAGCTGTTTGTATGCTTCAATGTTTTTTCTATGAAAAGGTGACCGCTGTATAGGCAAATTGAACTTTTTATCAACATATGGAAGTTCCATGTTTCCAGATGCAGCTACGTGAACATCCCATCCCTGTTCCTTAAACCACTTTAAATAAGGTAGGTGAAAGGCACTAAAATGATAATCGACGGTCGCACAGAACAACACTTTTCTTTTCATAGCGCACCTACTTTATAAATTGTCTATCCAGCACCGCTGATAGATAGTTTAATAGATCCGTTCGTAACTCCTCTTTTTGAAGAGCAAATTCAATTGTAGTTTGAATAAAGCCCAACTTTTCCCCCACATCATGTCGAGTTCCTTCAAAATCATACGCATATACTGCTTCATACTTATTTAACCCAGCGATAGCATCAGTTAACTGAATTTCTCCACCAGCTCCAGGTCCTTGCTCTCCTAAAATATCAAAAATTCTTGGATTCAAGATGTATCGCCCCATAATAGCTAGATTTGAAGGAGCCTCTTCCATTTTAGGCTTCTCTACTAGGCTATTCACACTAAAGAATCTTTCACCAATTTCATTGCCGTTAACAATACCGTAACGTGAAACCTCTTCCATCGGGACCTTTTGTACACCTAGAACGGAAGCTTGATATCTTTCATATTGATCAATTAACTGCTTTAAACATGGTTTTTCTGCTTGAACAATATCATCCCCCAGGAGGACAGCAAAAGGCTCATTCCCAATAAATTTCCTTGCACACCAGATGGCATGACCTAAACCCTTCGGTTCCTTTTGACGGATATAATGAATATCTGCCATTTGGGACGACTTTTGTACTTCACTTAGCAGTTCAAACTTTCCCTTTTCAATCAGGTTTTGTTCTAATTCAAACGAATTATCAAAGTGATCCTCAATCGCACGTTTTCCTTTTCCCGTTACGATGATGATATCCTCAATTCCTGAAGCGACTGCTTCTTCAATAATATATTGAATCGTTGGTTTATCTACAATCGGTAGCATTTCTTTTGGCATAGCCTTCGTTGCTGGAAGGAATCTCGTTCCTAATCCTGCTGCTGGAATAATTGCCTTTTTTACTTTCTTCATTTGTTTCCCCTTTCTTATCCTGAAATGGATACAACTGTTGCTTTCTTTCTTTTCACTTTGTTATTAGCAAGATCCACCAATAATTCTCTTAATGTTTCCTTTTCCATCGTATGGAAGGTCTGAACAATTTTATCAATGTCTTCGAGATAGAGCTTTGCCGGTTTTCCTATATATATATTCGGAAACACTTGTTTTTCCTGTACTTCATCGTCCTTAAGTAACTCCTCAAAAAGCTTCTCACCCGGACGAATTCCCGTAAACTCAATTCCTATTTCTTCTATTGTATATCCCGATAGCTTGATTAAATTCTTTGCCAAGTCCACTATTTTTACCGGTTCACCCATATCCAATACGAAGATCTCTCCTCCACGTGCTAGTGCACCTGCTTGAATGACTAGTCGAGAAGCTTCCGGAATAGTCATGAAATAACGAATCATATCTGGATGAGTAACCGTAACCGGTCCACCTTTGGCAATTTGTTTTTTGAATAACGGAATCACACTACCACGACTTCCGAGTACATTCCCAAAGCGAACCGCAACAAATTTCGTCTTACTTTTTTGATCCATGTTTTGAACGATCATTTCAGCAAGTCTCTTCGTTGCTCCCATGACACTTGTTGGATTTACAGCTTTATCAGTAGAAACCATAACAAATGTTTCGACACCATGCCAACTGGCTGCTTCTGCAACATTCCTAGTTCCAATAATATTATTTTTGACTGCCTCTTCTGGGTTTCTTTCCATTAAAGGTACATGCTTATGGGCTGCTGCATGGTATACCACAGCTGGATGGTGAGTTCCCATGACATCCATCATTTTTTTAGCATCCTGCAAATCAGCAATTTCTGTTACAATCTCAATTGGTAAATGTCCAAACTTCTCTTTTAGCTCTTGTTCAATGGAATAGATACTATTTTCACCATGTCCGAGTAAAACAAGTTTTTTAGGTGAAAACAAAGAGATCTGTCTACATAGCTCTGATCCTATAGAACCGCCTGCCCCAGTTACTAACACGACTCGGTTAGTTACATATTCCGAGATACGATCCATATCAAGAACGACTGGACTTCGACCAAGTAAGTCCTCTACCTCAACATCTCTTATTCCGCTAACAGCCACTCTTCCAGTAACAATGTCCTCTAACATCGGAAGGATTTGAGTTTTCGCTTTCGTTTTAGCACATTCTTGAAAAATAATGTTCAGTTCTTTTCTTCCTAAAGAAGGAATGGCAATTATAATGTTATCAATACTTAATGAGTCTACTGTTTTAGTAATTTGATTGATACTACCCAATACTGGTATACCAAGAATGTCTAGTTGATGTTTATTGTGATCATCATCAATAAATGCAACTGGTATTAAAACTGAATCACTACTTCTTAATAACTGTCTTGCAACCATCATTCCAGCAGAACCAGCACCAATAATTAATGTTCTCTTTTTTTTCTCATTAGACTTTAAATAGTTATCACGATAAATTCTCCAACAGAATCTTGAGCCACCAATCATCGACATGTGAAGAAGCCATGTAACCGCTAATAATCGAAAGTAAATTTCTCCAAGCATAATCTGTTGAGTTAGTGCAGCTGTTACAATTGATAATGTTACCACTTTACAAATAATAATCATTTCTCCTACACTTGCATATTCCCATGCTTTCTTATACACATGTAAAAGCAAGGAATAGATATGATGGCTAAATACGATAGTTAATGAACTTAATATAATTGGAGATGTAATAACACCAGTACTTGCATTTGTAAGAAAAAAGCCAAAGAAAATAGCCGTTAACACAATGAAAGAATCAATTAATATAAATAATGACAATCGTTTCTTATAAGACAATTTTCATCCCCCCAATTCGTATTTATTGCTTAATCTAAAGTCACATTTCTGCGTTGAATAGCATAATCAATGATTTTTTTAATCTCTTCTAACTGTTCACGTGTTGCTTCTTGTTTTATGTACCTTACCGTCTTTTTAATTGTCTTCGGAAACTTATCAATATTCCCCATCACTGATCGAACTCCTTAGGAATAAAATAAAAAACTTAACTATACGTTTTTCTGTGTAAAAAGCGTATAGTTAAGTTTTTTATTAATAAAACAGGGCATCTAACCCTACCTCACATCACACTATCGACGACTCGCGTCTAAGGTTTTTCACCCACAGCATAACCGAGTGCCTCCATTGATATAGGTAAGGAGACATCACCTTTTAAATCTTTCTATTGTGAACACGAACCTTCTTAATTAAGAACGAACGGATTAAAAAAAAGACTAGCCTACTTGGTTTACAATCACACCTACTAAAGGAGCTTTCGCAAATTCTAAGACCTTCTTAGATTCTTGAGCTGCCTCCAGTTTGGTTGTTGCTTTTTGTACAACTAGAATGACTCCATCACACAAGTTTGCTAGAACTTTGGTGTCTGTTACCTCAAGTACTGATGGTGAATCAACCAGAATAAGGTCATAGAGTGGTTTTATATGTGATAACAATTCTTTCATTTTCTCTGATTCAAGTAGCTCTGCGGGATCGAGAGGAATCGGTCCACTTGTTAATAAATCAAGATTATCGATATTACATTTTGTAATAGCTTCACAAAAAGGTGTTTTCTCACTTAGAATATCTGTCAATCCAACCTCATTAGTCACTTTAAATAGTTGGTGAATACTTGGATTTCTAAGGTTTCCATCAATAAGAAGAACCTTTTCTTTTTGTTGTGCAACGGAAATAGCTATATTAGAAATAATAGTTGATTTTCCTTCAGATTGCCCTGGTGAGCTAACAACAAGCAAATTGTTTTTCTTAGCTTCATTTAGGAAGTGAATATTCGTTCTTATAGTTCTAAACTGTTCAGAAATGATTGATTCAGGATTTGAGTAGGTAATTAAGTTCCTTTTCTTAATCTTAGTTAATTGTTTACGTCTACTAAATACCAATAGAATCACCTCGATTATTCACATTAACCTTTTTGGTTTTGTTAATATTCTTTTTGGACATTATGGACACAATTCCCAAAATAGGGACTTCTAGAAGTTCCTCGACTTCCTGCTCTGAGCGAATGGATTCATCAAGCGAGTCAACTAAAAATATTAAGCCTATCCCTATGACGATGCCTCCGATAATGGCTGCCCCCAATATCTTATTTTCATTACTCTCATTAATAGGAATTGGATTTACCTGTGCATCCGAGAGTACTCTAACATCATCAAAATCCATAATATTAGGAATCTCTTGAATAAAGACACTAGCAGTTGTATTGGCAATTTCTGCTGCTAGTACAGGGTTTACATCAATGACACTGATTTTTACCACTTGAGTCTCATCAATACTTCCAACTTGTATACTTTGAGCTAAAGATTCTGGTGTTCTTTCAATACCTAGTTGAGTTATTACCTTCTCTAATACTGTTTTGTCCTTAATGATCACTTCAAGTGTCTTTCGTTGTCCCCCCTCAGCATTAATGATAATATTAGTAGATGAACTATATAACAGCGTTGTTTGGTTTATAGAACTGTAAAAATAGCCAAATAGTGCTGCCAGTATAGTGATGGTTATTCCAATCCAAGCACGTTTCTTTAAAACTCCAATTATCTCTTTTAAATTTATTTCCTTTGCCATGCGTCGATCATTTTGAAAACGCCCCATACATATCACCTTGTTCTCTTTGTATTGTATAGTTCTAAATAAAGAACAACTACTACAAAAAAATAGATTTCCTGTGAGGAATCTTCTTTTTTGAACTAATATTCTTTATAATAAATATATTAGTTCTTTAAAGAGAACAAGTCAACATAATTTTAATTTCTTTAAGAAAGTGTAAATATTAAAGGGTTGCTTCAAGTTGTTTTCCAAGTAAATGACTAAACAAACCTCTTCTATCTTTAGCCAGCTGATTAAACTTTCCTGATTGAATAATTTGCCCTTGGTCTAGCACAATAACCTGGTCAGCATTCTGGATCGTTGATAACCGATGTGCAATAACAATGATCATCATTTTACCTTTTAACCTCTCTAGGGACTCTTGAATTTTCCTTTCATTTTCCGTATCTAATGCACTAGTAGCCTCATCAAGTACCAGTATTTCTGGGTTACGCAAAATGGCACGAGCTAAGACAACACGCTGTCTTTCCCCGCCTGAAAGTCGAATTCCTCGGTCTCCTATTAGTGTGTCTAAACCATTTGGGAGTTGTTTCACAAAGTCAGCTGATGCAAATTCTAGTGCTTCCCACAATTCCTGCTCAGTTGCTGAAGCCCTTGTAAGTAATAGATTCTCTCTAATCGTTGTATTAAATAAGAAAGGGTCTTGTGGAACATAACTCACTGATTGCCTCAATCCTAACAAGTTTTGTTGGGTAAGTTTTACACCGTCAATAAGTATTTCTCCCTTTTCAGGCTGATTTAGTCCCATAACTAAATCCACAAGAGTACTTTTACCTGCACCTGAAGGACCTACAATAGCTGTCATCTGATTTGCTGGAAAAGATATATTAATGTTTTTCAAGGAATATTTATTGTCTCCTTGAATATAACGAAAATACACATTCTTACACAAAATACCTCTGTGAATCTCGAGTCTTTGTTTATGCCTTTCATCAAGCCCTTTAAATTCTTTCGCATTTCTTGACTCACTACTTAACTTAATAACTGCTTTTAATGCAGGAACAATCGTAGCTATTTGTTCAAGACTCGATTGAATTCCCGTTACTCGAGGCCATAATCTAGAAAAAATTACTAGGATTAGCATGAGCTGTGCTGCCTGAGCTTGAAATAAATTAACAGAAAAGAAAATAAAAAGTGCAATTAATCCTACAGACGAAATTTTATAATAAAATTGGGAAGTCGTTTTTAATTGAATATACTCCATCTGTTCTACGTACATTTTTTGTGTAATTGAATGAAACCAATCCATTCTTGACTTTTCTAGGTTATTACTTTTTATCTCTTTCATTCCATTAAAATTATCTGTAATGCCCGCTAAGAAATTCTTTCCGTTTTCAGATGTCTTATTTCCTAGTGCACTAGACCTTTTAATAAACCCTCTTGAAAAAATCGCTAGAAATAATCCACTAATTAATACAAATGCTGTTATTTTAGGTGCCAAGAAGAAAGCAATCCCAATCTGTATAAATGTAAAAATAATTGAAGTAATAAACTGTAAAAAGATATTTGTACCTGCACTTACCCTTGCTAACTCTGATGTTATCGTGTTGATAATATCTGTCTTTCTTCTCTTAATGTAAAAATCCCAATTTGCCAGCAACAAATCTCTATATATTTCAAGACGTAAATGCTTGGCAAAACCATGTTGAATTTTGACATTTTTTACAGTCACATACCGCTGAATAATATTTAGGATCACGTTAATAAGGACAAATAGTCCAAGTATAAGGATAAGTCTTTGTTCTTTTGGTACTTGATTCAAACCTTGAAATAACATTTCTAGTGGCATCGTTTGTTCATTTACATTCACTATTCCACTGTAGGTTACTAGAGGTAACAGTAATAACAACCCCACCCCATCCAATAAGCTGATAAATACCATACCTAGAAGATTAAAATATAGCTTTTTTCCGACAAAAGAGTATAACTGCCTATAAAAATATAAGACCTGTTTCATTAAATATCCTCCTACGACAATACATGTCTATTCTTCCTTTTCCATAACAATAAAAATGGACGAAGTGGAAAATATAGAAAATGTAACTTTCTTGGTAATGGTAGTATTTCAGCGTCAGTATAAAATGGGTGTAGAATACTTAGTAGATGTACTATTTTTTGCTGTAGTGACATTAGTGAAAACAAGTGTCTCGCATGGTATTTAGAAATTTCTATCGGAACTGGTTCACTGTGTAAATTAACCATATTTTCAAAGTAAAACACAGCATTTTGAGCTAGCTTCATCGACTCTTTCTTAGTTGTTAAGCCTCTCACATCACTCGTAATTGTTGTCTGAAACAGCGAATGGGATAATATCAATGATTGGCCAGCTACTTTTTCTGATTGGCATTCTTGTAATAGCTGTTTGATTGCCATCCAATCTAAGTCCTTTTTAAGAATTTGATGAATATCCATAAGCCAACGAAGACGTGACCATCCATGACGAGCACCGTGGGTTACTAGAAAGTAGAACAGATCCTCTTCTCCCAAATAATAAATGGGCTTCTCTTTTAATACATACTCTCTTTTTCGACTCCATAATTGTGAAAAAGACGGTTCGTTACTTGGTGCGGGATTTAATCTCCAATGTATTTCTACCTTTGTTCCATGGGTGTTATGAAAATATGTGAAATGATGGTGTCTCCATTTCCAATCGCCTAATAAAGTTTTAATATATTCATCCTTTTGATATCCTAGCTCAACTAGAATCTCTTCAACCGCTTGGAGATCATGTATGGATGTTAAAATATCCAAATCGCCACACGTTCTGCTCGATAAATCACCATAAAGATCTTTTGCTAAAATAGGTCCTTTTAAAAATAAAGTTTGTATTTTGTTAGCTTGTAAAGCATGATTAATAGTTTCCATTTCTCGAGAGAGAAAAAGCATGTGAAAAGTATTTTTTTCATAGGAAGTTTTTAATTTTTGAAGTACATTTTTGGGAATCCACGGAATGTTTGTTTGAGCCAATTTATTATATAAAGCGGGGTAAAGTCGATGGTGGTATGATAGCTTTATAAATATGTCCCAATTTATTTCTCTATCTGATATTCTTTCTTCGAATAATAGATAATTATCCTCAAGTAAATTTAATATTAATTGTAATTCAGCTGGGATTGTAGATAGGTTAACTTCGCATACGCTTTTCATGGCTTTCCCCTTTTTTACTACCTGTTCTTTTCGCAAACATACTCACAACTGTAAATCTTTTCATTTCCTCAGCACCTGATACGTAAAAGGGGCCACTGCGCAGCCATGCATGAGCAACCAACTTGCCATCTATTTCTCTAGTCGTCCCAAGATATAAGGTACTATCAATCTCTCTTCTCTCCAACATTTTTAGTCCAGCAATTCCTTTAACAAGGCATTGACTCTCCCAAAATGTATATCTACTCATTAGGTGAATAGCAGAGGAAATATCCTTTATTATTTGTCTTTCACTCTCAATGACATCATGATGAGTCTCCCCCATGTATTCACCCAACTTAGGTGCAATACGTGAGAATTTTTTCATTTTAAGTACTCTTGCCCATCCTAAAAAAATAAATGCTTCGCAAAAAAGAAGCTTTGTTTTTTTATCTAATAATAAAAAGGATTTACACTTTGAGAAAAAATTCATAATAAAGACCTCTTACAAATATACTTTCTTACACTATCTTTACTAATCCTTCATTTAGTAAGTGATTAAGAAAAGCTACGACTTGTTCCTCACATTCTTTCTGTTCAACTTCGTACAATTCGGTTAATCTTGTAATAACCTCTTTCACCTTAACATCGCTTTCTATTAATCCCCAGATTGCACCGCCACTTTCACCCAAGTTATAGTACTTTCCATTCTCAATACTTAACATTACCTTTTCTCCACCCATATCACTAACAATATTTCCTTCTACTTGTTTAACATAATCAGTTAACATAATCTCCTTTTGCTTTAACATTTTTTCACTCCTTATCAATTGTATTTAAAATTAACTCGGTTAAATCATTTATTGTAAGACGGTTAGTTGGTCGTTGTAACTGGTACATAGAAGTTACACTCGCCACAGAAGCAGTTAGACGAAAGTGCCATTCCTGTATATTTAGCCGTTCAACTAAAAACTGTCGAAATGTGTGATCGTATAACTTTTTAATTTGTTCTAGTTTATGAATCTGTCGAAGAGCTACACTATCTTCCTTGCCTTTTACAAGTTCAAAAATTCCGCCTAATTCCAATGGTTCCGAATGAAAATGTGAGGATACTGGAACTATAAACTTAGTTTCCCGATCAAATATAGAAGAAAACTGATTTGTATCAACACTAAAAACATCAAGGCTTTCTTTCCAGAGCTTTTGTTGGGGGTATGCTGGAGTTACCATAGGTTTGTTATCTAGTAATGAAATAGGAATAATATCATCGCTCAATAGGCTATATCCTTTTGAGAGCAGGGCAGCTGCCAGAGTAGATTTTCCCGCTCCAGAATCTCCGACTATCCCATATGCTTTATTATTAATAGATATGGCACTTCCATGAAGTGGTAGGATTCCTCTTTGCAAAAGAAGCGCTCCCATACAAGACCCAAGTATATATAAACGTAGTCGATCCTCCTCACCTAACTTCAAGGGAGAAACTACTATATTATTTCCGTTTTTTATACAGAAGATCGCTGTATCTGGTATATATATCCAGACTACTTGATCTTCCACTAGACAAAACCTATTAGATACTTTAAAATTGTTCCACGAATCTTTTAAATCCATTATTTCAATTTTAATATCAATCGATGTTTGGTCTACATCAATTTTCATTAATTCTGGTAATTCAATTTCGCTACTAAATACTAAACCAAATCCTCCATATACAGTGCTTTGTATAGTTTTCATAAGTTATTCCTCCAACTAACTACCTTAAAAATCCAATACGCCCTCATACCAGACCATGCTACGAGGGCGAGATTGATTAGCCTAAGTATAATTACTATTAGCTGTAGTGAACCACATCGTGGTGAGGTGAATCTGGATCTGGTTGAACAGCATCAGGAGTTTTAATTCCTGGACCTGCCATTGTCATACTTACATTCAATTCTTCTAATTGTGGAGCTTTCCATTCCTTTTTCATATATAATCACCTCCCTTCAATCAAAACTCTTAATAAACCTAAATAAGATTAAACTTCTCATTAGTATTTTAAAGTCAAACTCAAACACCATATTTCCTTTGGGATTATCTTTAATTGTCTTTAACGCCTTCCTCATAACATCTAGATTTAAAATATCGGTAGCAATTGGGTCATGCAGCATTTCCTCAAGTTCATGAATAAAGGTATTCCAAATTGAAGTCATCCGCTGGATACCATCTGCTCCTTGTAGACCCCGAGTGAGCATATTTAACCGAATATCTTCTGGTAAATATCCCTCAGTAGCTCTCCTAATAAGCGCACGATCTAACCCATTTTTAACAACCTGATTCTCTGGAACAGATAAGCAATAACGAATGACTCTAAGGTCATTGGTTGGGTCTCTATCAACTACACCATATCGAAGAGAAAGCTTCGAGCCATAGGTTCCAGTAGTATTCCAATAATAAACTTTTTGAAATTGATCCATCCTTATTTGGTAAACACTAGAGTTTAACCTTCCACCAACATCAATTCCGTGTTTAGTCAAAATCTCTATAACATTTGTCTTATTTGCAAAAGACTTGTTAATATAGGAAGG
Source organism: Robertmurraya mesotrionivorans (assembly GCF_050971805.1). NCBI lineage: Bacteria > Bacillati > Bacillota > Bacilli > Caryophanales > Bacillaceae > Robertmurraya > Robertmurraya mesotrionivorans. Next base: position 199,525 of record NZ_JBPCCH010000004.1, on the reverse strand, counting down.
AAATAAATCCTCCTCCGCTATTTTTTTATTTCCTGTAGAAAATGCCTTACTGTTAACAACAGACATTACCCTTCTTCTCTTCGCCCCAAGCCTATTGCTATACGTATTTACCTCTCGAAATAACTTAAACAACTTTAATTGTTTTAAGAGCATTGCATAGTAATCGAATGATGGTCCCCAGGAAATAGACCAATTTCCTCGTTGTCCATTTAGAAGCACACCTATTCCTTGTTTGCATGCCTCTTCATAAATACCTCTTAGCCAGTAAGTATTTTCAAAAAATTTATATGGCATTTCTATAGTATTTAACCATTCCTCAATCTCAGTGTAAGAATTTCGCTCTCTAAAACTTAAAAACTCAGATGATATATTTCCAATATATTCAACTGTCTTTTCAATCAGCGGTCTTTCATTGGGAATTCTACTTCTAGGGGTCCAATCAACAAAATCATCAACAGGAACGTAACTAAATGAATATAATGGTTTACCCCCACTCTTCAATTGTTTACTAGCAAAACTAGCAACAGAGCCTGAATCTAACCCCCCACTTAAATGCGCCCCAACCTTTAGATGTGTTCGTAATTTTGAATTCACAGCATCAGAGAAAACCTCGCGAAATGCCTCCACATACTCCTCATCCGATTTATATTGAAGTTTTTTATCATTGGTCAAAAGGCAGTATCTATTAAGCTTAACCTGATAATTGTGTATTGTAATAGAATGTGATGGTGGAAGTTGTTGTAGTTTTTTGTATACCGTTAGATTAGGATCCACAGACTCATACATCCCTGGATTAGCCAAATACTCCGCAATCCACATTTCATTTAATTCGTTGCTAACGAATTCTAAGCCCAACATCGGCTTCATCACCGTACAAAACACAAACCTCTGCCCATCTTTAAAGTAATACAGCGTTCGACTACCCGAAAAATCCCGAGCTCCAAACAACTTCTGCTCTTTCTCATCCCAAATCACATAGGCAAAGTCCCCAACTAAGAATTTAGGCGACTCCTCTCCCCATTTATGATAGGCGAGGAGAATCAGTTGACTGTCCGTAATCTTCTTCCGATCTTCTCTATCAATCTGCAAAAGCTGAAAAAGCTCCTCTCGATTGTCGATAATCGCATCGGCTGTAATGGCTAAACGTCTTTCATAGTCATAGAATGGTAGCTGTTCGCCAATGGATTCTGGTGTGATCCATTGAGCATGGCAGCCTAGGAACAGATTATCTTTATGCCAGGTTTGTATGTCGTTGGCAGGAAATTTTTCTAGAGCTTTCATCATGCCAGTGCTTTGTTCAATTGAGACGGGTTCCCCGTTAAGGTTTAAGATTCCAGCAATTGCGCTCATATTTCCTCCTGATTACAAACAATATGTACTTATATATATCATTGCGTTCTCATTAAAGAACATCTATTGCAAAAAAAATTGCTTTCCAATTTTTCTATTAGAAGTACCTGATAGTTCTTTATTGAGAACTTCTTTTGATAAAATAAAAATACCACCTTCCACTTCTTTAGTCAATCTACTTTTTTAAATTTACAAAAATAAAATTAGACATTCACAAAATGAATGTCTACAAAATGAGCAACGCCGTACCAATCGTAATCAATACCGCTCCAGCAATCGTATTTTTCGACGGCTTCTCCTTCAAAATAATAAAACTAAGCACCATCGTAATAACCACACTGAACTTATCAATCGGTGTAACGACACTCACCTTTCCGAAGGCGAGCGCTGCAAAGTAGCAGAGCCATGAAAGCCCCGTAGCGGCACCAGATAAAATCAAAAATATGTACGAGCGTTTCGAAATAGTTTTTAACTCCTTGCCTGTCTTTTGAAAAAAGACGATGCTCCATGCAAACAGTATAATTACAACCGTTCGGATAAAAGTGGCTACATTTGAGTCCACGTCTTCGATTCCGATCTTAGCTAAAATGTTTGTTAAAGACGCAAAGATGGCTGAGAGAACCGCCAACCAAATATATGACTGGCCCACTCGAACTTTTTTCTTCTCTTTATTTCTTCCAATTAGCACAAAGGTTCCGACAGAGATAATGACTCCTCCAGCAACGACAAGGGTTGTCGCTGGCTCTTGAAGAACAATAAACGAAAGAATGATCGTTAATACAACACTTGCTTTATCAATCGGAACGACCTTCGATACATCACCGATTTGTATTGCTTTGAAAAAGCAAAGCCAGGATAGCCCTGTTGTTAGCCCAGACAAAACAAGGTAAAACAGTGCTTCTCCCGAAACCTCAAACAAGGCATCTGTTTGCTTGGTGATGACAACCATTAAAAAAGCCATAATTAGTACCACGACAGTTCGGACGGCTGTGGCGAGGTTGGAGTTTACATTTTCAATGCCGATTTTTGCTAGGATAGCGGTTAGTGCTGCGAATAAAGCGGCAAGTAAAGCTAAAATAATACTCATTGAATCAGCTCATTTTCTTTTTATATACTTACTATCTCACTGTTGGATAATGAAATACTTCTTTATCTTATTTTCGCCAATTACTAAACATTCGTCCAGTTTGTAGCAACTTAAAAATAGATTTCTAACACTCTAGTTTCGCGATGCTTGAAGGGGTATTGACTATCTTGTTAACATTTTTCCAGAAAAACCCCAATAAGGGCATGCTTATTGGGACTTCGCCAGCTACAGCAGTTGAATATTCGCCTCTCTGCAAGATTGTAAAATCTCCTCATTCCAAATCGACACTTGAACCTCGCCAATATGTGCTTTTTGCAGGAAAAACATGCACAATCTTGATTGGCCAATTCCTCCACCAATGGTGTAAGGAACTTCCTTATTTAAAATAGCTTGATGAAACTCTAACTGTGCACGCTCTTCAGCACCCGCTAGTTTTAACTGTTGTTTCAAAACTTCTTCATCTACTCGTATCCCCATAGAAGAGACTTCAAATGCCATTTCAAGTGTAGGATTCCAAAGAACTATATCTCCATTCAACGTCCAATCGTCATAATCAGGAGAGCGGCCATCGTGTTTGCTGCCTGACTTTAATGCACCGCCAATCTGTGAGATAAACACTGCACCATATTCCTTTGCAATGATATCCTCTCTTTGCTTCGGTGTTAACTCTGGATATTGATCTTCGAGTTCCTGTGTCGTGACAAAATGAATATTCATCGGAAGGGAGGGTGTTAGTTCTGGGAAAAAGTCATTAAGGTAAATCTCTGTGGAACGAAGCACATTATAAATTTTCCGTACTTCAGCCTTCAAGGTTTGGATATTGCGTTGTTCTCTTGTAATGACCTTTTCCCAGTCCCACTGGTCCACATATAGGGAATGAAGATTGCTTAGGATTTCGTCGCGGCGTATGGCATTCATATCAGTATACAAGCCTCTACCTAAACCAATTCCATACTTTGCTAAAGCCAGCCGTTTCCATTTAGCCAAAGACTGGACCACTTGGATTTGGGTGCCTTTTATATCTAAAGCATCAAAGGAAACAATACGTTCAACACCATTTAGGTTGTCATTAATGCCATTGCCCTCTTTTACAAGGATTGGCGCTGATACGCGAATTAGATTCAATTCTTCAGCTAAATTGCTCTCAAAATAATCCTTCACTTTTTTTATCGCTTGTTCAGTTTGTAGTAAATCGAGCTTTGATTTGTAACCGGTAGGGATTTTCCTTGTCACTTGACATCATCCTCATTCTCTTTAGTTTGCAAGCCTACTTCTTCTCTCTTTAGCTTTAAATGGTTAAAGGGCATCCACTTCACGTACAGTGTATGAATGTGATATTAGGTGGTGAATGTCCTGTTAATTTCCTTTTTAAGACCTTATGGAAAATCTTGCATACACCACCTTAAAATGGACATTCTATGACAGTAATAATTATTAGGAGGGTATCTTTTTGGCAGAAAACATAGATAAAAATGCTTCAAACGGACAAGATGAGAATCGTGAAACTTTAACCACACGTCAGGGCCATCCAGTGCCAGATAATCAAAATATCCGTACGATTGGTAACCGCGGACCAGCTACACTTGAGAATTATCACTTCATTGAAAAAATTTCCCATTTTGATCGTGAAGAAATACCAGAGCGTGTGGTTCACGCACGTGGCTCTGGAGCTTTTGGATATTTTGAAACGTATGGAAAAGTGGGAGATGAACTAGTAGAAAAGTATACGCGCGCAAAAGTATTCTCTGGGGCTGGGAAGAAAACTCCATTAATGGTTCGTTTCTCTACAGTGGCAGGAGCGAAGGATTCACCAGAAACAGCACGCGATCCTCGTGGCTTCGCTGTAAAAATGTATACGGAAGATGGAAACTGGGATCTCGTTGGGAACAACCTGAAAATTTTCTTTATTCGTGATGCGATGAAGTTCCCTGATATGATTCACGCTTTTAAAGCGGATCCTGCTTCAAACGTTCCCAATCCACAGCGGATGTTTGATTTCGTTTCCCGTACACCTGAGGCGACACATATGATTACCTTCCTTTTCTCTCCATGGGGAATTCCTGCAACATATCGTCATATGCAGGGTTCTGGTGTAAACACGTATAAATGGGTGAATGCCGAGGGTGAGGCTGTGTTGGTAAAATATCACTGGGAGCCGAAGCAAGGAATCCGAAATTTAACACAAGATGAGGCTAACGATATTCAAGCAAAAAACGTAGGTCATGCCACACAAGATTTATACGAAGCAATCGAACGCAGGGATTATCCAGAATGGGAGCTTTTTGTTCAGATTATGGAAGATGATTACCATCCGGAACTCGATTTTGATCCTCTCGATGATACAAAATTGTGGCCAGAAGATCAGTTCCCATGGTTACCGGTAGGTCGTATGGTCCTAGATCGAAATCCAGTAGATTTTCATGCTGAGATTGAGCAAGCTGCCTTTGGTACAGGGGTACTTGTTGATGGAATGGACTTTTCAGATGATAAAATGTTGCAAGGTCGTACCTTCTCTTACTCCGATACCCAACGCTATCGTGTTGGAGCAAACTATTTAAAAGTGCCTGTTAATGCACCAAAGGAACCTATCCACACCAATCAGCAACGTGGGCAAATGGATGTACGTGACCCAAAAGAGTCAGGGGATAATCCACATATTAACTATGAGCCATCAATGCTCGGTGGATTTAAGGAAGCCAGTAGAGAAGGTCGTGCACCACACCAGCCGATGTATAATGCAGCAGCAATGAGTGCGCCAATTGATCGTCCTAACAACTACGGGCAGGCAGGCCACACCTACCGAAGCTTTGAAGATTGGGAGCGTGATGAATTAATTAAAAACCTATCCGAAGCACTTGCCGTATGCGACCCAAAAATTCAAGATGCCATGATTGATCACTTCACACAAGCCGATGAAGAGTATGGTCGTCGTGTGAAGGAAGGTCTTCAAATGAAAATGAAAGAAATGGAAGGTATGGAAGCAGGTAAAGTTCCAGGCCGTGAAGCGGGTCAATCCAAATATGGCCAAGGTTCATTAGCTGCGAATGAAGCAACAGAAGAAGCGGTAAAGAAAAGCCACAAAGCTGATCCTTATTAATGATTAAGTGAGTATTGAGTGTCGATCAGGTGATGAAAAAGGCTGATCTTTATTAGGTTTTGAGGCGAGCAGCACGGGGTGCGGCTCGCTTTTTGCTGATTTTGGGGCCGCTGTTTTTCGGAGGTTGCTGATATATCTTGGAAAGTCGCTGATATTTTGTGGAAGTCGCCGATATATGGAACGAGTCCTGAATGATCCGGGAGTCCACACCAATTTCTCCCCCATTTTGATACAGAATGCCATGAAATCCCATCCATATTAAGCTATAATAAAACCATAAGCTAGTCTTCTACTGAATTTTCCTTAGGATGTGTAAAAGAAATGAGCCATTATTCTGCTACGAATATAAAGATTAGTAACCTATCCATTTTTAAAGGGTATCAAGTGCTTTTTGAAGTGAAAGGGCAGACTTATCAAATGTTAGTTGGGGGAGCCAATTTCGATTTTCCTATGAACATTATTCATTACTTTAAAGAAGACGGAAAATGTCCTGTTTGCGACAAATATACGCTAACTTATCCAATGGGACAGCAACCATGTTCGGCGTTGCTTCGAGACAAAATGATGCTATTCGATCTTTTTCAAAGAAAATTTCAATCAAAATAAAACAAGGCAGCCCGTATTCAAAAGTGGCTGCCTTTTCTTATGCGGCTAGTTGCTCTTGTTTGAAGCTTGTTAGTTTACGATATTGGAAGAAAACAACACCTGCTGCGAGGATTCCTATGAAGTTGACGAGAAGCGCAAACACAAATACACCATGAATATCAACATATCTGGTAATGAATCCTGATACCATCGGAATAAGGGTCGTTGCTAATCCTGTTGCGGTGTACATAATTCCTGTTACTGAGCCTTTGCGATCCCAGAAGAACTCGCATAATACGGTTAATCCTAGTTGAAGAACACCTGCTAGAAAGAATCCGATAAGGAATGCTGAAATCATTGCGAGCACTGGTGTTTTAAAAGTCAATAATGCCAAAATCGACAAAAATGAGAATATCGGATAAACAAGTACAATGGTTACGGGACGAATCGTCTTTCTTACTAAAAATGCTAAAGAGATGACAGAGAGAAGAGCTCCCCAGCTGTAATAAGACATCAGCTTTAACGAATCAACTAAAGGCATCCCTATCATTTCTTGCCCGTAAGTGGGAATCCAAATATTCATTAAATAAAGAAGAGCTGGAGCAGTAAAACCAATAACGATAATGGCCACTCCTTCGATCATAAAATTAGGCTTTGTATAGAACACGACAGGTGGGCCGCTATCCGTACTTTCTGCGCTGACCTTATGATTAGGAAACTTTGCCTTCACTAACATGAAACCTGATACTAAGAAAATGATGGCTGGAATAAAAAACGATGCTCCGTAAAAAATATCATGCTGAATAAAGAAGGCAATCAATAATGGAAGTAAAGCAGAGCCGAAAGAAATAAATGCCTTTAATGCAACCGTAGCTGAACCCGCTGTCTTTGGGAAAACCTCCATTAACGTTGGGTATGTTCCTGCATCTAGAAATGCATTACCCAATCCACCACAGAAAGCAAAGACAATCGCCATTACATAGTTTGCACTAAGTGGAATACCGATTAGGAAGACAGCAAACAATAGACAACCAGCGACGATAAATGGTTTTCTACCAATCTTATCTGACCATACTCCACCTAAATAGAGTGATAATAGTCGACCAAGTCCAAACGCCGAAATGATAAAGCTGATTCCGGCTTTATCTGTGTGGAATTGTTCCGTTAAGAAAGACATATTTTGTGCAATCATAATATAGGCCATGCCAAAGACAAAATAGTTGATGTAGCAGCCAATTGCAGTGAAAGAGTATTTATTTTTCATTTTCAGCACTCCTTTCTTCTTAAGTAAAGCACACATTGTGAGAACTTGAGCATATTATATCAACATTAAGATACTTATTACGTTGTAAATGCGTCTACTTTTTGAAATCAAATTGTCTAAATTGAGAACTTTCTAGAATCATAGGGGATGGCACTAATACGTACGATTAGTGCCATTTCCTTTTTTAGCTCGCCATTTTAACCGGAGCTGTTGCCTTTTCTGCATACTTCTTGTTCACATATACGGCAAGTCCGACACCGATGGCTGTGATGGCAAAGTTAAACAATAGAAGATACAATGGACCATTTACTCCGCCAGCTTTCGTGATCGCTCCTGCAGCTGTTAGAATCGTGTAGTTTGCGAGACTTGAAGCGATCATAACGATCGATGTCATTTTTCCACCGTTTGCTGGAGATAACTCTACAGCTAGAGATGTTACTAATTGAAGAACTCCACCTGCAGCAGCAAACCCAAGGACGAATCCACCTACTAATAAAATCGAAGGTACTTTCACAAAGTATATCACTAGCAACATGACTGCAGCGATCGCTGGGTAAAGAGCAACCACTTGAACCGATTGAAGAATTTTTTTGTTAATTAAATAGGATGTTACTAAAATTGCAATAACTGACCCAAGTGCATAATACGATTGAATTTTACTTGGGTCCGCTAAACCGTATAGTTTTCCTAATTCCTGATTCGCATTTAACCACAAGATAAATGTAGAAGTAACGGTAAATCCTAATATCACAATCGCCAAACTTGGTCCTGTTAGCTTTACCTTTTCTGCTTTTTTAGAGTCTGCTTTTTCAACTCTCACCAACATTGGAGGGAATGGTAAAACCGCCATTAATACCCCCGCTACTGCTAAAAGAATCGCTGATAAATAGAATAATGTTGTAAATGGCATAGTGTTTGCTGCTACAAAACCAATCATAAATGGAAGCAAAAATTGTCCAATGGAAATCGAGAACTTTACAAATAGATTGCCCACATCTCCTTTTTTCTTAAAAATTTCCATGATGGCTGGATATACAGCTGTATCTATGAAAGAGTTCGCCACCCCGCCTAGTAAGGCAAATGCGTAGGCAACATACATACTTGGTGAGAATACAAGACCGATAAAATAAGTGACATAGGCTGTAATACCAATTAATCCAGATACTCTTCTTCCAAATTTATCTGACAGTGGTCCTGCAATGGGAAGCGAGATTAAACGTCCCAAACCTAATGCGGCAATGACTGTAAGCACCATACTAACGTCAAATGTACCATCCGTTAATGTGGTAGCCCCCCATTTTTCTGCAAAATTCTGCTTGTATTGCGCTAAGATGGATACTCCAATTCCGTGTACTAAATAAGTAAAATAAAGTGCGAATGCGATTGGATAATATTTTTTATTTGTCTCCATACCTTCTTCTCCTTTCAAATTTGTGAATCACTTCACATTATTAATGAAAAAAATATATTTATCAGAGAAAGGAATAGCATCCCTTTCTCTTTTAAAACATTTGCTCTTTTACATACTCAACCGGCATATCTTCGCCAGTCCAAAGCTTAAATGCTGCTGCACCTTGCCAAAGCATCATTCCTAATCCATTGATTGCTTTCGCACAACCAGCTTCTTCTGCTAATTCTAGTAATCTTGTTTTACGTGGAATGTATACGACATCAGATACAATGAGCTCTGGTCTTAACCAAGATGCATCTGGCACCACGCTCTCTCCTTCTAACGGTTTCATTCCTACACCTGTTGCATTTGTAAGAATATCGCTAGTTGCAATTTCTTCCTTTAATCGATCGGCATCATCAAGATTGTAAACCGTCGCCTTACAATTGATTCCTTCTATTTCTTCGTTAATGGTTTGGGCATTCTTTAATGCACGATGGTAAAAGTCGTCCTCACGGTTGAAAATCGAGATTTCAGCTACTCCATCCAAGGCTGCTTGAATCGCAATAGCAGTCGCTGCTCCACCAGCACCCATCAAGGTCATTTTCTTGCCAACGACGTCCACACCGGCTTCTTTTAATGCTCTCATATATCCAGTTCCGTCTGTAATATGACCGATTAGCTTTCCGTTTTCATTAACCACTGTATTCACTGCACCCGTAAACTGAGCAGCAGGAGATAGTTCATCTAATAATGGAAGGATTTTCGTTTTATTAGGCATGGATACATTAAATCCTCTTACTCCTAACGCTCTCATTCCTGTTACCACATCTGATAACTGCTCATTTCCTACCTCAAACGCCATATATGTGTAATTTAAACCACGCTCTCTTAATGACATGTTTTGCATTGCTGGTGATAATGAGTGACCGATTGGTGTTGCTAAAAGTCCGATTAATTTTGTTCTGCCATCGATGCGTCCTAAATCTGCCATGTTCCTTGCCTCCAATTGAATTGTTGTTGTCCTAGTTGCTTGATTGTGAAATTATTCACAAGAACAAATAAATTTTTTCTTTTTCTATCATGAATTCATGTTATGCCTTAATTGTATGGGGGAGAGAAAGGAAAGTCTAATTGAAAAAAACAGCCTAATTCATAGGCTGTCCCTATTAAAAATCCCAATAAAAACAAAAAAACCATTCAGTTGAATGGCTTTTTCCTCACGTATTATCTTGGCTCATAAATATCCCAAGCAACCTTTAAAGAATCGACGATATAATCGGCGATCTCATCTGCTTCCTGAGTATCGGTTTTTACCTTTGAATGGTGGTATTGATAGATCTCTTGTCTACTATTAAAAAGCTCCAATATTTCATCAATATTCCGACCTTGAAGAACTGGTCTTGAATCAATAATTAAACTAATACGATCCTTCCAATATTCCCACGATAAGTCTAGGAAAAACACGATACAATTTTTCAAGCACGCTTCGCGAATATCTTCTTGAAGAAACGCTCCGCCCCCTAAAGATAGAACAGAAAGCTTTTTCTTGCTTAATTCTGTGATTACTTCTTTTTCTTTGGCACGGAAGGCCTTTTCACCAATTTGCTTAAAAATTTCTGAAGTCGGTGCACCGTATTCTTCTTCAATCACTTGATCAATATCTATAAAATCACGATAAAGCTTTTTGGCTACTAATTTTCCAATCGTTGTTTTCCCCACACCCATAAAGCCGATAAATACGATACTTTTCTCTCTTAATGGCACTTCTCTTACTGACACCTGTCATCACTCCAATACTTAACCGGACCAAAGCATATTGTATTCTACCATGTTATCACTTTTTTACGTTTGTTCCAAAATAAATTTCTGAGAATTCAAGTTTTTTTATCACCAAATGACCAACTTTATGATATTATACATATATGAACATATGCTCATATGTCGAATCACTGATTAAAGGAGCTAGATGATGGAACGTACTGACCATTCTTTTCTTAACCAAACAACAGCGGATGAAGCAGCAAGAATTTTTAAAGCACTAGCTGATCCAACAAGAATTAAAATTTTATACCTACTCTCCCAAGAGGAATGCTCTGTGAGTCATATTACGGAAGTACTGGAGATGACTCAATCTGCCGTTTCACATCAACTTAGCACACTGAGAAAGCTCAGATTAGTCAAATACCGTCGGGATGGAAGTACTTTGTACTATTCATACGATGACGAACATGTTATCACGATTCTTCAGCAAGTCCTTTCCCATATTAATTGTAATTAGGAGGAATTCACATGGGTCACCACCATCATCACCACGGTCATGGGCATCATCACCATCATGGACATGACCATTGCCATGATCATTTTGATTCGCAGCGGGAAGGAAACAAAAAGGGGTTATTAATCGCTTTATTTGTTACAACTGGGATTATGTTCGCCGAGTTTTTTGGAGGATTAATTACCAATAGTCTTGCACTTTTGTCAGATGCGGGGCATATGCTTAGTGATGCGAGCTCTTTGCTGCTTAGTGTGGTTGCTCTTTGGATTGCTTCTCGTCCGGCTACACCAAAGAAAACCTTTGGATTTTACCGTTTTGAAGTATTAGCCGCCCTTTTTAATGGAGCCACATTATTTGTTATTGCTGGTTTTATCGTTTGGGAAGCATTTGAACGATTTTTTGAACCTCCGACTGTTGCAAGCGGTACGATGATCCTCATCGCTTGTATTGGTCTCGGAGCAAATTTAATTAGTGCTTGGTCTTTATTACGAAATGGTGATGTCAAAGATAATGTGAATGTGAGAAGCGCCTATTTACATGTATTAGGAGATGCGTTAGGGTCTGTTGGGGCAATTATTGCTGGAATCGTCATGCTACTGTTTGGATGGTATATCGCGGATCCCATTATTTCCGTCATTGTCGCTTTATTAATTTTACGTAGTGCATGGGGTGTCATTTCTCATTCTCTTCATATACTAATGGAGGGAACACCACCATCTGTGAATCAAGAGGATGTCAAAAATGCTCTTGAATCAATACATGGTGTAATCGATGTACATGATCTCCATATTTGGACGATCACATCCGGACTACATTCGTTAACATGCCATCTGCTAGTAAAGGATGATCAGCCTTCACAAACGATTCTTCAAGAAGCTATTCGTATGGTACGCGAGAAATATCATATTGATCATGCAACATTTCAAATTGAAACATCCACCCAACTTCATCAAGAATTAAAAATTTAAAAAAGTGCTCCCTCATTTGGGAGCACCTTACATATATTAATGAGATCCAGCCTTTTTCAACTCGAATGTTTCTTCGGTTTGTGCTGCAAGCTGTTTCTTTTTCATGGTCATTCTTCCTGCTAAGACAACACCAGCAATGACAAGGATTTCGAATCCGTATTTAACAAAACCATTTGCGAAAATACCTTCTAGGAATCCTTCGCCAACAATCATTTTTGCTGCTGTCCAAGCTAAAATAGCTGATCCGATTGTTACGATAACTGGGAAACGCTCGATCCATTTAATAATCATCGTGCTACCCCACATCACAACGGGTACAGAAATCAATAATCCGATAATAACTAGAGTCATATTGCCGTGAGAAGCACCAGCGATTGCAAGTACGTTGTCTAATCCCATTAATGCATCCGCAATAATAACGGTACGAATCGCTGCCCAAAAGTTATCACCAGCTTTTACATCACCATGGCTATCATCATCCGTTAATAACTTATACGCGATCCAAACAAGCAACAGTCCACCAACTAAGTGTAAACCTGGGATCTTAAGTAACCAAACGACAGCAAGTGTTGCTACCACACGAATGATAATTGCTCCAAGCGATCCCCATAGAATCACTTTTTTCTGTTGTTCCTTTGGAAGATTTCTAGCTGCTAAACCAATAAGAATGGCATTATCACCGGCAAGAACTAAGTCAATGACAATAATGGTAAGTAGTGCAGTTAAAAATTCTAGTTCCATAACAAATTCCCTCCTAAAAAGTAAGTTCTTATCGATTTTTTTGCCTACAAAAATAAAGAGACCTTGCCATTGTAGGCAAAGGTCTCGCTAAGCACATGTTTATGCCAACAAAGCCGATGGATTTGACTCCATGTAATGACGACTTTGTTTCAGGAAAAATCCTGACGCTACTCCCCTTTACTGAGAAAGGAAAACCGATAATATTCATTTGTACTATACTATTACTATAGTCGAAACAAAATGATTATATTTCTATTATGACACAAATTTATTACTATATGCAACTATAAAACTTGTAACATTTTTCTCTTTTATAATAATTGAATGCCTTCAGGTAGGACCACTGCTTTTAAAATATCCACCTCATCTACACGCTTGTACGTATAGGAAGAACCATTTAAAAGGGCAGTATCTAAGTAAGCTGGGTGAGCCATGACTTCGATTTTTAATTGTTGGGTGAATCGTTCCTTGAGCTTGTTGAAATACTCTGCTTCCAACCCGTCTCCATAAAAATCAAATAGGGCCACATCTGAGAATGGCTCGACTCCTTGAATTTGTTCTAATCCATTTGCTCTAACAGGTAAGTTGTATTTTTTAGATAATCGTTGAACAACCGGTAATAGCTCCTCAATTGTATGAACATGGTGATGACTATCCATATGAGTAAGAGGGACACCTGAGCTTAGGAACTTTTCAATTTGAGCTGTCCATTCTCTCTCCACCTCTTCAAGAAGTACACTGTCTTTTTTCAAGTGGAGCTCAGACAAGGAATGAAAATATCCCTCTTCATTTGTAAGTGACGAAACATCTTGTAAAAGAGGTTTCCCGCATGTAAGGACTAAATGAATTCCGACTTGCAGGCCAGGATGTTCTTTTGCAAGTTGAATGGCCTGTTCCGTTCCTTCCATATTCATCATCATTGTGGCGGAGTTCACAATTCCATTCAGATGAGAGTCAATAATCCCATAATTTACTCCAGAACTAAAACCAAAATCGTCTGCATTTACAATTAATTGAATCATGTACATTCTCCTTATCTCAAAGTAAACTGTGGCAAATGCTCTTTATGTGCTTCTAACATTTCATCGAGAATCGTCTTCGCTGTTTGATCACTTGGAATAAAGGGATTCATGGTCATGGCTAGAAGGGCTGTATTATAGTTTCCAGTTACTGCTGCTTCAATGGCCACCTCTTCAAAGGATTTCATATAACCAACTAGTCCTCTAACGGCTACTGGCAGTTCTCCCACACTAATTGGTTTCGGACCGTCTTTCGTAATAACACAGCTTACTTCAACAGCGGCATGAGCAGGAAGATTGGAGATAGCCCCGTTATTTCTTGTGTTCACAGCTTGGATATCACGCTTATCACTATACATCGAGTGAATCAATCGAACGGCTGCATCACTGTAGTAAGCTCCGCCTCTTTTTTCTAGCTGTGGAGGTTTGATGTCTAAGCTTGGGTCCTTATATAACTCGAATAAATCATCTTCTAATCTCTTTACCACTTCCGCTCGAATATTTCCTTCACGGAATTTTTTGAGCTCTTCTTCTAGCATGTTACCAGACTTGTAATAATAATTATGATATGGACATGGAAGGACATTTAATGCCTGTAAAAATTCAGGCTCCCATCCCATCGCATGAATATTTTTCATCGTAATCGCCTTGTCTCGATTGGTTAAAAGGGAGATCACTTCCTTTTTCACTGAAATTCCGTCCACAAAGACATCCAATCCATACACTAGATGATTTAATCCAGCAAAATCAATTCTGACTCGGCTGTGATCCACACCTAATAATTTCGCCACTCCCATTTCCATTCCGATTGGAACATTGCAAAGCCCTACTACTTTAATTTTCGTATGTTTTAAAACAGCCTCTGTCACCATACCAGCTGGGTTTGTAAAATTGATGAGCCACGCATTGGGACAAAGTTCCTCCATCTCACGACAAATATCGAGGATCACCGGGATGGTTCGGAAGGCTTTAAACAGTCCACCTGGTCCGTTCGTTTCTTGTCCTAACACTCCATGTTTTAACGGTATGCTTTCGTCAAGTTTACGAGCCTCTAGCAATCCTACTCGTAATTGGGTTGTGACAAAGTCTGCCCCTTCTAATGCTTTTCTTCGATCTAGTGTTAAGTGAACCTCGATTGGAAGCCCTGCTTTTTCAACCATTCGTTTGGCTAAATTCCCAACAATTTCAAGCTTCTCTTTTCCTGCCTCTATATCAACAAGCCATATTTCTCTTATTGGTAGTTCGTCATAATACTTAATAAATCCTTCAATTAATTCGGGCGTGTAGCTAGATCCTCCGCCAATCGTTACAATTTTTAATCCTTTATTCATGGTTTGACCTCCTTATTTTTAAAGAAAAAGAAACTCCCTGGAAAGGTGAATAACCTTGCCCAGGGAATGAGTTTTACATTTTCAAAGTATCAGTTGGAGCTTGAAGTTCTCTTTCTCGGTCTTTTCTTGCTTCTATCTTTCCTTGGGCAATGACGAATGGTAGATAGATAGCAATCGAGACTACTAGGTTTACAGCCGCAAGAACGGCTCCAGAAATATGACCACCCGTAGCTAGTAAACCACCTAGAATGGCTGGTGTTACCCATGGGATATCAGCCACAACTGGATGAACCAGGCCGAAGCTAATCGATAGATACGCGATAATTGTCATAACAATTGGACCTAAGATAAACGGGATGAACCAGATCGGGTTTAATACAATTGGCAGACCAAATAAAATAGGTTCGTTAATTTGGAATACCCCTGGAGGAGTCCCTAGCGCTAACAGCTGTTTATGCCTTCTTCTTCCAGCAATAAACATCGCAATGAGCAAACCTAGCGTCGCTCCCGAACCTCCTAAGTAAACAAAGGCATCCAGGAAAGACCCGGCAAGAATGTTATAGTCACCAAGCTTCTCCACACCTTGTGCATACATATTCAAGTTTTCCTGTCCAAGCTTCGTCATTAATGGTGTTGTGATTCCACCTAAAATATTGGGTCCGTGTAATCCAATGACCCAGAAGCCATGAACCAAAGCAACAATCAATACCGCAAATGGCAATGAATCCACTGCGCCAGTTAAAGGCGTAACAAGAACTTTGTTCAACCAATCATTTAAATACGCGCCGTCACTAATGAATTTTCGTAAAATAAGACCAAATAAACCCATGGTAAAAATGGTCGCCATCCCAGGAAGTAGTTTTGAAAAAGATCGTGCAACTGCTGGTGGCACTCCATCTGGTAACTTAATCACCAAGTACTTGATTTTCGCTAACCGCACAAAAATTTCAGTCGCAATAATAGAAACGATAATACCTGTAAAAAGTGCAGTAGCATTAAAGTAATTCCAACTAATAAAACCCCAGGCGCCACCAGTTACCGCCTCTCCTACTTCAGGTGTGAGAGTCACATTTCCTATTTGAGGAATGAGTACAAAGAAAGCTGCACCAGCAACGAGCATCGCTTCAAATCCATCATCACCATAGGATTTCGCAAGTTTGTAGGCAATTCCAAAGACAGCAAAAACAGTCATGAACGCAAGCGTCCCCCACCATATGTCTCCGCCAAGCGTGTTCCATGTTTCTCCGAATAGAGCAACCATCATTTTTTGGTACGGTTTCCCAATCCCTGGTACAGATCCTAGGTTGTTTAACAGGACGGCCAAAGAACCGACCATCGTAATCGCAATCATTCCAACCAACGCGTCACGAATCGCAAGTAAATGCCTGTTATTCCCCAACTTGTTCGCTACCGGCATGATGTATTTATCAATAAAATTCATCATCTACCAATTCCCCCTTATATTGTTTTTTTGAGAGCGCTTACCAAGATGTACCTCCATTGTAATGACTTTTGTAACATATTTCAATACAAATATTAAATTTGTTACTACAAATTATTCAGTCTATAATTGAAGATACAAATTAATAATAATGTTTGCTATAATGAAACAAGGAGGTTTTCCGATATGAATGAAGAGATAAAAGATGGAAATGCCCTACATTTACAAGTGAAGGAAGCAATTATCCAGCTAATAAAGGATGGAGAATATCCGCCAGATTCGCAGCTTCCAACAGAGGCAGAGTTTTGTGAAACCTATGGGGTTAGCCGTACGACAGTAAGAACAGCCCTTCAGCAGTTAACATCAGAGGGATATATATACCGAAAAAGAGGAAGCGGTACATTTGTATCGAACAATAAAGTGAAGCAAGTGTTGACCACAACAATTGAACGTTTTTCAGATCAGATCTCGATGCAAGGAAAAATACCGTCGATTAAAGTCATTAATTTGGAAGTGATTCCTGCAGACGATTATTTGATGAATCTTCTAAAAGTAAGCGAAGGCGAGCCTGTTAATCTACTCGAGCGAGTTCGTTTCGTGAATGATGAGCCTCTTCAGTATGAGATCTCTTATCTTCCTTGGTATAAAACGCCTGCTATTAGTAAAGAAGGCTGCGAAGATTCACTGTACAAGCTGTTGCAAACTCAATATGACCTTCACATAAGTAAAACAGTTGAGAATTTAGAACTGTATCTTCCGGATGAGGAAGTAGCGAAAAAGCTTCAAATCCCTGTGGGCAGCCCTTGCTTTTCTTTAGATACACATGCGTACTTAGAGGATGGAACCATTATTGAGTACTCAAAAACGATATTCCGTGGAGATTTGACCCATTTTATTATTGAAAGAAATTACACAAGAACGTAAACAACAGAGTGATTAATTCTGTTGTTTTTTTATTTGTTCTTAACTTATCATGACAGAATTTAGAAAAAGTTTTATAATAATCTTCGGGAAACGAAATTTTCTATCATAATAAGAATATATTAAATGAAAAAGAGGATATAAAATCATGTGGAAAAATCGGAATGTATGGATTATTTTAATCGGCGAGTTCATTGCTGGGGTTGGATTATGGACCGGAATTATAGGAAACTTAGAATTTATGCAAGCGAAGGTACCATCAGATTTTCTTAAGTCGCTTATCCTTGCTACTGGCTTATTAGCAGGAATTCTTGTCGGCCCTCTTGCTGGTCGAATGACCGATCAGTATAGTAAAAAAACAATCATGATTTATTCGGGAATAGCCCGTATGTTTAGCGTCATCTTTATGTTCTTCGCTCTTTATACCGGCTCCGTCTGGTGGATGGTCGTGTTTATGATTGGCATTCAGCTCTCTGCTGCTTTTTATTTTCCAGCACTACAATCAGCCATCCCACTAATAGTTGCAGAAAATCAACTTCTCCAACTGAATGGAGTACATATGAATGTTTCGACCATTTCACGTGTACTAGGTACAGCTTTAGCTGGTGCCATGCTGGTCGTTATGCCGTTATCTATGTTGTATGTTGCATCTTTTGTTGCTTACGGCATTTTACTCGTTTTCACTTTCTTTTTAAAAATGGAAGAGCCTGCTCTATCAAATTCATCCCTTAAAAATAACGGATCTAGTGGATTTAAAGACGTCCTTCCTGTTATCAAAGGAATGCCTGTTGTCTTGATGACACTCATCATGGCACTTGTTCCATTGTTGTTTCTAAGTGGTTTCAATTTAATGGTGATCAATATTAGTGAGATTCATGATGATTCCTCGATTAAAGGATTGATTTATACAGCAGAAGGTATTGCCTTTATGTTAGGAACGTTTGTGATTAAAAGGCTCAATGATAAATGGTCTCCTTTTACCATTATTTTCGTTTTTTCAACCGTGATCGGTTTGGGGCAAATCTCCTTGTATTTTGTTGAGATCAAGGCTCTCGCTATTCTTTCCTTTGCAATTGTAGGTTTTGCGGTTGGCTGCTTTTACCCGACCGTCTCTACTTTGTTTCAAACAAAGGTTCCGAAGAGCTTCCACGGTCGCTTCTTTTCGTTCCGAAATATGCTTGACCGAATCATGTTTCAGGTCGTGCTACTAGGAACCGGGTTTTTATTAGATGTGGTTGGACTTCAAATGATGGTACTTATTTTCGGAGCCATTTCGTTACTCACAACAGGAATCTTTTATAATAGACATAAACAGCATCCTGTTGAGTTAGATGTGGAAGCTGCAACAGTTACCAAATAAACAGATCAAGAGGTGTTCATTACGACACCTCTTTGTTCGTATTTTATTGCCTATTAGCTGATTTTTCATATTTATCAGACTAATGAAACCCTTAACACGAATATTTTTTCATCAATTTACCAGTAACTTTCGGAATCATTCGCTATTTCACTATTGAACTACAATATAATGGTGGTATAATAATTACTAACTTCATAGGATTCACTCATATAATAGCGAGAATATGGCTCGCAAGTTTCTACCGAATTACCGTAAATGATTCGACTATGAGTGAGCAATGGGAATTGCTACGATAATTGTTCTATCCATGCAAACCACGCCTTTTAAAGTCTAAGGTCATTGCTTCACTCATTTTGATGTGAATGCAATGAAGTTAGGCTTTTTTATTTTTCTTTCTTAGGGAGGACATATGAAGTTATTACACGATAAGATTTTACAAGAGGGAAAAGTACTTTCCGAGTCTGTATTAAAGGTTGATTCGTTTTTAAACCACCAAATTGACCCTCAGCTCATGCTAGAAGTTGGTGAGGAATTCGCAAGGCTTTTTGCAAATGAAGGTATTACGAAGATTCTCACGCTAGAGTCTTCAGGGATCGCTCCTTCGGTTATGACAGGATTAAAGATAGGCATCCCTGTAATTTTTGCTAGAAAACGCAAGTCTCTTACATTAACAGACGATCTACTAACGGCCACTGTTTATTCATACACGAAACAAGAGTCTAATGAAATCTCTATTTCTAACAAATTTATTGAAAAAGGTGATCATGTTCTTATTATTGATGACTTTTTAGCAAATGGAGAAGCTGCCTTAGGTCTTATTGAGCTTGCTACACAGGCTCAAGCAACGATTGCTGGAATTGGAATCGTTATTGAAAAATCGTTCCAAGCTGGCGGTAAAAAATTAAGAGAACAAGGCTGGAAGGTTGAGTCACTAGCAAGAGTAGAATCCCTTTCAAATGGAAAGGTCGAATTTGTAAAAGACAAAGTGGAGGAATCAGTATAATGAAAACAAATCCGTTCAAACTTACTTCTTTAGGAATTCAACATGTACTTGCCATGTATGCTGGGGCAGTTATTGTTCCACTAATCGTCGGAGGAGCACTTGGATTAACTGGCGAGCAATTAACGTACTTAGTTTCTATCGATATTTTAATGTGCGGTGTGGCAACACTTTTACAAGTTTGGAAAAATAAATTCTTTGGAATCGGCTTACCTGTCGTTCTTGGCTGTACGTTCACAGCTGTTGGTCCAATGATTGCCATTGGTGGAGAATATGGAATTTCAGCCATTTATGGATCAATTTTAGTTTCTGGATTATTTGTCGTTATCATTGCGAAGTTCTTTGGAAAGCTCGTTCGATTTTTCCCACCTGTTGTTACAGGATCGGTTGTTACGATTATCGGGATTACGCTAATCCCTGTTGCTATTAACAATATGGCTGGTGGTCAAGGAAGCCCTGATTTTGGATCTATGACGAACATCTCTTTAGCTTTTGGAACTCTTCTTTTTATTATTGTTTTATACCGCTTTTTCACAGGTTTTGTTCGTTCGATTTCGATTCTTTTAGGCTTACTAGCTGGAACAGTGGTTGCTTCCTTTATGGGAATGGTTAATTTTTCAGCTGTAGCTGAAGCTAGCTGGTTCCACATGGTCAAACCTTTCTATTTCGGGATGCCAACATTTGAAATCACAGCGATTTTAACAATGATTCTTGTTGCGATGGTAAGTTTGGTTGAGTCTACTGGAGTATATTTTGCCTTAAGTGATATTTGTGAAGAGGAAGTCACGGAAAAGGATTTAGCTAATGGTTATCGTGCAGAAGGTTTAGCAATCCTTTTAGGTGGGTTATTTAACTCTTTCCCATATACTACTTATTCTCAAAACGTTGGTCTATTACAGATCACAGGAGTAAAAAGCAAAAACGTCATTTATACAACTGGAGCCATGTTAGTTTTATTAGGATTTATCCCTAAAATCGGGGCCTTAACAACGATTATTCCTACATCTGTATTAGGTGGGGCGATGATTGCCATGTTTGGGATGGTTATCGCGTACGGAATTAAAATGTTAAGTAAGGTAGACTTTGCTTCACAAGAAAACTTATTAATCATTGCTTGTTCGGTTGGAATTGGTCTTGGTGTAACAGCTGTTCCTGACCTTTTTGCTCAAATGCCATCTAGCATTCGCATTTTGACAGACAACGGAATTGTTGCTGGAAGCATTACAGCGATTCTATTAAATATTGTATTTAACGTTGCTCCGAAAGCGGAACGTGTTCAACCGGTTTTGAATGAGCAGAAAGCATCGTAATTTAAACTTTCGGCCATCCCACTGATGTGGGATGGTTTTTTTGTTATTATTTATTTAAGAAACAAAAATGGAAATGAGGATACATATGGCAGAGTTAATTAAAGATCGATATAACCCTTCATTTTTTAACCAATTTATCAAAATCTTGAAGTCAGCTTATCCTAGCTTTGATGAAAACCAGTTTTTAACCTTTATTTATGATGACGAGTGGGAACAGCGGGAATTCAAGCAACGAATTCGCCATATATCAATTGCATTAAGAGAGACCTTACCGCAACCGTATGATTCGTCTATTGAAATATTGCTGACTATCGCTCCACAATGCAAGGGTGTAGAATATTTGTTTTTTCCTGATTTTGTTGAAGTGTACGGTCTAGACAATTGGGAAACCTCAATTTTGGCACTCGAGCAATTCACTAAATATTCAAGTTCTGAGTTTGCGATTCGTCCTTTTATTTTAAAGAATGAACCAAAAATGATGGATCAAATGCATCGTTGGTCATTACATGAGGACGAGCATATACGAAGATTAGCGAGTGAGGGCTGCCGTCCACGTCTCCCTTGGGCAACAGCGTTGACTTCTTTCAAGAAAGACCCAAGCCCTATCTTACCTATCCTTGAAAACTTAAAGATAGATTCTTCTCTTTATGTAAGGAAATCTGTAGCCAATAATTTAAACGATATTTCAAAAGATCACCCCAACCTGTTAAAGCAAATCGTTCGTGAATGGAAAGGACAACATCTGCACACCGATTGGATTTTAAAACATGCTAGTCGCAGTTTGCTTAAAAAAGCGGATGTTGAGATTCTTCAGCTATTTGGATATTCATCTGCGGCTAATATATGTATTCAAAATTTCACTCTTTCATGTGATCAACTGTCACTTGGTGAGACATTATCATTTTCCTTTGATGTTATTAACGAATCCAATGAACCTCAAAATCTTCGGATTGAATTCGGAATTGATTTTATGAAGGCAAACGGAAAACAAGCCCGAAAAATTTTCCATTTATCACAGAAGACCTTTCCAAGCGGAACGACCCATTTGACCCGAGAACATGTATTTAAGAATCTGACTACACGTAAGCATTATGAAGGGTTACACGGAATATGTATTCTCGTGAATGGCGAAGAAAAGGTGAAGGATGAATTCACGCTAATTATGTTAGATAATAGTCAATAGAAAGACCGTTGGATTCATAATATAATTTATGATCCAACGGTCTATTTTCATTAATTCTCTTCGATTTCTCTACGATTTTTCTTCAACATTTTTGAAAGCACTTCATATACAATCGGTACAATCACAAGTGTTAGAAGGGTTGATGATGTTAAACCACCAATTACGGTGATCGCTAAACCTTTTGAAATTAAGCCCGCACCACCAGCTCCAAATACCATCGGTACCATTGCACCAATTGTTGCGATGGCTGTCATTAGGATTGGACGTAATCTAGTAGCTCCTGCTTCAATAATTGCGTCACGGATCGACATTCCTTCACGTTCCATATGAATAATACGGTCGACGAGTACAATTGCGTTCGTAACAACAATACCAATTAACATCAATAGACCCATCATAACGGATACTGAGATTGTCTCTCCAGCTATCCATAGTCCAACGAAGGAACCGATCACCGCAAATGGTAAGGAGAATAGAATTGCAAATGGCGCTAACCCTTCACCGAATGTTACAACTAAGATGAAGTACACAATAAGAATGGCTGCTAACATAGCAACCCCAAGTTGCGTAAATGTCTCTTGCATATCCGCTGCTACACCAGAAACTCCTAGTGTTACTCCCTTAGGTAGATCAAGTTTATCAATCTTTTTATCTGCTGCAGAGGTTGCGGCAGAAACATCATCCGTCGTGACTGTTCCAGAAACGGTAGAGTAGTATTCCCCTTCACTACGAGCTAATGTGTTATAGGTTGTTCCCTCTTCTACAGATACAAGTTCAGACAACGGCATGGTCGTACCCAAAGCAGTTGGTATTTGAGTTTTCAATAGCTCTTCGATCGATTTTGCATCTGTTTTTGCTTCACGTTGAACGATGACATCAATTTTTTCACCGTCATTCTCTACGGTTGTTAACACGTCTTCAGAACCTGTATTTGCTAGTGCTCCAACAATTTGTGCGGTGGTTAGACCGTATTGTAACACATCCTGTTGATCCACTTTTAACACATGCTCCACATATGGGTTTTCCATATCAGATGTAACGTCTTCCAAGTTTTTCACATCTTTTAATGCATCCTCAACTTGGTTTACTGCTTCATTTAAGTCTTCTAAGTCTTCACTGTACAATGTGTAGCTTACTTCGTTTGAACTTATACTACCCATCGCCATGTTTTGCGATTTCCATTCACCAGAATGATCAATGTTAAATACATAATCTTCTACTTCTTTTTTCTCTTCAGGGAAATTTTTCATATCAGGATCAAAGATCAGGTACATTAACGCACCTTTTGCCCCACCCGTCATAATAGACGACATATCTGTAGAAGCACTATCATTATAAGATATTTGAACAATGTC
Source organism: Robertmurraya mesotrionivorans (assembly GCF_050971805.1). Taxonomy (NCBI): domain Bacteria; kingdom Bacillati; phylum Bacillota; class Bacilli; order Caryophanales; family Bacillaceae; genus Robertmurraya; species Robertmurraya mesotrionivorans. The sequence goes on along the minus strand of NZ_JBPCCH010000004.1, from coordinate 175,845 downwards.
TATATCATCACGTTTCATGAGTTCTTGTTCAACTTCTTCAATATTCTCCAGTGACTCTTCCTCAAGCTCACCAGCAGCTGGTGTGTACGTTAAATAAATTGTTTTTTCTTCTTCAGAACCCATAAAACTAAAACCAATGATCGGAGTTAAAGCTAGAGACCCCGCAAGTAATGCTACCGCGATTACAGATGTAATAATCTTATGATTTAATGCTTTAGCAAGCACACCTTTGTACCATGTGGCTAATCTTCCGACCTCTTTGTGCTCTTTTACTTTCTTGTCTCCGTATAAATTCTTACGGAATAAGAAATGTGATAATGCTGGAACAATCGTAATGGCAACAATTAGTGATGCACCTAAGGCAAATGCCATCGTTAATGCAAACGGTCTAAATAGTTCTCCAACCATCCCACCAACGAACATAAGGGGCGCGAATACCGCAACCGTTACAAGCGTGGATGACAAGATTGGTTTAAACATTTCAATCGTTGCTTCGCGAATTAACGCACGACCTCTAAGCTTTTCATTTTCTAAATGCATCCGTCTGTAGATATTCTCTACGACAACGATCGAGTCATCAATGACACGACCAATCGCTACAGTAATGGCACCTAAAGTCATAATGTTTAATGTGATATCAAGCCAGTTTAATAGCAAGAATGCCATAAAGATAGAAACTGGAATCGATACGATTGATATAAGTGTTGATTTTACATCACGTAAGAATAAAAGAATGATGATGACCGCAAACAAGCCACCAAATAGTGCTTTTTCTACCATTGTGAAAACAGAGTCTTCGATCGGTTTTCCTTGGTCTAACGTGACATCAATGACTAAACCATCAATGGCCTCTTTTTCTTCCTCAATCAAGTCTTTAATTTCATTAACCACTTCAACTGTATTTGCTTGTTGCCCTTTTGTAATTTGTATAGAAATGGCTTCTTCCCCATTTGTACGGGAAATGGATTGTACTTTTCCAACCGTTTCTATAGTAGCAATATCTCCTAATGTGACAAACGGGGTTGGATTTTCCGCCGTTGGTGTAACCGGAATTAGCATTTCTTTTAATTCATCAACGGTTTTTATATCTCCATCAATGGCTACCGCTTCTTCTCCTTCTTCAAACTCTTGAAGACCTAACGATAAAGCCATATCACTTGCTTGAATCATTTGTTTCACGGTGTCTTCCGTTAACCCTAGAGCTTCCAACTTCTCTTGGTTATACGTGAATTGCACTTCTTCAATATGTTGACCCGTAATCGTTGTTGATCCAACACCATCAATATTGTTTATTTTCGGTAAGATGGTTTCTTCTACCGTTGTTGATAAGTCAACAATATCTTCCTCCGTGCTGGCTATTGATAACGCCAATACAGGCATCATATTCATACTAAGCGCCATAATCGATGGCTCTTCAGCAGCTTCCGGTAACGTTATGTTATCTAGTGCTGCTTCAAGTTCGCGTTTTTTCTCATCCATATCAACGCCATATTCGTACTCAATTTGCAATTGTGCTACGTTTGCAGATGAGTTTGAAAAGACCGCCTTAACATCTTCAAGCCCCTCAATCGTCTGCTCCATCGGTATCGATACTTCATCCATTACTTGTTCAGCCGTTGCTCCTGGATACACATCCATGACAATCAAATATGGAATCGATACATCTGGAATACTCTCCATCTTCATTTTTGTCCCAGAGTATATACCAGCAGCTGTTACAATAATGGTTAATAACCACACAGCAAGTTTATTTTTCAGGACGAAATTAACTAAACTTTTCAAACATTGTTCTCCCCTTTTGATTAATTTCCAATGATTTGTTATAATCAAAACTACAAATGACCAAACAGTCATCACTATAACAATATAACTGACTGATTGGTCAGTCGTCAACTTGTTTGTACTCACAATGTGTTAATACGGACTACTCTAATTAAAGATTCAAATTTTATTATAAAAAAATTACAATTAAGATTGGAACTAGGTTTAACGGGGGTTTTTCTATGAATGAAAAAGATAGGCAAATTATCGAAGTGAGCATGAGGCTTTTTGCTAGTAAAGGATTTTCAACAACATCCATCCAAGAAATTGCAACAGAAAGCGGAATTTCTAAAGGAGCCTTTTATTTACACTTTAAATCTAAAGATGACTTACTATTAGCTATTTTGAAATACCATTTTGAGATGATAGAGCAAGCCTTTTCCGAACAGACGATAAACATAGAAAGTCCTCGTGAAAAGCTAATCTGTCAACAGATGGTATTATTTTCACATTTTATTACGCACAGAGACTTTCTTATTATGCTAACAAAGGAGCAAGCGATACCAAGAAATGAAACCATTAAACAGCTTTTATTAGTAAAGCAGATGGAATCTCATCAACACTATCGTAAAAGCATTATCCAAATCTATGGTCCGGATATTGAGCCGTACTCGTGGGATATAACGATCATCCTTGAAGGTATGATTAAATCGTATATGGGTGTTTTATTATTTTCATCACCTGATTTCAATATTAGACAGGTTACTGAGTTTATTCTTAGGAGAACAGATAGTATAGTGAAGGATATTTATGAAGACAGTCCCTTCTTAACAAATAAAAAAGTAGAGGAACTTTTGACCTTTTTCTTTTCGTCTGATCAACCATCTATTTCAAACGTATTAAAAAACTTAGAAGAAGAAATAGAAAAAATAGGAGAAGACGAACTACTTGTAACTTTTCAAGTATTAAGGGAAGAAATAGAAAAAGAGAAGCCTCGAGCTCCTGTCATTCAAGGAATGCTATCAAATTTCAATGAATACCCTAGCCTTGACCATTATAAAAATCTCATTTCAGAATATTATTCCAAAAAATAAACGTTCAGCGATTAAACGTTTATTACATAGATTGACCACTCAGTCATACGAAATGTATAATAATAATGACCATGTAGTCATTATGAAAAGAGGGGTAAACTTGAAGCTAAATGAGGTAGTAAAACAGGCGGTTCGTGAAACTATGACAATAAGTAAACGATTAACGAGTGCGCAAATTGTTGAAAAGCTACAGAAACAAGGAATTCAAGCTTCACTATGTAAGCGCCCTTGTAACACATGAATAGGAGTAGAAACTTTTGAAAACAGCCATGTACAGTAGGCTTGTCCTAACCATTATTTTATATAGTGTCTTTACCTTTTATGTTAGTTGGAATATACATCTATGGCTACAGTCCACTTTTTCAGTAAATATTCTCGGCCTAGTCGTTGCTGTCATTTTTCTATTATCCTACAGCTATGTGCTAGCGAGATTTTTCAAACAATTACTATTTCTAAAATACATAGGTTCGTATTGGTTCGGAATTATTCAATACACCTTGTTGCTTCTCCCGATTGCTGATTTTATTGGTTGGCTATTTATTTTTGCTGGCTTCTCATCTGACACTGTTATTTTTTGGGTTGGTACCATTGTCCTTTTGGTGATGATCAGTATTTTGGGACTTGGTACTTTTAACGCCTATAATCCTGTAATTAGGGAGCATGAGATTGAAATAGATAAGGAAGCTACGTTTTCCTCTCTCCGGGTCGTTATGGCATCAGATATGCACTTTGGCCATTTATCCGGCAAAACTCATGCGAATCGATTGGTTCATGAAGTGAATTCATTACAGCCTGATCTGATTCTGTTACCAGGAGATATTATTGATGATGATCCTGAGCCTTTTATTCAAAAAGGATTCGGTTCGATTTTGGAAAACTTATCAGCTACATATGGTGTATACGGGGTTTTAGGAAATCACGAATATTATGGTGGTGGAATTCCCGTGTATATAAAAGAAATGCAGCGTATTGGAATTCCCATTCTTATGGACGAAACAGTTGTTCTTGAAGGCGGCATACAGCTTGTTGGGAGAAAAGATAAGACCGACCGTAACAGAAAAAACATTGAAAACCTACTTGAGAGTTTAGATGAGACAAAGCCGATTTTTATTATGGATCATCAACCACTTGAACTCGTTCAAGCAGCAGAGCACGGAGCCGATTTAATGCTGTCTGGACATACTCATCGTGGACAGATGGCACCGAATCACTTGATTACTAGAAGAATTTTCGAGCTTGATTGGGGATACTTGAAGAAAAGTCAGCTTCATGCATTTGTCTCCTCAGGCTTTGGCTTTTGGGGTCCACCGCTCCGAATCGGGAGTCGTTCAGAAATACTTTTAATTGATATTACTTTTACAAAAAACAGTTTGCGAACGTAGCGCAAACTGTTTTTATTTTTTCGAAAATTTATTTATTGACAAAGGTTTGAACCATATCATATAATTACTTCGAAATAAAATATATTTAATTCAAGATATATGAACTAAAACAAAATTATTGGAGGTTTGTAAAAATGACAAAAACTAAATGGGCAGTTGACACAGCTCACAGCAACGTAGATTTTTCAATCAAACATATGATGATCGCTAAAACAAATGGTGCATTCCATAAGTTTGACGCAGAAATTGATGCAGATCCAACAGACTTAACAACTGCTAGCATCGTGTTTAATGTAGATGTAGCAAGCATTGACACTCGTAACGAAGATCGCGACAATCACCTTCGTTCGGCTGATTTCTTTGATGTGGAAAACTACCCATCTATGGTATTCAAATCTACCTCAATTGAAAGAAAAGACGAAGATGAGTACAACGTTACTGGGGACCTTACTCTTCACGGAGTCACAAGATCTGAAACTTTTGTTGTAAATTTTGAAGGTCAAGGCAAAGATCCTTGGGGCAATGAAAAGGTTGGTTTCAGTGCCGAGGGTACAGTAAACCGCAGTGATTATGGTCTAACTTGGAACGCTGCTCTTGAAACTGGTGGAGTTCTTGTTGGAGATAAAGTGAAGTTCTCTATTTCTTTAGAAGCTGCTAAAGCTGAGTAATACTTACTGAAGGGTTCCGTTTTCGGGTGCTTTCTTATTTAAGAGATAAGAAAAGATGTATGAATTTGGCATACATCTTTTCTTTTTTTATATGCGTTCTACTAAATTCCATTAACTTTGATATAGCAATTATCGGTTGGGGATTAGGTTAGACGGAGAAATTTCCCTTAATTAATTTTTATTATTAAAAAAGGCTTAAATAGACGGAGAGATTCCGCCTATTATCTCTAAAACTTCGAAAATGCGGGATTTTTCTTTGCATAAGCGGAAATTTCCCCTTATTCCCCCCGAAACGGGCTCCATTCTGCATCTAACCGGAAAATCTCCCCTTATTTTACTTTTGCTAATTACTTGATTAAGTACAAGACATCTTATTTAAAAGGGAGTGAGTTTTATCTCAAAAATCCATGAGAACCTCAAAAGGAACCCTTTAAACATTTCCTGGAGCTCATCTTTTATCGATATCCTAACCGTCTTGAGATGTTTGATCCTGTTTCAAGGACATGTGGTTTCAATTCATCCATACGTTCATCCGTCATTCGAATCGTTGGGCCCGATACACTTAACGCTGCCACTGCATTCCCCTTATTGTCGAAAATGGGTACGGCAATGCACGTTATACCCACCTCATTTTCCTGTAAATCTAAAGCATACCCTCTTTGTTTAACTGCTTCTAATTCAGATAGAAATTTTGCACGATCGGTAATTGTATATTTTGTATGAACAGGCAACCCTTTTCTTTGGATGATGTCCTCAGTGGTGGCAGATGGTAAGTAGGCTAAAATGGCTTTCCCCACTCCTGTACAGTGCATAGGTGCTCGTCTCCCTACCTTTGAGTGCATACGGAGCGTTTCTGTTCCTTCAAATTTTTCAATATAAACGACTTCATCATGATCATAAACCACTAAGTGGATAACCTCATCAGTCACCTTTCCCAGCTCTTGTAAGTATGGCTTTGCTTCCGTTCGGATATCTATGGAATCTAAAAGCTTTGAGCTAATATCCAAAAAGGTATAACCAAGCCGATAACGACCACTATCAGCATCTTGCTCAATATACCCGTATTGCGCTAACGTTGTTAATATACGGTAGACGGAGCTTTTGTTTATATCCATCTGATTGGCGATTTCTGTAACGCCAAGACCTTCTTTTTTCATAGAAACAAGAGTAATAATATCAAGGGCGCGACTCACCGATTTGACCATATTTTCTCTTTCCATTTTCTTCACCTCACGCCCTGATCTGTTGATTATTTTTGATGGGCAAATTTTCTTTTTGCTTCTCTTCTTCGACAATGTAATATGGGTTCGGTATACCCGCTCGGCTGTTCATATCCTTTAAACACCAACTCACATGCTGCTTGGAAGGCAACGGAATCCTCGTATCTTTCAGCCATTGGACGGTAATTTTCGTCTCCCGCATTTTGTTCGTCCACTACTTTTGCCATCCGCTTCATCGTTTCTAGCACTTGTTCCTCTGTACAAATTCCATGATGTAGCCAGTTGGCCATATGTTGACTTGAAATTCGTAAGGTTGCTCGGTCTTCCATTAGGCCGATATGATGGATGTCTGGAACTTTAGAACAGCCGACTCCTTGCTCGACCCAACGCACTACATATCCGAGTATCCCCTGTGCATTATTGTCTAGCTCTGCTTGAATCTCTTCTTTACTCCAGCTACTATCTCCTGCAACTGGAATGCTTAAAATATCAGCTTGATAGCTTTGTAGGTTTTGCTTCAGTTCCTCTTGAACTAAACCTACATGGACTTGATGATAATGAAGAGCATGCAGAGTGGCTGCCGTCGGTGATGGGACCCAAGCCGTGTTAGCACCTGCTTTCAGATGACCGATTTTTTGTTTCATCATTTCAGCCATCAAATCCGGCATTGCCCACATCCCTTTTCCAATTTGTGCTTTTCCTTGAAGACCCGCAGTTAAGCCCGTAGCGACATTGGACTTTTCATAGGCTTGAAGCCAAGTGGACGTTTTCATCTCATTTTTTCGTATCATCGCTCCCGCTTCCATTGATGTATGAATTTCATCTCCCGTACGGTCAAGGAAGCCGGTATTGATAAACACAATTCGTTCCTTTACTTCATGTATGCAATTCTTCAAATTGAGACTCGTACGTCTTTCTTCATCCATTACCCCAATTTTAATCGTGTTTCTTGGAACGTCGATCAAGTCCTCCACCCGGTTAAATAATTCATTAGCAAAAGCTACTTCTTCGGATCCGTGCATTTTTGGTTTCACAATATAGATAGAGCCTTTAGAGGAATTTTGGTATAAGCCATTTCTTAAAAGAGAGTGCTTTGCTATCAAGCTTGTTACTACAGCGTCCATGATCCCTTCTGGCACTTCATTTCCTGCTTGATCTAGGATGGCGTTAGTCGTCATTAAATGGCCGACATTTCTAACGAACATAAGGGAGCGACCTTTTAATGAGAATAGGTCTCCGGCTGGACTTGTATATTCACGGTCAGGTTGCAAGCTACGAGTTAGGGTTTGTGAACCTTTTTGGAAAGTAGCTGTTAAGTCCCCTTTCATTAATCCTAGCCAATTTCGGTACACACGTACTTTGTCTTCAGCATCTACTGCGGCAACAGAATCTTCGCAGTCCATAATGGTGGTTAAGGCCGATTCCATGACAATGTCTTTTACACCAGCAGCATCTGACGCTCCGATTGGTGAATGGCGATCAATCTGGATTTCAAAGTGGAGATCGTTATTTTTCAACAAGATTGCTGATGGATTTTCACTTCCGCCTTGGTATCCGACGAATTGCTGTTGGTTTTTCAGCTGTGTCTTGTTTCCATTTGTTAAGGTAATGTTTAACTGACCCTTTTGAATATGATAATTGGTTACAGCCTTATGAGAGCCTTCCTGAAGAGGAGCCGTTTGATCTAAAAATTGCTTTGCAAAAGAGATTACTTTCTCCCCACGAATTGGATTATAAGCTCCTGTTTTTGATGCTCCCTCTTCCTCACTAATTACGTCTGTTCCATAAAGGGCATCATACAGACTCCCCCATCGCGCATTGGCAGCATTTAATGCATATCGGGCATTGTCGACAGGAACAACGAGCTGAGGACCCGCTTGGAGGCTAATTTCTTCATCCACATTTTCTGTTGTAACTTCAAAGTTAGATACTTCTTGTTCTAGATAACCGATCTCCGTTAAGAAGTTTTTGTAGGGCTCAGGTGTGAAGGATGGTTGTTGTTTATGGAATGTGTTGATTTGCTGCTGGAGAAGGTCTCTTTTTCTTAAAAGTGCTTCATTTTTCGGTGTTAGATCATGGACCAGCTCTGTAAGTCCCTCCCAAAATGATTCTTCATCGAGCTGAGTTTGTGGCAGCGCTTCCTTTTGGATGAAATGGTAAAGCTCTGCTGCAATTTTTAACTTCCCTTTTGTTACATAAATAGACATTGTCTTTCCTCCCTTTGAAAATAGACTGTTTCTTATTACGCAACGCTGTTTGTTATTTTTATGCTTTTATCGTAACACACCATTGTAAGATAATTCAAACAATATTTGATCGGATTTTTCAAACACAAATAAACCTAGATTCTACCGAATCTAGGTCTCTCATAAATATTATTGTGCTTCTGTTAACAATGGCTCTTCGCCCTCAACATCTGTAGGGATTTCTATCGCTCGTTGTTCTTCGTATTTAATAAATGCTTCAATCACACGGTTAGCAATTCGTTTGTTAACAGGATGTTTGTCATTTGACGCCCATGGAACGACTACGGAGAAAGCTACTTTAGGATTCTCAGATGGGTAGTAACCGACGAATGTTAGGTTGTAAGTTGCCTGCCCCCACTTAGAGCGGTCTGGCCCGTAATAATGGGTTTCCGCCGTTCCTGTTTTCCCTGAAACGTCCATGGTGAATGAGCCTTTTGCTGTCCCATTCGATCCATTTACGACTCGGTAAAACCCTTCACGAACACGAGCTAAATCTTCATCTGTGTTTAACACTCGATTTAATACTTCTGTTTTGATGTTCTGAACGACCGGTCCTAGTTCTTGCTCTCTTGAAGGTTCGTGTACACTCGCTACAAGGTGAGGCTTCACACGCATTCCTCCATTTGCAATGGCTGATACATATTGCGCCATTTGAATCGGTGTGTACGTATCGTACTGACCGATAGCCATGTCGAGAAGTAACCCTGGGTTATCTGGTTTTCCTTGAAAACCTGTCGCTTCATTTGGAAGGTCAACTCCAGTTGATACCCCAAGACCAAACTGCTTATAAATATTTCTTAATCTTGTGTAATCCTCTTCCTGAACAGAGATACCTGAATGTGGAACATAGTTCACACCAGCCATTTTCATCACTGTATGGAACATGTACACGTTACTTGAAACTTCTAGTGCCTTTAGATCATTTAAGCTTCCAAAGTTTTTCCATGATGACTTCGGTGGTGTACCTTTTATAATGATCGGTGAGTCATAGAAGTATGAGCCGTGCTTAATAGTATCTGTTTGGTAACCCGCCAGAACGGTTGCTCCTTTGACTGTCGATCCCATTTCATACTGACTCGCAAACGCTCCTACAGAGTAATCGAGTAACTCGCTCTTATTTTCCTGGTTAATCATTTTGCCTGCGATGCTATACACTTCACCAGTATACGGATGCATCATAACCACAAACGCACGGTCAAGGAGGTTATTCCCTCTCCCTGCTTTTGCATCCCATATTTCTTCTTCTAGTATCTTTTCAACTTCTTTTTGCAAGTCGGCATTGATACTTAAGCGTAAATCCATTCCTCTTGATCCTTCAGAGACGATTACTTCATCAACCACGTTACCGCTTCGGTCGGTTACGTATTTCTTTTGACCTTTATTCGGATGGAGTAATTCTTCATATTGATATTCTAAATAGCTTTTTCCAACCCGGTCGTTACGCGAGTAGCCTCTAGATAAGTAATAATTGCTTCTTTCTTCTAATATTCCCTGTTTGGCTGTTGTTACGCTGCCTAATACCGGCTTTAACATTTCACCATATGGGTAAATACGATTCCAATCTGTAATAATTTCTACACCTGGAAGATAACTGAGATTTTCCGATACGGTTGCCATCTCTTCAAGAGTTAGGCCCTCAGATTTAATCGTTTGTATTTCATACATATAGCCACTTGTCATGCGCTTGTAAATAATGGCTTCCTCACGCTCTTTTTCTTCAATTTCCTTCAGAGCAGTTTCAGGAACACGTTCAATTTGCAGGGCATATTGTTCTTTCCCAGTAAGCGAAAGTTCTTTTTCCTTTAGGAGCTTTTCCGCTTCATCTGGATATGCAGCTAACCAGTAATCCTTTAAATCTCTTTCTTTATAACTCTCTTTTTCTAAGCTTAATAGTTTTGCAAGTTTACGCGTTACTTCAATTTTATCTTCAGTTGTCATGCCTGGTTCTTCTGAAAAGGCGACAGCATCCATTCCTTCATTATCGACAATCACTTGTCCATGTCGGTCATACATTTTGCCTCGAGGTACTGGCAAACTAACAACCGTTGCATCAAGTCTTGAAACTTCTTTACTATATGATTCCCCGAATACGATTTGTACTAATCCTAAACGGATAATGAGAAGTGTAAATAGACAAAATATAACAAAGAACAGTAGGTTTAACCGAAATGATCTACTTTTTAAATTCTTTTTTAGTAATTCCCTATTTCCCAATTTTCAGTTCTCCCTTCCACACCCAACTAATTATAACAAACTTTTAGGAAGAACTAGGAGATGAATCGACATTTTTTTCTAAGCACATTTTACCTTTTATGTTCCTACATATATCGGTAAATACTAAAACATGTACCAGACCAGCGAAAGGATTGGTTGAGATGCTATCAAGTCAGCAACTACAGCAATTTAAGCAAGTGTTAGAAGACCGTAAAGCACAGATAGAAGAGGAATTTGAAAACAATGATCATTTCAATTTGCAGCGAAGTCTTTCCGATTCGGTAAGTGAACTTTCTGTTTACGACAACCACCCTGGTGATGCTGGAACCGAATTATATGAACGGGAAAAAGATCTCGCTCTTAACGAGCATTATCGATTGGAATATCGTAATACTCTTGAAGCAATAGAAGCAATCAAAAACGGAACATACGGTACATGCGTTGTTTGTCATAAAGAGATCCCTGTTGAGCGTTTAGAAGCTCTCCCAAATACACTATATTGTATAGAGCACACTCCAGATAAAGTGACCTCTCATGAAAGACCGATCGAAGAAGGTGTATTAATGCCTCCTTTCGGTAAATTTGATATGGATGAGACCGATGAAAATGTCTCGTATGATGCAGAGGATTCCTGGCAGGATGTTGCAAGCTATGGAACATCTGAGAGCCCTTCTGATTTAGTGGAGCAAGTGGATCATTATAATGACATGTATATCGAACCTCAAGAGAATGTTGGCTATGTGGAAGATTACGAAAACTTTGTCGGCGTCGATATTACCGGAAAGCATGTAACTGTCTACCCAAATAAGCAACATGAAAAGTATGAAGAAGAACTCGATGAAGAAGGTATTATGACAACCTTTGGTGACCTACCAGCCGTTGAGCATGACCCTTACGTGGAAGAGGACGAAGAGAAAGACGAAAAAGGACAATGATTCATTGTCCTTTTCTCTGTCTTTTTTAAAACAAAAGCTCGTAGACCTCATTTAATTGTTTGGCACGGGTCTCATCTTGTTCATTGTTGGCATGCTTAATTTCCTCGGGCAGAATACTGTTTAAGAAATTATTCTCTTCATCAGACAGGCTTCGGACAAAGCTTTCTTCCGTTGGAAAATGTCCATGCTCAATCTTTTTAAAAATATATTCGGCTGTGTCAGATCGATCCGTATAGTTCGATAAAATTTCTCTTAAATAAGCTAATGGCTTGTTCATTCAAATCCCTCCTTTTTATGGCACATACGTACATTTTTGCTGTTTTGCTTGAGATTTATGTATGTTTCTCGCTTCCTTAAAATTACCATCAATACTAGGACAGTGACTGAACATCCTAATAGTAGGAAATAAACGATGAGGTGAGAAGGATGTTTCGAAGAACAAGACCGCTTATGCTTATTGGATTAGCATTATTGCTGATTATAGGTGTTGCTCGGATGATGCCCGATCGAGAAGTAAGAACGCTCGACCGAAATACGATAGATATGCGAAATGTAAATTATGAACCTTCTCAAGATCAAACATCTAGACTAATGGATTTAAACAATGATCCATCCAATAACCGCTTAGTTTCAAAACTTAATCATCACTCAGAAATTCAGATTATTAACCATAATGAAGACGATCAAAGTCACTACTACGAGCATGAGGCAACCGTTAAATTTAAAACAGAGATTAGCGATGAACGGCTCGCTCAAATTAATAAAGAGATTGATGCAAGTAGAAGTGAAAAATTAGCAAACCTATATATGTTCCGCTCCAAATCAAAAACTACTCACCAAATGCTCCTTTACTTCCGTGGGTTAGAGGAAGTGGAATATGCAGAGCCTAACTTCATTCTTTTACAAAATGAGGCTGTTTCACCAAATGACACTTATTATCAAGAGCAGTACCAGTGGAATCTTCCCGTAATAGAAACAGAAAAAGGGTGGGATATTTCTAAGGGTGATAAAAATGTCGTTATTGCGGTTGTGGATACAGGTGTAGATCTGGATCATCCAGATTTAAAGCATAAATTGGTAGAAGGATATAACGCGATCGATGAGAAGACAAGCCCAGATGACGATAATGGTCACGGCACCCACGTCGCAGGAATCATCGCTTCGGAGACAAATAATCACGAAGGAGTGGCTGGAATCACATGGTACAATCAAATTATGCCAGTAAAAACATTAGCGAAGGACGGATATGGTTATACGTTCGATATTGCAAAAGGCATTGTCTGGGCCACAGACCATGGAGCCGATGTCATTAATTTAAGCCTAGGGAATTATCAACCAGCTACCGTTTTAAAAGAGGCCATTCAATATGCATATGATAAAGGAGTCGTTCTTATCGCTGCCTCTGGTAATGATAATACGAACCAGCCAAGTTACCCTGCTGCTTTTGACCAAGTTCTAAGCGTATCAGCTATCGGTTATTCAGGGGAACGCGCCTCTTTCTCGAACTATGGAAATTATATCGATGTAGCCGCACCGGGTGTTGATATTCCAAGCACCTATTTCCAAAACCAATATGCCGCCCTTTCCGGAACATCAATGGCGTCTCCACATGTAACAGGATTAGCTGGTTTAATTTTATCTACCAATCCTACTTTATCTAATAAGGAAGTCATGGACATTATTCGTTCTTCAAGCTATGACATTGGAGAAGTTGGGAAAGATGAATTCTTTGGAGAAGGATTAATTGATGTGAATAGAGCATTGGCTGCGGCTAAAAGGAAATAACGTAAGACCCTCGTTTCTGAGGGTCTTTCTTCGAGTTTAACACAAATGGATATGGTCTATACTTTTAGAGAAACTTTTAAGAGGTGAGGGTATGCTATGCACCACCGAATTTATACTGGCTTTTTAAGATTGCCTACGCTTGTACGAATACTAACCATGGCTATATTACTTGTTATTATTTTTGGCGTATGTATTCATCTTGTTGAACCGGAGAGTTTTCCTACAATGTTTGAAGGAATCTGGTGGGCAATCATTACTACATCTACCGTTGGATATGGGGACTACTCTCCAGAAACCTTTCTGGGAAGAATAGTAGGAATTCTCCTAATATTTATAGGCGCTGGGTTTTTATCCACATATTTTATTACCCTTGCTACCACTGCCGTTTCTAGGCAAAACAATTATCTAGAAGGAAAAGTTCATTTTAGAGGAGATAGACATTTGATTATCATTGGATGGAATGAACGGTCTAAAGAAATTATTCAAACGATTCGTACAATCGATCAATTCTCAGATATTATTTTAATCGATGAAACCTTGGAATCAAATCCAATTATGGATGCAAAGGTACACTTTATTAGAGGGAGAGCTTCTCAAGACCATGTGTTACTAAAGGCAAATATTGCAACAGCCGAAAAGGTCCTTATTACAGCTGATCAACATAAGGATGAGCTTGATGCTGATATGAATACGATTCTTGCGCTACTTACCATTAAAGGCTTAAATCCAAACATTACCGCTATTGTAGAAGTTCTTACCCGTGAACAGATGGCAAATGCGAAAAGAGCTGGCGCTGACGAAATCATTCAATCAAACCGAATGATGAGTTATATTATGACAAACTGCATCGCCACCGATAGAATTGTATCCACTTTTGTTGAAGTACTTGATCAACTTCATGGAAGTAGAGTTTACTTCCATCCAGGCAAAGACTATGTCTCTCAATCATTTTATACCGCTAATGGGGAGTTACTTAAAGCTGGAAAGCTTTTAATCGGCATTAAAAGAGGAGAAAACACGTTGGTGAATCCTCCTCAAGAAACGATTATTCATGATCATGATGAGTTACTTATTATTGACAAACTTTAATCGATAAGAATTTGTTCGAGTTCTTGAACGAGTGCCTTACCGATATCTACAAATTTTACAGGAAAGCTTGCGTCCTTATCAATCGGTTCCTGGAACTGGTCAAAGGAAGCAGATGCATTGCCAATATAAGCATGATCGTCTAAGTCATCTTGATATAGATGTGATAGCAATAATGGTCTTTCAATCACTACCGTACAATTTCGTGCGTCTAGTTGCCCATCTACTACTCGAAACGGAACTCTTAAAAATTGATACCCTTTTTCATCATCAATTTTATAATCTAAGTATCCGTGATCGTAATCCCAATTCCCGCCAATAGTATAACCCAGCGGCTTCAATAATTGCTCTAGCTTATACAAATCAAAGTGCTTGCCTTCAATTTGTGAAGGAATTTGAATCATAGCCATCCCCCTTTTTCTTTTAGTTTCTCACAAAAAAAAGAGTGTTAGTCAAAAGAGAGGAAATCTCTAATGACTAACACTTTTTTTAATTATAAACGCTTCTCAAGCTCTGCTTTCTTCTCTTCGAATCCAGGTTTGCCTAATAATGCGAACATGTTTACTTTGTATGCTTCTACACCAGGTTGGTCAAATGGATTTACACCAAGTAGGTAGCCGCTCATTGCACATGCTTTTTCAAAGAAGTATGCAAGGTAACCGAATGTGTAAGCATCCATCTGTGGAATCGTCACCACTAAGTTAGGAACTCCGCCGTCTGTATGAGCAAGCAATGTACCTTCAAAAGCTTTGTTGTTAACAAAATCAACTGTTTGGCCAGCAAGATAGTTTAATCCGTCTAAATCGCTATCAGCTTCTTCAATCGTTAGCTCATGACGAGGATTTTCTACACGTACAACTGTTTCAAATAGGTCACGACGACCTTCTTGAACGTATTGACCTAAAGAGTGTAGATCTGTTGAGAAGTTTGCAGATGAAGGGTAAATTCCTTTTTGGTCTTTTCCTTCGCTTTCTCCAAACAGTTGCTTCCACCATTCTGCAAAGTATTGCAAGCCTGGCTCATAGTTAATAAGCATTTCAATTGTTTTACCTTTGTTGTAAAGGACGTTACGAACTGCTGCATATTGATATGCTAAGTTTTCTTCTAGCTCTGAGCTTCCGAAGTCATCGCGTGCAGCTGCTGCACCCTTCATCATAGCTTCGATATCTGCCCCACTTGCAGCAATTGGAAGTAAACCTACAGCCGTTAGAACCGAATAACGACCACCCACATCATCAGGAATGATGAATGATTCGTATCCTTCTTCAGTAGCTAAAGTTTTTAATGCTCCTCTTGCTTTGTCAGTTGTTGCATAAATACGCTTCTTCGCTTCTTCTACTCCGTACTTTTCTTCTAAAAGCTTGCGGAAAATACGGAAAGCGATAGCTGGTTCTGTTGTTGTACCAGACTTAGAAATAACGTTAAGGGAGAAATCCTTTCCGTCTAAAAGATCCATTACATCTCTCATGTATGTAGAACTAATGTTGTTTCCGATGAAGATAATTTGTGGAGTGCTACGCTTTTCCTTTGGCAATGCATTGTAAAAGCTGTGTTGAAGCATTTCAATGGCAGCGCGTGCGCCTAAGTAAGAACCACCAATTCCACAAACTAAAAGAACATCAGAGTCTTGCTTGATTTTTTCTGCTGCTTTTTGGATGCGAGCAAATTCTTCTTTGTCGTAATTAACTGGAAGGTCAATCCAACCTAAGAAGTCATTTCCTGCTCCTGTTGCTTCATGTAATGAATGATGAGCAACTTTTACAAAATCACGTAAATAAGTAACTTCATGTTCCCCAAAAAAACTAAGTGCTTTTGAGTAATCAAAACGAACGTGTGTCATGAATGATCCTCCAATGATTTGTTGTTTACTATACCACTTTATCGAAAGCTGGTTAAGGAATCAAGAACCGTCTACTTATGTAAGCGCACACATTTCAAACAAATGTGTTAATTGTTAAGAAATGCTCAAAATCCCACCTTCTTACCGTAGTATTTCCACCCGATAAAAAAAGAAACACGTGCAATTACGAAAATTGCACGCAAAATTTTTTTATAAAGAAGCACGGTAAATCGCCATGACGTCTTCTTTGTTTAACTTTGTGAAGTTTCCGAATTCGCCATATACCATTGCTTTGTCAGCCATAACTTCAATTTGACTATCATCAATATCGTAGTCTGCTAAGCGTGCTGGTGCACCGATTGAGTTCCAGAACTCACGAAGTTTATCGATTCCTTCTAGACCCACTTCCTCGTCTGTTTTGCCTTCTGCGTTTACTCCGAATACGCGTACAGCAAGCTTCTTGAAGCGTTCTGGTTTTACTTTTAAGTTATGCTTCATCCAGTTCGGGAATAGAATCGCAAGTCCTCCACCGTGTGGGATATCGTAAACAGCCGAAACCGCATGCTCGATATTATGCGTTGCCCAGTCTCCACGGTATCCCATAGAAAGCATTCCGTTTAGTGCCATTGTTCCACTATAAAGTATGGTTGCACGATGCTCATAGTTTTCTAGGTTTTCAAGAAGCTTAGGTGCTGCCTCCATTACGGTAAGCAATAATCCCTCACACATACGATCCTGAAGTTCTGTATTCTCTGTTAAATGGAAATAATGTTCAAACACATGTGTCATCATGTCGACAATTCCGTACACCGTTTGATCTCTTGGAACCGTATATGTATTGACTGGATCTAGGATAGAAAATTGCGGGAAAGTGACTGCACTGCCCCATCCGTATTTTTCATTTGTTTCCCAGTTAGTAATAACAGAGCCTGAATTCATTTCGGATCCTGTTGCAGCTAATGTTAATACCGTACCAAACGGAAGCGCTTCCTTTGCAACGGCCTTTCGAGTCATCAGATCCCAAGTGTCACCGTCATACTTCGCACCAGCAGCAATTGCTTTTGTACAGTCAATAACACTTCCACCGCCAACGGCTAATAGAAAATCAATTCCTTCATTTCTGCAGATTTCTACTCCCTTTTTAACGGTAGTAAGACGTGGGTTTGGTTCCACACCTGGTAACTCATATACTTCAACATCTACTTCTTTTAATAATGACAAGACCTGGTCATATAGGCCATTTCGTTTAATGCTGCCGCCTCCATACACAAGTAACACTTTCTTACCGTATTGAGGTACTTCCACCTTCAATTGTTCAATAGTATCTTTACCAAAAATCAATTTTGTCGGATTAAAAAATGTAAAATTATCCATACTTCATCCTCCTATTCAATCTTTATTATGTTCCAAAATAGTAGCGAATGCAAAAAATAGACTCCAAAATTCTTCCTATGAAAATGCATAAAAGGGGGGCAAGAATCAAACGATAAGATTGTGTAACTTTATATAGCCAAACTATATAAAAAAACCATCCCAAGGAGGAAATCTGTATGAGTACCATTCAACGTATTGCACTAGTACTTACAATTATCGGGGCTATCAACTGGGGATTAATTGGATTCTTCCAATTTGACCTAGTGGCAGCTATCTTTGGCGGACAAGGTTCTGCTCTTTCTAGAATCATCTACGGCTTAGTTGGTATCGCCGGGTTATTAAATCTAGGCCTACTGTTTAAACCAAATGAACAAACAGTGAGAGATCCTGAACCAAGAGCTACAAGATAAAGCGAAAGCGCCTTGTTCAGCTCCGACAGGCATAAGACGAATCACGCAGGAAGGCCTACCTTCTGGAGAGATTTGGCTTATGACCCCGAGGAGCTAGGCGCTGTAGCTAGACAGTTCTCAAATGTTAAAGAACGTCAAGTTATTAATAAAAAATCCTTGCACCCAAAAAAGTGCAAGGATTTTTTTATGCGCTTAATACTTTCTTAATTCGTTCAATCGCCCAGTCAAGGTCTTCTTTGCTAATTACTAATGGCGGAGCAAAGCGAATAACTGTGTCATGTGTTTCCTTACATAACAGTCCTTCTTCTTTCAACTGCTCACAGTACTTTCTAGCAGGGACCGTTAGTTCGACACCGATAAACAGTCCACGACCACGAACTTCTTTAATGATTGGGTTCTTGATTTCTTGTAATTTTGAAAGAAAATAGCTTCCAAGCTCCTGAGAACGTTCCGCTAACTTTTCTTCTTTCAGTACTTGTAAAGCAGCAATGGAAACCGCACAGGCCATCGGGTTGCCACCGAATGTTGATCCGTGCGACCCTGGATTAAAGACACCGAGAACTTCTTTGTTTGCGACGACGCAAGAGATTGGGAATACGCCCCCACCAAGTGCCTTTCCTAAAATATACATGTCAGGTTCAATGCCTTCCCATTCACAAGCAAACATTTTCCCAGTTCGGGCAAGTCCCGCTTGAATTTCATCGGCAATAAATAGTACATTGTTTTCTTTACAAAGGTCAAAAGCAGCACGCATAAACCCTTCAGGTGGAATAACAATGCCTGCTTCACCTTGGATAGGTTCGATTAAGAAGGCAGCTGTATTTGGAGTGATTGCAGCTTTTAATGCTTCGATGTCTCCATATGGAATCAGCTTAATTCCTGGTAGCATCGGTCCAAATCCGCGCTTATACTCTTCTTCAGAAGATAAAGAAACCGCTGTCATTGTACGCCCATGAAAATTTCCTAAGCATGCAATAATCTCTGCTTGATTTTCTTCTACACCCTTCACATCATACGCCCACCGACGTGCAGCCTTAACCGCTGTTTCCACAGCCTCCGCACCAGTGTTCATTGGCAATGCCATTTCTTTATTTGTCATTTCACAAATCATCTCATACCATGGTCCAAGCTGATCATTATGAAATGCACGTGATGTAAGTGTCACACGATCAGCCTGTTCCTTTAATGCTTCAATAATTTTCGGATGACGATGACCTTGGTTCACAGCCGAATACGCGCTAAGCATATCCATATATTTGTTACCTTCAGGATCCTCCACCCAAACACCTTCTGCTTTAGAAATAACAATCGGAAGAGGGTGATAGTTATTAGCCCCAAACTTTTCCGTTTGCTCAATGACTTCTTGTGACTTACTCGCCATATTATTTACCTCCGATCTCATTCATTCGTGATGAAAAAACTACCTTTTCTTAGTGTATCTTAAAAGAATAACTTATGTCCTTTCTCGGGGAAAAAACATAAAAAAAAGTGGGAGAATTTCTCCCACACTTTGATCATTTATTATCTTTGTGATTGCTCAATCCACTCTTGTAACTTATCTTTTAGCGTGTTAAAGCCTTGTGGTGCTTCTGTATCTTGCTTGATAGCAGCTGCAGCTGTACGCTTTCTTGGCTTCTTCGGAGCAGCCTTTGGTGCAGCTACTGGTGCTTCAGGAGCTTCTACAGTTGCGCGGATAGAAAGACCGATTTTCCCAGCATTTTCATCGATAGAAAGAACCTTTACTTGAACTTCATCTCCTACTTTAAGGTGCTCGTTAATATCTTTAACGAATCCGTGAGTAATTTCTGAAATATGAACTAACCCTTGAGTATTTTCATCAAGTGCAACGAACGCACCGTATGCTTGAATTCCCGTAACTTTACCTGTAACAACACTTCCAACTTCAATTTTCTCTGACATAGAAACACTCCTAAATATAGTTTATTTATCATTTTTATACGCAATATAAGATTATATCACAATGTCACATCTTATTCAAAAAAATTTACTACACAATAGTCCGAAAATATAGTATTATGGGAAAATATCTTTTAAAGTAGGTGTAAAAACTGTAATGAAAACACATGAGCAATGGACATCAAAGATTGGCTTTATTCTTGCAGCAGCTGGCTCTGCAATTGGTCTAGGAGCCATTTGGAAATTCCCATACATGGCTGGAACAAATGGTGGAGGACTCTTTTTCCTTCTTTTTTTATTGTTAACTTTATTTATCGGTGCACCGATCCTTATTGCTGAATTTATTATTGGTAGAAATACACAAAAGGATGCAATCACCGCCTATAAAATTCTTGCTCCAAACTCAAACTGGAAGGTTATAGGCTATTTAGGAGTCATCATTTCTGGACTTATCTTATCGTTTTATAGTGTGGTAGGCGGATGGATCTTATCTTATCTATTTCGTAGCGTTACTGGCAGTTTAACAGGACTCTCTCAAGATCAGTATGGTTCTCTGTTTGGTACGATTATTAGTAATCCTATTGAAGCTATTGTTGCACAAGCAATCTTTATGATTTTAACCATTTTTGTAATCCAAGGCGGGGTTCAACAAGGAATTGAGAAAGCTAGTAAGTACATGATGCCAGCCCTTTTTATTCTTTTTATCATACTAGCAATACGTTCCTTAACTCTTGATGGAGCATCAAAAGGGGTGGAGTTTCTCCTTAAACCGAATTGGAGCAGTCTAACTCCTGACACCATCTTGCTAGCGCTAGGACAATCCTTTTTTGCGTTAAGCGTTGGTATTTCCATCATGGTTACGTATGCATCCTATCTCTCTAAAAAAGAGAACATTACCAAGTCAGCTTTTTCAGTTGTTGCTCTGAATATTTTTATATCTCTACTTGCTGGTATCGTTATTTTTCCAGCGGTATTTGCACTCGGATTTGAACCTGGAGCAGGCCCTGGGTTGGTGTTTGTGGTCCTCCCTGCCGTATTTAACGAAATGGCATTTGGAGCTTTCTTTTTAACGATTTTCCTTGTGTTGCTTTTGTTTGCGACATTAACCTCTGCTTTTTCCATTTTAGAAATTGTTGTAGCGGCAATTGTAAAAGAGAAAACAGAACAGCGCAAACAATGGGCTTGGAAAACAGGGATTGTTATTTTTATCTTTGGAATTCCTAGTGCATTATCTTTTGGAGTTTGGTCTGATGTTCTTATCTTCGGGAAAACTATCTTTGATTTCGCTGATTTTATTGCAAGTAATATTGGGATGCCGTTAGGGGCCTTTTTAATCTCTATTTTTGTTGGGCACCGGCTTCCATACAAGCTATTGAAAAGTGAGTTATCATTAGGAACGTTCGGAAATATGAACAAGCTGTTTACGATTTGGTATTTCATGATTCGATTTATCGTACCCGTTGCGATTATCTTTGTATTTTTACGTTCGATTGGTCTTTTGTAACTGTAACGAAACGTTCACGATTGGGATAAATTCCCCTATCCTAATCGTGATAAAATAAATAAAGAATCGAATCTTTTTCGAAAGGAAGATGAGCCATGAATGCAATTGGGCAAAACATTAAACGCTTTCGGGAAGAACTAGAAATGTCACAGCAGGAGCTTGCTATTAAGATCCGTGTTGGCACTGCTACGATTGACAAATATGAGTCAGGCGTACAAACTCCTGACACACAAACCATTTTAAAAATATCTACTGTACTTGATATACCAGTCTCTGAATTGATGCAAGAGGAAAGTCATATATAAATGGTGATAGGCGAGGGATTTGTTCCTCGCTATTCGTTTGTTTCATTCATTTTATTTGGAGATTATTTTTCATTATCATAGTGCTTATATAACATCTTATGGAGGTCATTATGGCAAAGAAAATTGCTTGGGTAACCGATTCGACGGCTAGCTTCTCAGAAAAAGATCAAGCTTGGTTACAAGACAATCATATATACGTGGTTCCCCTTTCGTTTACGTTTGGAAACGCAACATTTAAAGAAGGGGTAGACATAACCACTGAGGAATTTTATGAGATGATGAGTAACTCAAGTTTTCCGCCAACTAGCTCACAGCCTGCCTTAGGAGACTTTATTGACCTTTATACCCAATTAAAAGAAAGCTACGATGAAGCAATTATCATCCATGTTTCTAGTGAACTATCTGGAACGTACTCCACATCCACACAAGCGGCTGAGATCGTTGGTTTCCCTGTACACCCAGTTGATTCGTGGATTGGTTCTTTTCCGTTAAAGTTCTTACTAGAAGAAGGAATCACCTTGTATAATGAGGGACTAAAGCCCTCTGAAATTGTGAAAGAACTTCTTTCGTTAAGAGAAAAATGCCGCTTGATTTTAATTCCTGCGAACTTAGATCAATTGAGAAAAAGTGGACGAGTCTCCAATTTTGGCTCTATTTTAGGAAATCTACTACAAATAAAACCACTCCTTGCTTTTAAGGAAGGGAAAGTAAATATCGTTGAAAAAATTCGCACGATGAGAAAAGCGGAGCAGGCATTAATTGACCGTTTGCACGAAGCGTACAAGCAGGGAATCTACGATCGAATCGGAATTATGCACGCAGGTGAAAAGGAGATCGTTGAAAGTTTACTCTCAAAAATTGTGGCCGAGTACGAGTCATTGAAGATTGAAGTACTCCCATTAATTCCTGTTGCTGGTGTTCATACAGGCGTCGGAACCATTGCTTTGTCATACATCATGAAGGATTAAATATAAAAGGAAACTGTTTAAATAAGTAAAGGGTTCCGTTTTGAAGTGCTTTTCTGTAACCAGCAAAAGTCAAATAAGCGGAGATTTTTCCGTTAGATGCAGAATGGAGCTCGTTTCGGGGTAAATAAGGGGAGGTTTTCCGCTTATGCAAAGAAAAATCCCCCATTTTGAAATTTTTCGAGCCAATAGGCGGAATTTCTCCGTCTATTTATCAGCTAGGGTGCCTAACCTTTTCCACCAACCGATAGGTGCAGAGGCTCTTGAAGCTAGATGGGAGAATCCGCAGCGAAGAAAAAATGCCACTGCAAATGACAGGAGTTTTGACCCTCTTTTTTAATTGTACAATACTTATAATGATGTCAATTGCTATGTCAAAGTTAAGGGGTTTTCGTAGAAACTTTAATAAATAAAGAAAAGACGTATGTCCACATTCATACGTCTTTTCTTGTGTCTTTTAATAATAAAGCACCCGAAAGCAGAACCCTTGATTAAATAGGTCAGTTGTCCTTTCTTATGGATATTATTTTTCAACAAACCGTTTGATTCGTTTCATCGCTTCTTGTAAATGTTCCATGGATGAAGCGTACGAGCAGCGAATATGTCCTTCCCCGCTACTTCCAAACACATTACCCGGAACAACTGCCACTTTTTCTTCGATCAATAATTGTTCAGCAAATTGCTCTGATGACAGACCTGTACTTACAATGGATGGGAATGCATAGAACGCACCACCAGGGATATGACAGGAAAGCCCAATATCATTTAGTGACTGAACAAAATAGTTTCTTCTTCGACGATAACTTTTTTTCATATCCTCTACGTCTTCTCTGCCGCCTTTTAATGCCTCAAGTGCCGCGTACTGCGCCATCGTCGGGGCACACATCATGGCATATTGATGGATTTTTAACATAGCTGCAGTTAGTTCTTCGTTCGCACAAACAAAACCAAGTCTCCAACCTGTCATCGCAAAGCCTTTCGAGAAACCGTTAATAAGAAGTGTTCTATGCCTCATGCCTTCAATCGCAGCAAAACTTACATATGGTTCATCATAAGCAAGCTCTGCGTAGATCTCATCAGATAACACGAGAAGATCATACTTTTCGATGAATGTGGCAAGCTCTATTAATTCTTTCTCACCCAGCATTGTGCCTGTTGGATTATTGGGAGAACAAATCATAATTGCCTTTGTTCGGTCGGTAATCGCCTTTTCTAACTGATGAGTTTGTATTTTAAAATCGTACTCTTCTGTTGCCTGAACCGCAACCGGCTTTCCACCTGCAAGTGAAACTAGCGGTGCATAGGAGACGAAGCTTGGTTCGATGATAATCACTTCATCACCAGGGTCGAGGATCGCACGCAATGCAATGTCTAAGGCTTGACTCGCTCCAACGGTAATTATTATCTCGCTTTTCGGATTGTAATCAACATGAAATTGCTTTTTCATATACGAGGACACTTCGTTACGAAGCTCTAATAATCCAGCATTGGCTGTATAAGACGTATATCCTTGTTCAAGGGAAAGAATGGCTGCTTCTCTTGCTGACCAAGAGGTGACAAAGTCAGGCTCACCTACCCCTAAGGAAATAACCCCTTCCATCCCAGCTGCAAGATCAAAAAACTTACGAATTCCAGATGGCTTAAGGTCTTCTACCGTTTTTGCCAAATAAGATTTTGTCTGTTTCATTATGGTGACACCACAATTCTCTTATCATCTTCTGCTATTGGTTCAAATATCGTTCCATCATGCTTATATTTCTTCAGGATAAAATGGGTAGTTGTTGATAATACAGAATCAAGAGTAGAAAGCTTATTCGAAACAAATCTAGCTACTTCATTCATGGATTTCCCTTCAATAATGACACTAAGGTCATAGGCACCTGACATAAGATATACGGATTTTACTTCTTTAAACCGGTAGATACGCTCAGCTACTTCATCAAAGCCTACTCCACGCTTCGGTGTTACCTTCACATCAATCATAGCGGTAACGCCTTCATGACCGTCAATTTTAGACCAATCCACTACGGTTGTGTAATGAACAAGAACTTTCTCCTTTTCAAGCTTCTTAATAAGCTCATTTGTTTCTTGCAAGCTTAGGCCGATCATTTTAGCTACATCTTCAGATGAAATTCGGGCATCCTTTTCAAGAATTTCTACAACTTCGAGTTCTTTTTCCGAAAGTTTCATGCGTTAACATCCTTTTCTGCTTTATCGCTTAAAATAGTTACATTATAACAAAAATGCGTAAAAAATAATTTAATTTTCACATTTATCATCACATTTTTTTATGATTGTTTTTGTCATTGATGGGTATTCTATGAAAAAACAAAATGCCGTTAAAGGAGTGAATACGAATATGGATGACGCTAGCATCACCGGTACGATCAATATTAACGGAAACGACCTGTATTATGAACATTATAAACATTCTCATGCAACAGACACGCTATTGCTCATTCATGGTTTTCTCTCATCCACCTTTAGCTTCCGAAGACTGATTCCTCTTCTTCGTGAGGAATTTAACGTCATCGCCATTGATTTCCCGCCTTTCGGCAAAAGCGGAAAATCAAAGAAATTTATTTACTCGTATGAGAATATATCCCGTTCAATTATCTCCTTTGTTGAGCATTTACAGATAAAAAATCTATCAATTATCGGACACTCCATGGGAGGACAAATTGCGTTAAAAATTGCTCACCTACGTCCTGATTTGGTTACACGGACGGTTTTATTATGCAGCTCTGGTTACTTAAAACGAATGAAACTTCATCTTGTTCTATCTAGTTATCTTCCCTTTTTCCACTTGTATGTAAAAAGACATCTAGCTAAATCAGGAGTAAAGAAAAATCTTGTTAATGTCGTGCATGACCATTCGATGATTGATGATGATATGTTAAACGGATATTTAGTCCCTTTTTTAAAAGGAGATATTTTCCCAGCCTTAACTCGGATGATACGGCACAGAGAAGACGAGCTGGATGAGTCTGATTTAAAAAAAATCGAGACTCCGTGTCTACTCATTTGGGGTGAGCATGACAGAGTCGTCCCACTAAGGGTTGGAAAACGATTGAAGCAAGATTTAAAGAACTCCGAGCTCATTGTGTTAAAGGAGACAGGACATCTTGTACCTGAAGAACGACCTGAAATTGTTCACAGGTATATTAAAGAGTTTCTTGTATAAATAAGGCTTCAAGCCAGTATCCGCTTGAAGCTTTTTTAACATTACAACGAGCAGGAGCTTTCGTTTTTAATCGCTAACAATTCTTCAGCCATGGCTGTACATTCAGATAAAGGAATGATTTCTTCAAAAGAAAACTCATATATGCTTTGGATTTTTCGAGCAAGCTCTTTTGCAGATGACAAAACATGTACCGCTTGAATCGTATCCGCAATCTCCGGATCATAGCTGTCTTCCCCATATCCGAGTGGATCCCACTCTATCAGACGCTGTAACAAACTTAAATTCATTTCGAGCATTTCCATGTAAAATCACCTTTTATTTTATCTTTTCGTTCACATATCTTATCATATTACATAGATCAAATAAAATGGAAAAAGGCGAGGTGCTTTATGACTACATATGATTTTGATAAAGTGATTGACCGAAATAATACCGGATCTGTTAAATGGGGGCTCCTCCATGATGTGTTCGGAAGCAG
Source organism: Robertmurraya mesotrionivorans (assembly GCF_050971805.1). Taxonomy (NCBI): domain Bacteria; kingdom Bacillati; phylum Bacillota; class Bacilli; order Caryophanales; family Bacillaceae; genus Robertmurraya; species Robertmurraya mesotrionivorans. The sequence continues at coordinate 149,477 of NZ_JBPCCH010000004.1, read as the reverse complement.
TGATCTTCATCCGATGTGGGTTGCAGATATGGACTTCCCGCCGCCTGCTGAAGTAACAAATGCGATTCGAAATCGATTAGAGCATGAAATATTCGGCTACACCTTTGTTCCCCCATCTGTTGGAAAAGCCATTCAAGCTTGGGTGAAAACAAGACATAATTGGGAGATTCGTCAAGCATGGATTACATACAGTTCAGGAGTTGTCCCTTCTATCAGCACCGCCGTCCAAGCATTTACTTCCGTTGGAGACAAGGTGATGCTTCAATCTCCTGTGTACACTCCGTTCTTTTCCATGGTTGAAAAAAATGAGCGTGTGGTTGTGAATTCTCCATTGAAAAATGTAAATAACCGTTATGAAATCGACTTTGAAGATTTTGAAGCAAAGCTGAAAGAAGGAGTAAAATTGTTTTTATTATGTAATCCTCACAATCCAAGCGGAAGAGTGTGGAAAAAAGAAGAACTCCTTCATATCGGTGAACTTTGCAAAAAGTACAATTGCTTAATTTTATCAGATGAAATTCATTCCGATCTTGTGTTTGAGGGAACTACGCATGTCCCGATTGCGAGCTTAGAGGACTTTGCTGATTTTGTTGTCACTTGTATCGCTCCAAGTAAAACCTTTAATTTAGCAGGCTTACAGGCTTCTGTAGTTATTACTAGCAATCAGAAACTTCGAGAGTTATTCCAAGCTGAACAGCAAAAGCAAGGATTTCATACATTAAATACGTTTGGAATCGTTGGAATGGAGGCAGCTTATCTTCATGGTGAAACGTGGTTAACCGAAGCTCTTGCATACATGGCAGAAAATATTCGCTATGTACAGGAGTTCCTAGAGGCTGAGCTTCCACAAATAAAGATGATGCAGCCGGAAGGTACGTACTTAATCTGGATGGATTGTCGTGAGCTTGGACTTTCAGATGATGACTTAAAGAAAGCACTCATCGAAAAAGGAAAAATAGGACTCGAACCTGGACCAAAATACGGCATGGGTGGAGAAGGCTTTGTCCGCATGAATGTAGCTTGTTCAAAAGAACTTGTGACAGAAGGTTTGGAGCGATTGAAAGCAGCATTTGCTTAATAGTCAGACGGAAGAGTGGAACTCTTCCGTCTTTTTGTTTAAATTAAAAAACGCACACTTTTCAAGAAAAGTGTACGTTTATCCTTTGTTTTGGTGCTCACTCATAATTTGATTTTCTAATTCTTTTGCTTTTGCTTCTTCTTTTCGTGAAATTTTCACGATAAATCGCATCGTGAAAATACAGAGGATTAAGAAGATCGTAAAAGAAATAGCTGCAGGAATGTATTCAGACTTATCTTCAGGAAAATATAGAAACAATGATAATATAAACGAATGGATCATGACGATCTTCCTTTCTGCAAACGAGCAGTCATTCATGCCTATTATATCAAGGTTCTTACCGATCGTCCAAGGACGATTACTTCAGCACAGTAATTTTCTTGATGACAACTTCTTCTTCCGGCTTATCAGCTTCACCTACTGGAGTGGTAGCAATTTTATCAACCACATCCATGCCTTCAACCACTTGACCAAACACAGTATGAGCTTGATCCAGCCATGGAGTACCGCCATCTTCATACTGCTTAATGACCTTTTCGTTGTAACCAGCTTTTTTCATTTGGTCCACTGAACGTGGATCTAATGTTTTATTTTGCACGATAAAAAACTGGCTTCCATTAGTACTAGGACCTGAGTTAGCCATTGATAAGGCGCCTCTGAAATTATAAAGCTGATTAGAGAACTCATCTTCAAATGGCTCTCCATAAATGCTTTCTCCACCCATTCCTGTTCCATCTGGGTCTCCGCCCTGAATCATAAAGTCATTTATTACACGGTGGAAAATGACTCCTTCGTAATATCCCTCTTCACTATGAGTAATAAAGTTTTCTACTGCCTTTGGAGCTTGTTCTGGGAACAGCTTGATTTTGATATTTCCCATGGATGTTTCCATTTCGACTAGTCTCTCCTTTTCACCAACCTCTGTGGTTGCCTGTGGAAGTTCAATATTTTCTTGGTTAGCGGTTTCATTATTGCTTGCATTTCCGTTCGAATTTTCCGTACCTTCTTCATTGCTTGTCCCACATCCAGTGACAAGGAAAACAACGAATATTAAACACGCTAGGAATTTCTTCATGTAATCACCCTCCAAAATACTTTGTTTTTCATAATGCTTACGTCATAATTATTATCATATACAGTTCTAGCCCAATTTGAAAGGAGAAACGAAAAATGTCCGACATTCAAATCGGTGACAAGGTCACAGCTATTTATAAAACCGGAAAGTATATTGGTGAAGTAACAAACATCCGTCCAGAGACCATTCTTGTCCGCGTCCTCGCTGTTGTTACTCATCCGACACAAGGAGATTTACATAGCCATAAGGATGTAGATGTGCCTCTTTTTCATGAAAGACGAGCTCTTTCTTACCGAGAACAAGCCAACATCCCTGCAAAAATGGTAAAGCCCTATACAGAGGAAATTCCTGAATACAAAGAGTCACTAACGAATGCCATTCAAAAATTAAGAGATACGTTGGATAGCGATGACAGCCTTTGGGCAAAAAAGAGCCTTGAAAATATCTCAACACTTGAGAAAGAATACTTCTAACACACAAAAGCCAAATCCAGTTTGAGGGATTTGGCTTTTTATGCGAACTTATTAAGTACTTGGGAGAAATCAATGCGGTCACCAATCGTGGTTGGTGCATGTCCTTGAAGGTACTTTTTATCCTTCTCAACTAAACGAAAAATATTGAATGTGGTTAATGCATCGTCCAACGCCCGGTGGTGCTTGCCTGTTCCTTCCTTGCCATACTCTTGTACCGCTTTCCATAAGCCAGTTTGATTTTGGTCTCCGAAGAATCGCTTGTACTCCATGGATAAATCGAGTTCTTCCCCTTTTAAAGGAAAAGGTAGACCGGCTTGTTCACAGTTATTACGAAGAACCCTCATGTCCATATTGCCCCACGTAACGATTGTAAGGTCTAATGAAGGGGAACTTAACTGCTCAAACTTTTTCACAAGATCTGTAAAACTAATGCCTGCATTGACTTGTTCCTGTGAAATTTTCAAAAATGATTTACAGCGGTCCGATAGCATAGGGAAACGATTAGGAGTGACATACGAAGAAAATTTCTCGCAGATTTGGTCATTTACAACCGACACAATGCCAGCCTCAATGATTTCTGGGTAAAAACCTTTAAACCGCTCAGATCTCTCAGGCATCGTAAACTCAAAATCAATAAATAAATACTGATGCTCCTTCCTCATCTTACGTACCCTCTTTCCTCCTTCGAGTATCACTACCACTATATGAAATAACCATTCCAAAAAATGAACATGAATGTTGCTTTATTATATCATGATTTTTATTAATTTTTTCACTTTTCTGTTTAATTCGTTCAAATAAAGTGTGAAAAGGAATATCAGCTTTAAAATATGTCATAATTTCCACAAATCGGTATTTAGTAAACCGAATAAATACAATACTTATTTCGGGGTGGTATAATATCTCAACTGTCTTTTTTGTCACTAGTGCTTTATTCCTTGCTGCTTTTGCCTTATTATGGTGGAGTATGAGAAAAACAGAAGCACTCCTAACTTCATCATTATTATTCAATTGAAAGGGAAGCGACCGACATGAAAGTAGCAACCGGTTATTTTTTTATTTTTCTGCTTCTCCCCGTTTTTTTCCTGCTTGCCTATTTTTCTAGCAAAGAGGTACGCTCTTTTGATACTTTCGATCATGTGATAGAAAACAAGATACAGTTAGAAAAAACAAATCTATCACAAACAAGCTTGATCAAAGATCGCAATGGGGAAACAGTTTTAGAATGGTACAGCACGGTAAATCGCATCGTTTTACCATCTGAGGACATTCCGGAGCTATTGCGTGAGGTGTTTGTTCTATCAGAGGATCAGCACTTTTATGAGCATATTGGCTTTGACTTAACAGCCATGGGTCGTGCACTTACGATCAATATTCAGTCAAACGGGATTGAACAGGGTGCAAGTACGATTACGCAGCAGCTCGCTCGAAATCTTTATTTAACTCACGAGCAATCCTACAATCGAAAGCTTACTGAAATTCTTTACGCCTACAAGCTGGAGAAAACATACTCAAAAAAGGAAATCATAGATTTATATATTAATTCTATTTATTTTCAAAATGGGGCTTACGGAATTGAAGCGGCGGCTAAGCATTATTTCAACCGTGGAACACTTGAATTGACAAAAGCAGATCTGCTTTTTCTAGCTGCTGTTCCGAATAATCCAACTTATTATGATCCATTAACACATTTCGATCGAACCAAAGCGCGTCAAGAACGTCTCATAGATTTATTAGTTGAAAAAGACAAGCTGACCGCTTCAGAAGCAGAAGAAATAAAAAATTTACCTATCACGCTTACAGTGCATGAACGAATTGACCAAGCACCTGATTACATGGCGTATGTTCAAAATGAATTATCACAATTAATTGCCCTTTCAGAAGGATTAACCGACGAGAAACAGATTGACAATCGGGTAAAAGAAGTGATTGCTTCTGGAATTAGCATTGAAACTTCCTTGGATCAAAGTCTTCAAAATCGAGCAAAAACGGCGGTTAGTGATAATCTACCATTTATCGACGTGGAAGGTTCTGTAGCCGTCATTGATCATACGAATGCACAGATACTCGCACTTGTTGGCGGGAAAAACTATCAAAAGGGTGAATTCAATCGGGCGTTCCAAGCTTATCGTCAGCCTGGTTCATCGATTAAACCATTACTTGTTTACGCTCCCTATTTACAAGAGACACACTCCTCCCTTTCAAAGTCAGTAAATGCAGGAGAGCTCTGTATTGATAACTATTGCCCTGAAAACTATGGTGGAAAAATATATGGGAATGTAACGCTTGAACGTGCGTTTGCCAACTCATATAATACACCTGCTGTACGACTTTTAAACGAAATTGGTGTAGAAACGGGCTTTCAATATCTTACATCATTCCCTTTTAAGAAGTTAGTATCAGAGGATCATGTGTTACCAGCTGCCGTTGGTGGCTTTACGTACGGAATGTCACCATTAGAGCTGACTGGAGCTTACACCTCCTTTTATGATGGAGGGTACCAGCAGCCACGTGCCATTCGTAAGGTTAGCGACTTACAAGGAAAGGTTCTTTACGAGTGGAAGGATGAGAAAAAACAGGTCTGGTCTGCCGAAACCGTCAGCAGCATGCGCAGTCTTTTATCGGAAACGGTCTCTTCAGGAACCGCACGAAAAGCGCATTTATCTCGAGCAACGTACCAAGGCGGAAAAACAGGAACAACGAATAATTACCAAGACTACTGGTTTGTTGGTTTAACTGATACGCTAACAGTTGGGGTTTGGGTCGGAAGAGACATGCCATCCAGCATTGAAAATATTGAGCAATACTCTCCACATCTATATATATGGAAAGCGATCATGTCGTATTAGAAAAGCGGAAGCGCCTTGTTTAGCCCCGACAAGCATAAGACGAATCTCGCAGGAAGACCTGCCTTCTGGAGGGATTTGGCTTATGACTAGGAATAATGGCTTTATATTATTCCATCGAAGGGCTAGGCGCTGGAGCTGGACAACTAACAAAACCCCGGATGAGTTCTTCAAATGAGTTTACATTAGAGGTGCAAGAATTATAAAACACTTATGAAAACGCACTTGAATTCACGATATAATTCACAGTGCGTTTTTTATTGATATTTAAAATAAGCGGAGATTTTTCGGTTAAACTCCAGATTAGAGCTTGGTTCAGAGTAAATAAGCGGAGGTTTTCCGGTTAAGCAAAGCAAAATTACCCATTTTCACGTTTTTCGAGTCAATAGACGGAATCTTTCCGTCTATTTTAGCTATTTTTTGTGCTATTTCCTATTTAAGAGAAATTTCTCCTCTTATTTTTTCATACTCGCTTTAGCGGCTAATAGGGTGCTTTAGTAAATTCAAAAAAGGATTAGAGATATTTGCATCTCTAATCCTTTTTGACTTTGAAATATACTGTGACCGTTTATGTGAGTTGCTGTTTGATTTGGTCTGCTTTTTACCATTTTGCACCTCAAAAGAAAACCCGGATGAGTTCTTTATACTGGTAAACTAGCAACGATGCTGTTGTATACTTTTAACGCAATAAATACGACACCTAACACGAGCGTTGACCATGTAAGTACCTGAAAGAAAATCAGTCCAATAATTCCAGACAGTGACAACTTCGAGCTTACCTTATACACAAAAAAGACAAAGTAACTTATCGTTGTAATGGCAAAAACGATAGCTAGTATGGTTACATGGGCTGAGCCTAAAAGCGATAATACAGAGCCCGCAAAATAAATAATTGCTCCTGCACGAACATCCTTTAAGCTTTCACCATTAAAATCCTTTGAGAAAAAGAGTAAGGAAAGCTCATTGATCGTATCAGCAATCAGCTTTAAAGCCGCAAAAACCATAAAAAAGACAACAAGTAATAAGATAAGCAACGCAAGCTTGATTCCACTTCTAGAAAAGAACTCTAGCATTCCCACATAAATGCCGGTAGCATTTAAAAATTTAAAAAGATGCACCTCAACAAGCATCGCAAAGGACAAGCTAAATAATAAAATAGATACCAAAGGAAAGTAACTTGTTAAATACGTATTTTTCATTGAATTCTCCGCATATATTTTGTCTTTCATTATTATGAAAGATAGGAGAACATATTACAAGTCTTTATGGTCTCTCAATTCTTACATATTCCCTTGCCTTAAACATGCGATACTTCTTTTTCTGAATCTCTAATCCTGGGTCAGTGGTAAAGATTTCAACCACATCGCCCTCCTCATCTGGACTATAAAATTCACGCTTATCTTTTTTATCTAATGCCCATGCCAAGGACACTAAGAGGAGAAAAATGGACAATGAAGTTAGTATTTTCTTTTTCATCCTCACACCTCACTTTAAAATTATTTTGAGGATAAAAGTCTGATTTTATTCAAAAAAAATAAAAATTTTTCACCATTTCTTCTGCGTTTCTACCTATTTATTAGTTTAGTTTCAAATATGGGATGTTGTGCGCTTGGGGCATGCAAGGTCTGTTTTTTTACGTTATACTTTTTTATATGGCTGTTTCGGTAAAAGAAAGAGAAAAGCATGTTCGGAGAAAAATATGGAAATAGTAATAGGCAGTATTACTTTTAAAAAAACAGTTGTTACTTACATATAAAGAGGGGGTTTTGTTTTGTCTTTGCTACACTTGGCCATTGTTTCACCTCTATTGCTCGCGGTCATCATACCTATTTTTTCCAAAAGCATTAGACAAATACATACAGGGTGGTTCGTACTACCATTACCAGTTGTATTATTTAGCTATTTTCTTTCGTTTATTAGTACCACTTCGCACCAAGGTACAGTATATGAAAGCTTTGAGTGGATTCCTTCTCTTGGCATTAATTTTGCGGCTAAAATAGATGGACTTGGATTGCTCTTTGCTTTGCTTATTTCAGGAATTGGGTCTTTAGTTGTTCTTTATTCGATTTATTATTTAGCAAAGGATAAGGAACAGCTCGGCAGCTTCTACGTGTATCTTCTTCTCTTTATGGGAGCGATGCTCGGTGTGGTCCTCTCCGATAATTTAATCGTTATGTACGGCTTTTGGGAGCTGACTAGTATTTCTTCCTTCTTACTTATCGGTTACTGGTATCATCGAGAAAAGTCGAGATATGGTGCACAAAAGTCTATGTTAATTACCGTTTTCGGTGGTCTTGCGATGCTGGGCGGAATCGTCCTGCTATACATCATGACAGGATCGTTTAGCATTTCAGAAATTGTCACACAATCAGACGTTGTGTTAGAGCACACCTTACTTATTCCAGCAATACTCTGCTTTTTACTTGGTGCTTTTACTAAATCAGCTCAGTTTCCATTCCATATTTGGCTACCTGATGCAATGGAAGCTCCAACACCTGTTAGTGCCTATCTCCATTCGGCAACCATGGTTAAGGCGGGTATTTATCTTGTAGCGAGAATGAGCCCCGTCTTTGCTGAATCACCTGTTTGGCTCTGGCTCGTCGGAGGGTTCGGTATCGTCACATTGTTCTGGGGTTCTTTTTCAGCTGTCAAACAGACTGACTTAAAGAGCATACTTGCCTTCTCTACCGTTAGCCAATTAGGGTTGATTATGTCTCTGTTAGGTGTTGGTGCTGCTGCCCTACACTATGATGGAATAGACGATAATGTTTTTACTGTGGCAACGACAGCTGCTGTCTTTCACTTAATTAATCATGCTACCTTCAAAGGAAGCTTGTTCATGGTCGTAGGAATTGTTGACCATGAAACAGGAACACGTGATATACGGAAGCTTGGCGGATTGATGCATTTAATGCCGATTACCTTTACGCTTGCAATTATCGGTGCGTTTTCTATGGCTGGCTTGCCACCATTTAACGGATTTTTAAGTAAAGAAATGTTTTTTACCGGTATGGTAAATATTTTGAAATTGGACCTTTTCTCTCTAAGCACTTGGGGATTATTATTTCCAGTCCTTGCTTGGATCGCTAGTGTATTTACGTTCATATACAGCATGAAGCTCGTGTTTAGAACATTTACGGGCAAATACAAACCGGAAGGATTAAAGAAGAAGCCACATGAGGCACCACTTGGCATGCTCATTTCACCAGTTGTACTCGGCTCTTTAGTCATTATTTTTGGATTGTTTCCGAATATTCTTTCCCATAACTTAATATCACCGGCCATGGCTTCGATTTTACCTAGTCTGCTTTCTCCAGGAGATATGTTTGACGTTCATATTTACTTCTGGCACGGACCAAACATCGAATTATTTATGACCATTGCGGTCGTGATACTTGGGATCATTCTGTATTTGACGTTACCGAAATGGGAAAGAGCCTATGATCTACTGCCTGAAAAATTAACTTTAAACAAGCTGTATGACAGAGGAATTGAATCGATGCAGTCTGGTTCGTTTAAGCTGACAAGATTTTATATGAATGGCTATATACGGACGTATTTGGTTTATATTTTTGCATTTTTCATTCTGATTTTAGGCTACACGCTTTATAAGAAAGACGCGTTTTTGATCGATACAGCATATGTATCAAGCATTGGCTTTTATGAGCTGGTTCTTTCCTTGCTTATAGTCGTAGCCACCATTACTATCCTGTTTGCTAAATCAAGACTCACCTCCATTATCTTGCTTGGAGCAGTTGGTTATACGGTTGCCCTTTTCTTTGTCGTTTTCCGTGCGCCGGATTTAGCACTTACTCAGCTGGTGATTGAAACGGTGTCAGTCGCATTGTTTCTACTTTGTTTCTATCATTTACCGAAATTCAAAAAGGAAGAATCAAAAATTCCTTTTAAGCTCACAAATGCTCTTATTTCTATCGGAGTGGGTGCAATTGTCACCGCTATAGCACTTTCTTCTTATAGTACAAAGCTATTTGATTCAATCTCACAATTTTACGTAGACAATACGTATATCCGTGCTGCGGGGAAAAATATGGTAAACGTCATTCTCGTTGACTTCCGTGGCTTTGATACTCTATTTGAAATTTGTGTACTTGCGATTGCATCACTTGGTATTTTTGCAATGATTAAACTACGTCTAACAAGGGGGAAAGAAGGATGAGAACGAATGACCTCATTCTCCAAACGGTAACAAAAGTGATTTTGTTCATCATTCTCCTCTTCTCTATTCATCTTTTCTTTGCTGGACATTATTATCCAGGTGGAGGATTCATTGGAGGGTTGATGACGGCAGGAGCTCTTGTACTCTTGCTGCTAGCGTTTGATATGAAGACGGTAGCCAATATTTTACCCGTTAATTACCGCATTATGACGGCAATTGGGCTTCTTTTTTCGATTGGAACAGGAGCTGGATCATTGCTTTTTAATGTTCCATTTTTAACTCATGCATTTAATGATGTTTACTTGCCTATCCTTGGCAAAACATCGTTGCACACAGCAGTGTTGTTTGATATCGGTGTGTATCTTGTCGTTATCGGTGTCACAATGACCATTATTCAAACAATAGGGGAGGACGAATAATGGAAATCGTTATGGCGTTTGTAGTTGGTATTATTTTTATGGCAGCCACTTATTTAATGCTTTCTAAAAGTTTACTTCGAATTATTATCGGAACGGGACTATTAAGTCATGGCACACATTTATTGGTTTTAACTATGGGAGGCCTAAAAAATGGCGCTGCTCCCTTACTTGGAGAACATGCTGCCGGGTACAATGATCCATTGCCACAGGCATTAATATTAACGGCTATCGTTATTGCCTTTGGTGTAACTTCCTTTTTTCTAGTATTAGCTTATCGCGCGTACCAGGAGCTAGGAACGGACAACATGGATCGCTTGAGAGGGACGAAAATAAATGAATAATTTGCTTTTATTACCTATACTGATTCCGCTTATAACAGCGGTCATATTAATCTTTTTGAATCGCTTTACGATAGCCTCTAGGTGGGTATCCGTTCTATCTTTATTATCCACCGTATTTGTGTCTATTCTACTTTTTCAGAAGGTTCGAACAGATGGAATTCAAACATTAAACTTAGGAAGTTGGGAAGCACCTTTTGGGATTACGTTAGTATCTGATATGCTTTCTGCCCTTCTTGTTTTGACAACAAGTGTGATTGCATTCGCTTGCTGTCTCTATTCCTTCCGAGCAATTGGAGAGGAAAGAGAAAAGTTCTACTATTATTCTATTTTGCAATTCCTAATTGTCGGGATTAATGGTGCATTTACGACGGGAGATATTTTCAACCTTTTCGTATTCTTTGAAGTGATGCTTATGAGCTCCTACGTGCTATTGGTCCTGGGCGGAACAAAGGCTCAGCTTCGCGAATCGGTGAAATATATTTTAGTGAATATAATCTCTTCTTCGTTGTTTGTTATTACCGTTGCTTATCTTTATTCGGTAGTAGGAACACTAAATATGGCACATATCTCCACAAGGATTGCAGAAGTGGGACAGCCTGGTATTTTAACTGTCATTGCCGTGTTATTTTTAATCGTTTTCGGCTTAAAAGGAGCCATTTTCCCGCTTTATTTCTGGCTACCTGGCTCGTATTACGCTCCTCCGGCACCTGTTTTGGCATTGTTCGGGGCGCTTTTAACCAAAGTTGGGGTTTACTCTATCATGAGGACGTATACACTCTTTTTCCCTCATGACCCTGGATACACTCATGAGCTCTTAGGGATACTTGCCGTCATTACGATTATTGTCGGCATTATCGGAGCTTTAGCGTATTGGGATATTAAGAAGATTATTATTTATAACATTATCGTTGCTGTTGGCGTTATTTTGTTTGGGGTATCGGTAAATACAACTGAATCTTTGACAGGTGCGATTTTTTATTTGATTCATGACATGCTTATTAAAGCCGCATTATTCCTGCTTGTTGGAGTAGTCATTGCGATTACAGGAACGAGCAACTTAAAGAAAATCAGTGGATTGATTAAGAATTATCCCTTATTAGGCTGGATGTTCTTAGTATCTGCCCTTGCTTTAGCTGGAATCCCCCCACTTAGTGGCTTTGTCGGTAAGCTGTTGATTATCAAGAGTGGTTTTGGTGCAGAAGCCTATTGGGGTGCTGGAATTGTGTTAATGTCGAGTCTCCTTGTTCTTTTTTCTGTTATGAAAATCTTTATTAATGGATTTTGGGGCATTCATCGCACATACGAAAAGGAAGAAAAAGCTCCTGTTAGCTGGTTGCTTATCTCTCCCGCTATTTTAGTGATTATTTCTGTGTTGTATGGAGTTGGAGCGGAGCTGGTTTACCCGTATATTTTAGAAGCTGCGGAAACACTTGCTAATCCTTCCACCTACATCAATGCCGTCATGAAGGAGTGATAACAATGGCATTTCAAATTTTATTAAATGTTTTTCTAGCTCTTGTTTGGATGTTTTTAAAGGTCTCTAATGAACCGATAGATTTCTTTGTTGGCTACTTTTTCGGGTTATTGCTCGTCTTTTCCTTTCGACGTTTTTTCCCTTCCCGCTTTTACTTATTAAGAGTGATAGCAGTAATCAACCTGATTGCCATCTTTATTAAAGAGCTTCTTTTATCTAATATTGCTGTTTTAAAGGTAATCATAAAACCAAAGCTTGATATCCAGCCAGGAATTTTTGCTCTTCCTACTGAACTAAAAAAAGATTGGGAAATCACTTTGTTATCCAATCTGATCACATTAACACCTGGGACATTAGTTGTTGATATCTCAGATGATAATCGGACTCTTTATATCCATGCGATGGACGCTTCAGATGTGGAAGCAGCCATTTCTAGCATCAAAAATACATTTGAAAAAGCAATCATGGAGGTGAGCAGGTAATGTTACAGTGGGTCATAACCATTTCTTTAGTATGTATTACCTTATCCATGCTTGCTATGGTATATCGGGTCATTAAAGGTCCTACAACACCTGACCGAGTAGTTGCACTTGATGCACTTGGAATCTGTTTAGTTGCCATCATCGCGCTTGTTTCAATCATGTTAAAATCAAATGCTTTCCTAGAGGTTATCTTGTTGATTGGAATTTTAGCTTTTATTGGTACAGTTGCCTTCTCCAAGTATTTAGAAAAGGGGGTCATCCTTGAACGTGATCGAAATAGTTAAGGTTATTATCGGGATATGCATCGCACTTGGAGCACTCCTAACAGTTGTTACAGCAGTCGGCCTTATCAGATTACCAGATGTGTATACACGCACGCACGCTGCGTCTAAAGCCGCTACATTAGGAGTTATGTTTGTTTTAGCAGGTACCTTTTTATACTTCTACCTATTAGAAGGCCATATGAATTCTCGACTGATTCTTGGAATTGTGTTTATTTTTATGACCTCACCTGTAGCCGGACATCTTATCGCTAGAGCTGCGTACAATACAAATGTAAAGCTTTGGGAAAACAGTGTTCAGGACGATTTAGCTGCAGTGAAAAAAGAACGATCTTCACAGTAGAAAAAATCCATGTGTGACTTTCACACATGGATTTTTTCTCTTTTTTCGATTACTGCTATTGTACAGCGTGAGACACTAATAAGCTGTTCTTGTTCGTCTGTTATTTTAATATCCCACACCATTGTGGTTCGACCTTGATGAAGCACTGTTCCAGTAGCGGTTACGATACCGTCTCTTTTTGCTTTAATATGATTGGCATTGATTTCTAATCCAACGACAACTTCCTTTTCCTTATTAACCAATTCATACGCTCCGATTGAAGCAACGCTTTCTGCAAGTGCAACTGAAGCACCGCCATGGAGAAGGCCGAACGGTTGACGTGTGCGGTCATCTACAGGCATCGTTGCTACGACTCTTCCTTTTTCAATCTGTTTAAATTCAATTCCTAGCGTTTGAATTAATGAGTTTCCCTTCATAAAGTTGAAGACCTCCTGAGCTTTTTTACTTTTTTCCGATTGATCACTTTTATTAAAAGAAACGAACTTACAAAAACGATACTTCCCATTAGAAGTAATTCTGTTTCATACTCGACGAGGATCTCCTTCTGATCACCAAACCAATATCCAAGCGAAAAAACGATACTCAGCCAAATAAAAGCCCCACTGTAGGCAAACAGGGCAAAAACTTTATAGGACAGCTTGCTTAGTCCATAAATAAATGGGACAAAGTTTCGTAATCCAGGGATAAAGTAACTAAACAGAAGGGAAAAAGCATGGTACTTTTCAATGGATTGGAAGGAACGGTCAATGGTTCGAGCCATCCGTTTGCTCTTTTGAAAGAATGGAAGGAGTCTAACACCTATGTACTTTCCTGCGAGGTAGCTTGTAGTTAGTGCAGCGACTATTCCTAGATACGTAGAAAGAAAGATGCATACTGGATTTAAGGTACCTAGGGAAGCCGCTAAACCCACCGTCATGGCGATTACTTCATTAGGTACTGGCATGCCTACTACTCCAAACCATAGCCAAAGGAACAGCCCAATATATCCATTTTCCTCAATTATATCAAGAATAAAATCTAACTCCATTCTTTCACCTCCAAAACCACTTTAACAACATTAATAACTAAGCAAATTAATTATAGCAAAATATAGAACCAACTAGGTCATTTTAACATTTTTGTAATGTTATCATTAGATATTCTTTCAGAACATATATTATGTTGGATATAAACCCCATTTTCTAATAAAGGATGTGAAATGGTTGTATTTCTACGATCCTAGAAGCTTTCAATACTATTCCGTACCCTTTCAAGCCTATCCACACTACTCACCATATTACTCCGTAGGCGCTCGTCAGTCACCTTTCTATTTTCAACCTAATTATTACTTAAGGCCTTTTCAAGAGGTAAATCCACAGTTATTTATGACTTCAGCTAAATATATGCAATCACTGATGAAAGATGCAAGTATACTTCTTGAAAGAATGGCCGATTCAAAGGAGTTTGCCAAACAGCTTATGAGCAACGCACAAGAATCGAAGCAGAAGCTTGTCGAGGATCAAATAAAGCATACGGGAATTCAGAACATCCCTGTTGTAAGCTATACACCAGATGGTTTAAAACTAGACTTCAGCAGGGATATAGATACGATGAATTGCTGCAACTTGACCCTTACAGTCAGGTGGATGTAAGAGTGTGTACACAATAAAAAGGTTGAAATCATTCGTTGTGATTTCAACCTTTTTATTATTGATTTAGTTTTGTAACATAACTTTCAATTAATAGAAGAACGGTCCGCCAAATCCACCGTAACCGCCATATCCATACCCATAGAATGGTGGTGGATAATATGGATAAAATGGTCTTGGGCGATAAAATGCACCACCTAGTAACCCTCCAGCAAAACCACCTAATAATCCAGCCGCAAATGGTGCGCCGAAGAAGAATCTATCTCCACGATGATGTGGTCCAACATAATGATGTTGCATGCGTATACCTCCTTTTCGTGTCTGTACTTCCCTACACTACTTCATATGCAACAAACACCTAGTTGGAATAGGCTAACGTCCATCATGTGGAAAGATATCATCAAACACATTCTACCTTCTACAAAAAAAAACGTGAATTCTATAAGAATTCACGCCTGTACCCCTTTACTCCTGACCTAAAATTCCAGCTGTTTGGTCACATGTTTGTAGGGCTGAGTTTACTTGTTGCAAAGTTTGCTCAATGCGGTCACGGTTAGATCCCTTTTCCACTGTATTTAAAGCATTTTGTAAGCAATCCTTTGCTTCTGATAAGGCACTTACTGAATCTTGAACATATCCTCTAGCATTTTTCTGCATGAAAAAAACCTCCTTATATATGGTACGGAGATATTATTTACCTTTTACAGTAGAATATTCTTTTCCAATGCACAAAGTATTGACATTTTCTTGACAGTTAAGAAATAAGGCAGAGGCAAAAATCCATTTTTCGCACCTTCCCTTAATGCCTGTCTATAATATATAGTGATATTTTTCGTACATTACAAAAGGGAGCTGAGATCATTGCGTAGCGAACAGCTTGATGATTTATATAGCCAAATCAAATTAACTGGATCGAAAGCGGAGACTTTAATAAACGATTGGATAAAAAATCGAGTAAACAAAGAGGACATCGTCGGACTACTAGGCAGAAGAACCCAATGGTACGGCAAGCTCATTAAGGAGCTTCAAGATGCTGTGGAAACAGCTTCGGTCCCATTGAACATTCCTACCAAAAGAGATGTGGCAAGTGTGGCAAAACTGACGATCCAAAATGAGGATCGGCTGGAGGATATTCAGCAAAGATTAGCACAAATAGAAACAACCCTACAGCGTTTAGAAGCTGCAATGGGCACAAAACCTTCTTTTACCAAAGCTCCCATACAAAAAGCAAGCAGAAGACCTCTTGACCGTAAAGAAAGAGCAAAGCTTGTTCAAGAAAACCTTGCAAGGCTCTCAGATGCTTTATTAAATCAGTCAAAGCTTGGTGAGTAATATGGAAGCTGAACGATTTTCACTTGAGAAAACTCGATGGAGTTCACTGTTCCGTGCGTTTACCGACGAAACTTCCATCACAGCATCAACTCCTAGACAAGCACTCTGGAAAAGAAACAAAGCCACTTTATGGTACTATCCTGCACCTGTTAAAAAATATAATACACCGCTTTATTTAATTTATTCTTTAGTGAATCAACCAACGATATTGGATTTATTGCCAAACACCAGTTTGATCGGGTCTCTGACTAATGCTGGCTATGAGGTGTATATGATAGACTTCGGAATTCCAAGATACGAAGATCGCGACATGACCATCGACGATTATGTACTCAAGTATATTCAGCCAGGTGCAAGGGTCGCTCTGAAACACTCAAAAAGCAATAGCATTAGTGTCATGGGATTTTGTCTTGGAGGAACACTCGCTGCTATATACGCAGCCATAGCCCATGAACCGATCGAGAATCTCATTCTCTTTGTTACTCCTGTCGACTTTTCGTATTTTCCAAAGTTTGATCTCCTGTACCAAGCCATCAAGGATGAAGCAATCGACCTATCACCTCTTATAGATGGGCTAGGAATAATACCAGCAACTTTTATCAACTACGGAGTTCGACTGATCACTTCCCCTATTTATATTTCTCCGTATTTATCTTTATTAGAAAAAGGACATAACAAGGAATACGTAAACAGATGGTCATTATTCAATCAATGGACAAAGGAGCATATTGCCTTTCCGGGTGCCGCCCTTAAGCAAATCGTGAATGACCTAATCATCCACAATAAGTTACTGACAGGAAAATTTACGATTGGAGGAGAACCAGCCCGATTGCAACAAATATCCGCTAACCTTTTAGTAATTGCTTCAACAGACGATGAACTTGTACCAATAGAGCAAGCTTTGCCTATGATGACATTAGCAGGTAGCCAAGATAAGGAGCTTATTCAGTTGCCAAATGGACATACTGGTATTGCTTCCGGAGCAGGATTACCCACCAACCTTTTTCACTGGTTAGCAAGCCGTTCTCATCTAGTACACATAGAAAGCGAGGAGGGTAATCTAGATTGGAAATAGGAATGTATGATGGAGTTTATGAGTATTTAGGGTTTGCTTATATTGTATTTCAAATGTTTTTTGAAAAAGGAAATGATGTGTTTTATATGGATTTTTTCGAATAAAAGTAAAAGGCCCCCACATGGAGGCCTTTTACTTTTATAAGATAAATACAACAAAGATAATCGTTGCAAGAACAATTCGATAAATCGCAAATGGAATTAATTGAACTTTATTGATTAACGCCAGGAAAAAACGAATCGAGATAAGTGCGAATACAAATGCACTAATAAAGCCTGCAATAAAGAATGGCAGTGCATCCATTGTGAAGTATTCCCAGCTATTTAAAAGAGAAATTAAGCTTGCACCAGCCATGATTGGAACAGCCATAATGAATGTAAAATCAGCAGCTGCACGGTGGCTTAATCCTAAAATGACTCCACCAGACATTGTCGAGCCCGAACGAGAAAATCCTGGCCATAATGCAATACATTGGAACAATCCAATGATAATGGCTTGCTTGTACGAAATCTGATCGACCGTTTCCACCTTTGGCTTTTTATCCTTTGGCATTAGATCAGCAATAATCATGAGTACAGCACCAGCAACAAGTCCGATTAATACCGTTTCAGTTGTAAAAAGATGCTCATCAATATAGTCGTCAAATAAGACACCAAGAAGACCAGCTGGAAGAAGACCAACGATTACTTGAGAAAGTCTAAGCTTTTTCCCACCATACTCTTGCTTCGTTTTTCTCGATGAAAGTCCTAATAACTGAATAAAACGGTCTTTGAACACAATGACAACTGCCAAAATGGAACCAAGCTGAATGACAACCTTGAACGTGTTAGCCACTTCACTGCCGAACAATTCTTTTGATTTAAAAAGCATATCATCAACAATAATCATATGACCGGTTGAGGAAACTGGAGCAAATTCCGTTAACCCTTCTACAAGGCCTAAAATAATCGCAACAAATATATCCCATACATTCATCAATTACATACCTCTGTTTCTATTAATTCGTTCTAAGCATGAACGCTTACTTTTTATAAAAAATTCTTCTTCCGAAAAAGATAAGCACCGCTAAAATTGCAATAGCACCTACTGCATAAATAATATCGGAATACACTTCTGTGTAACTTAAAATCTGTGTCCAATTTTCTCCGAGCTTTGCGCCAATAACAATAAGAAGCGTGTTCCAAATCGCTGTTCCTAAAAGTGTAAAGAGGAGGAACAACGGCATTTTCATATTAGACATTCCGGCAGGTACAGATATAAGACTTCTTAATAACGGAACCATTCGGCAAAAGAATACAGTCCATATTCCGTAACGGTCAAACCAAGCATCCGCTTTGTATACATCTTCTCTTTTTAGTTGAAGATATTTACCCCAACGGTCCACAATTTTTTCCAGCCGTTCAACATCCAGAATCGTACCAATATAGTATAAAATCGTTCCACCAACCACTGATCCGGCTGTTGACGCAACGATCATCATCGCTACCGACAATTCAGTTTTTGTTGTCATAAATCCACTAAACGGTAAAACAAGTTCAGATGGGATTGGCGGGAACACATTTTCTATTACAATAATTAAAAATACCCCAAGATACCCATAGTTCTCAATAATACTAAAAATCCAATCTTCCATAATTTCCTCCTTGCCAAACAGCCCTTTTCAAATCTATACGTTCTGTCTTCAACTTCATAATTGTAATCATTGGAGCAATGCCCTGTCTACCTTCTTTTTAGAATATGGATGAATTTGCCTCTTCTAATCCCAAGTAAAACGTTCTTCCTTCCATGGGTTCCCATAGTTGTGATAGCCATTTTTCTCCCAAAAACCAGGTTTATCATTTTTGGAAAACTCGATTGCTCGAAGCCATTTGGCACTTTTCCAAAAGTACAAATGTGGGATAACCGCACGTAGCGGATATCCATGCTCAGGTGTGAGCGCCACTCCATTAAAGCTGTGAGCGAGCAAACTTGTCTCTTTTGCAAAGTCTTCAAAAGGAATATTAGCTGACCAGCCTTCTTCCGCATGAAAAATGACATGTTCTACTCCCTCTAATAATTCAACCGCATCCAGCACTGCACGCGTACTTATTCCACTCCATGTATTATCAAGCTTCGACCACCCAGTCACACAATGAATATCGTTTTGATATTCTGTTTGAGGTAACTCCATAAGCTCAGAAAAAGTGAAAACTACTTCCCTTTCCACTTCACCAAATAGGCGAAGAGTCCATTCATTTAAGTTTTTATAATATGGAACATTCCCGTGATGTAATACAGGAAAAGTGGTTGTTACATTTTGATTAGGAGGAACACGGTCGTTTGTCTTCTTGCTTACTTTTCCAAAGTACATACAAGCACTCCCCTATTGTTAATATGTATAAACGAATCAAAAAATGCAGCCTTCATTAAGAAAGCTGCACTTTCACCTATTATAATACCATAGCCGCGATCCAACCAAAAATAACAAGTGGTATATTGTAATGAATAAAGGTTGGCACACATGTGTCCCAAATATGATTATGCTGACCATCTGCATTCAATCCTGCTGTAGGACCGAGCGTACTATCAGAAGCCGGAGAACCTGCATCTCCTAGTGCTGCTGCTGTACCTACTAATGCGATCGTAGCCATCGGACTAAAGCCTAGTTCCATACAAAGTGGCACGAAAATGGTAGCAATGATAGGGATGGTAGAGAAAGAAGATCCAATTCCCATAGTAACTAGCAAACCTACTACTAGCATCAATAAAGCAGCCAGCCCCTGGTTTCCACCAATCACATTCGCAGACTGTTGAACAAGTTCATCCACTGCCCCAGTTGCTTTTAATACTTCGGCAAATCCAAAGGCCGATAACATTACAAATCCAATAAAGGCCATCATTTTCATTCCATCTGTTAGAAGCTCGTCCGCCTCACGCCATTTCACGGAACCACTCAAGTAGATAATGATGATCCCTGCAAGAGCACCGATGATCATTGAATCGAGGAAAATTTGCACCATTAATGCACCAATGATGGCTAGTACGGCAAAAACGATTGCCAACTTACTTTGTTCTTGCTTTTCTACTTTAATTAAGTCGTGTGTCACATAGTTTCTTCCTTTACGGTAAGAGAAGAAAATAGCAATTAATAATCCTACTAAAAGACCCGCTGTCGGGATTAACATTGCCGTCGGAATATCTGCTGGGTCAATCGTTAATCCACTATCAGACATATTAGTAGCTAGTATATCGTGAAATATTTTTCCAAATCCTGCTGGTAGAAGTATATAAGGGGCCGTTAACCCGAATGTTAAAACGGATGCTATTAATCTTCTATCTATTTTCAACTCATTCATCACATTTAATAGTGGTGGAATTAAAATAGGAATAAACGCAATATGGATGGGAATCAGGTTTTGCGAGAAGCAAGCCATTAATAAAATCGCAAAAACAATCAACGCTTTTGAATAAACCTTTGCTTTCGAATCACCATTCTTTTGAACCATTTTTAAGACAGCTTCGACCAAAACATTTGGCAGACCAGTCTTTGAGATGGCAATAGCGAAGCCCCCTAATAAAGCGTAACTTAAGGCAACCTCCGCACTTCCTCCTAATCCTCCAGAGAAGATTTCAATCGTTTCTTCAATCGATAATCCTCCGGTTAGTCCACCTACGATCGCTCCGATAATGAGGGATAACACGACATTTACGCGAAATAAACTTAATAGTAGCATAACAAGCACTGCAAGGATGACTGCATTCATGTTGTATAAGTGCTCCTTTCTATAAATAATCCTTTAGTTTGGTAAATTGGTAGAGTAATAAAACACAAGAATTAAAATAGCACAGAATTTCAAAGCCTGTCAAGGTAATAAAAAAACTCTAAAGACTTTTACTAAGTAGTTCGGTTTTGAAGTACAAAATTAGAACTAACCTTGCTATTTAAACGGTAATTCACACTTAAATTACAGGAAATTTGATAAGCAAAAACGCTTGGAACATTGTGTCTCCAAGCATTTTATACATTGTTTTCACTAAGTTTGAAAAATAAACGGAGAAATTCCGTTATTTCGGGAAATACCAACATTTCCCGCAAAATAAGCGGAGTTTTTCTGCTTATATGAACCTAATCTTTAGATTTAGGTATATATAGAAAAGTTAATCGGAATATATCCGCTTATATCTGCTTCTTGAGCCCTTACTATACACATTAACCGGAATTTCTCCGCCTATGAATTCCTATACCTCCTCGAAAAAGTCAACAATGAATAACAACAGAATCTTTTCTAACTTGAAAATCCAAAAACCTACCTACCACTTTCAGCACATCAATCCCCAATTAAATTAACAAACAAATTCGAACACTGACACTAACTTTTGTCATCCTGTTAAAAGAGGTGCGAACTAAGGTGCTAAAATACCATTACATTTATGGAAAACCTTGATATTCAACAAAAAAAATACAGTCCAATTCAGTTGCGAATTGGACTGCTAATTTGTTTGCTAGTTAAGTTTATGTACTCGAAAACCGAACCCGTTAGACTTTCATCCCTAGAGTTATTTTTTACCATTATTTAATTGCTTCAAATCGTTCAACAAATAGGGCGAGTGTTCTTGTCATGACACCTGTTGCTCCGTCTGGCCCTAAGTCTGATGCTTTAGAAGTGGTAGCTGTGCCAGCAATATCTAAATGTACCCATGGGGTGTTTTCGGCAAACTCTCCGACAAAGGCTCCACCCATGATCGCATGACCTTCTCGGCCAGGTGAATTGTTAAGATCAGCAATCTTACTATTTCTTACTCTTTCTTTATCCTTTTCGAAAAGAGGAAGACGCCACATAGGTTCACCAGCTTCAGAAGAGGCTTCAAGTACTTGCTCAAATAATCCTTCATGATTCGTTAACGCACCAGTTGTATCTGTACCGAGCGCGATGATCACTCCACCAGTAAGCGTCGCTACGTCAACCAAATACTGCGCTCCATGGAACTTGGCGTATGTGACAGCATCTGCCAATACTAATCTTCCTTCTGCATCCGTATTTAATACTTCTATCGTTTTCCCACTCATAGACGTTATCACATCGTCTGGCTTAAAGGCTGTACCACTAATCATGTTATCAGTCGAAGGAATGACAGCAACCACATTTTGCTCAGGACGTAATTCACCGATGATTTCCATCGCTCCAAGTACGGCAGCAGCACCACCCATATCGGTTTTCATTCCAACAATGCCATCCTTTGGCTTGATCGAGTATCCGCCCGTATCAAAGGTAACTCCCTTACCTACTAGACCAATTACACCGGTCCATTCCTCTTTCCCTTGATACTTTAGAACAATCATCTTTGGCGGTTCGCTTGATCCTTGGTTAACGGCTAATATCGCACCCATACCAAGCTTTAGCATATCTTCCTTATCAAGGATTTCTATTTCAAATTCGTATTTTTCTCCTAGCTCCTTTGCGTAATTAGCCATATCGGTAGCTGTTAGCATATTTCCAGGTAAGTTGACTAGTGTACGTGCAGAATTTGTTCCTTTGCCGTATACATATCCTACGGTTAACGCAGCCTGATGGTCTTCCTTTTCTAACTGTTCACTGTACACATGGACATTTTCAATCCTTTTTTCCGGCTCATTCGATTTTTGCTTATAGCCTTTAAACTCATACGTAGCTAAAGCAAGTGCTTCTCCGACAGCATGAGCCACATCCAACGCGTCTAGTTCTTTCCCAATGAAAGAATCTAAGTGAACAGCCATCTCAGTTAGCCTTGCTGATTGAATTTGTTTACACACCGCTCCGAATGCTTCACGTATTGAAGCAAAGGAAGCTTGATCCTCTTTTCCAAGTCCAACAATATATAAATTTCTTGCTCCAATTTTTCCAAATGTATGTATTTTCGTTAAACTCTTCTTTTTTGCGGACAAGTCACCGCTTTTCACTAATTCTGTTAAATAGCCATCAAAATGATCATCTAGAACTTTTAATTCACCGTCGAACTTTACTGGCTTATCAAATAATCCAACGACTAGTGCATCCAATTTCAAGGATAAATCAATTTTATTATGTACGGAAAACATACCGTCACCTCCATCATTTATAAAGCTATTATATAAAAAAATATTTCGAATATCTAATTATCTTCTTCTAAAAATAAATAGTACTGGGGTAGGCTTGGAAGAGTCGCTACTTTTTCAAAGGGAATTCGATCAATATGTTGTGGTATAATAGTAATACACTGGTAAATAAATGCATGGAGCTTTTCAACATCCAGACCCCAGTGCTTGGGACGATACGAGTTTAAATACTCATAAGCCACCTTCATCATTGATCTTGCACCAACAACATTACCGTATTCGTAATGATAAATGGCTACACTCATTTGTAATAAGCCTTTTAAAAAGTAATTTCCTTTATCAGTCATCCACATTTCTTCCAGTAAATCGTGACAAGTATAATAATCGC
Source organism: Robertmurraya mesotrionivorans (assembly GCF_050971805.1). Lineage (NCBI taxonomy): Bacteria > Bacillati > Bacillota > Bacilli > Caryophanales > Bacillaceae > Robertmurraya > Robertmurraya mesotrionivorans. Next base: position 126,013 of record NZ_JBPCCH010000004.1, on the reverse strand, counting down.
CTTCATTAAAAGAAATAAAAAACTCATAATATTCAGCTGGATAGTGTGACAATGACTTCCCCCCTAAATGATGCTCCATTTACCACTATCTTAGCAAAGGAAAATGGGAAAATCATGTTATAACCTAGAATTTTTGTGGTATTGATTCGTGATGGAGAAAAGAGGTATATATCTTATGGAATTTTTATTTAACTTCCCATTTATCGCTTCCTTGATAGCAATCTTTTTTGCTCAATTTGTGAAGGTTCCTATTCAGTATCTCGCTACACGGAAGATTGATTGGTCCCTGCTTACAAGTACAGGAGGAATGCCTAGTTCCCATTCTGCTGCTGTAACCGCACTGTCTACCGGCGTGGCTTTCGAAGCTGGGATTGACTCCGCTATATTCGCTGTATCAGCTGTGTTTGCTATTATAACCATGTTTGATGCTACAGGTGTGAGAAGGCAAGCTGGAGAACAGGCTATTGTATTAAATCAGCTTGTACATGACTTTCATAAATTTCTAGATGAAGCAAAAGGGTGGCCGAATAAGCCCGAACAAGAGAAACGAAAAGAGTTAAAAGAGCTCCTTGGGCACAAACCAATTGAAGTATTCTTCGGAGGAATTACCGGTGTACTCGTTGCGTTCTTCCTTCGGTTCATCACTACATAAACAAAGATAATATTTCCACTTAACTATTCAGGATATTTTGGAAAACTAAAAAGGCAAGTTCCTCTCATGAGAAACTTGCCTTTTTCTTACTTACTTTCTGAGCTCGTATATTGCTGACGGAATACTTGTAATGCCTTGTCCTCATTTAAGGCACGAAGCTCTTCTTCAGTTAGCTTTCCATCGCCTTTTTCAATAACATACACTTCTATTGTTTTCTTACCCCAGTTATTGTACACATCTTCAACGGTTTCATAATAAAGGTCTACTTTATTGCCTTTGATCGCTCCACCTTTATCGGCAACAACTCCGTATCCATAACCAGGAATAAAGAGAATTGTTCCGATTGGAAAAACATTTAAATCCGCAGCTACTGTTGAAAATAAGTCTCTCGTTACCTTCACACCTGAATATGTAATTCCAAACTCTGGATGCCCAGGGTTCTTCCCAGTTGATTCAACTCCTGCAGTGTAGCCAGTGGCAGTTACCGTTGCTTTCGGGTATTGCCCCCAATCAAATGCTTCTTCAAGCTTTGGCGGGGCACCGATTACTTCTTCACTTGATGAGATTAATGTTTCTTCACTAGCTATATTATTTAAGAATTTAAATGCCAATCCAATCTGTTTTACGGTGTGATCAATAACCGAATCTTCATCGTCCACTTCGTCACCGAAGTTTGTATTTGCCAGTAGAGATTCAGCTTTTACACCTGAGATACTTTGAAATGTTGCACCTAAAGCTCCAATAAACAACACCATCAACATAACACGCCTTATAAACAATTTCACTATTTTCATCTTTTTTTCACTCCTCCCAAAACTAGTCATTTCCCATTTTTGAAAGAAGTATTCATATTTTAGTGAATTGATAGAAAAGCGGAAGCGCCTTGGTCAGCTCCGACAGGCATAAGTCGGAGACCGAAAGAGGTCCTGACCTCTGTAGGGCTTTGACTTATGACCCCGAGGAGTTAGGCGCTGAAGCTGGACAATTTTAAAACAAAAAAACCTCCACTGATGTGAAGGCTAAAACATGCGATATCCTCTGTTTCTTAACATTTTTATCGTTATTCCTGCGAGTATGGCTCCTGCCATTCCGCTGCTTAAAATCAGAATGTCTGCAAGTGCTAGATTCATAAATCGGTTCCCCAAGTCTTGGAATGCAGCAGCACTATTTGTAAAATACTCACTGAAGCTAACTACATCAACAATGAGAATCGAAACGATTGGATAAATGATGGCCATAATCCACGACATTCTTAGTAGCATATTTAAGATGAATCCGATTCCAAAAAATAAAACAAAAAACAAAAGCATCGATATTGGTAGAACAAATATCGTCATTGGCATTTGGTTGTTTCCCCCTTCACACATCAACTTTTAGTGTACTAAAAGCAATCGTTTTTCGTCAATAAGATGGAGGGAGGAAAGAAGGACAAAAAAATACTCCGCATCATATACGGAGGAAGTTTGGTTATTTTGATTCTTTCTGTTTTCCAGTTCCCCCACAGCTCGGGCATGTTTCTGAACCACCAAGTAAAAGCTGGAAGTAGCCCTTGCCTGAGCAATAAAGACATTCCTTTGTTTCTACCTTCACTGCATTCATTTTCCTCAACCTTTCCAAACGACTGAATTTTCAGATAATATATCATAAAAAAACAAAAAGGGAAAGTAAGAAAATCTTCCAAAAACGAGAGGTGGAAACGCATACAAGTATTTTTTCCTCTGTTTTTCATACTGTTTCTAAATTTTTTAATAATTACAAAAACAACTTGTATGATGTGTATCCGAACTGCTGTCCTGGATCAATACTATCGACTTTCATTCTCTCTTCAGATTTCATCGCTTCAATCATATACGCGAGCATGATAGAAGCTGTATTTTCATCAAGCAGCTGATCTGGAAGGATAAAAGCAGCCTCATACAGTTCATTTTCTTGAATAACAATACTTTCCTCAAGGACTGTTTGCTGCAGAAGAAACATAATCATATTGTCACTAATTTCATGCTTAATGACCCCTGTTCGTACTCCAAGCAACTGTTCAACACGGCAAGTTAATCCTGTTTCTTCTTTTACCTCTCGAATAACAGCTTCGTCTACTGTTTCTCCTTCATCTACAAACCCCGCAGGTAAGGACCACTTCCCCTTCAGTCCCCCGTACTTCTTTTTTACCACAAGCCATTCACCATGTGCATTTATGACCAAACCAGCCACTGCCAGCCAGACCTTTCCTCTTTCCGATTTCTTCAAATTCCACACCCCACTTATACAATCATTATATCACTGAAAGTGTGGTTTTTTTTAACAAAAAAAGAACAAGCTGTTTGTGCTGCTTGTTCTTTCTCATCTATTATAGAACGTTGAATTTTCCTTTTTTCAGAACTAGTGAAGGTCCACCAATCATAAATAATGCACGGTTATCAACCATCTTCTTCATGAATGAAGCCGTTCCACCAGTCATCTTCTTACCAAAGGCTACACCGATTGCATCGTCATGTCCAAGTGAGCACACTGTTCCTTTATTATCGAATGTAAAGTGACCTAACTCACCTTTGTCACGAATAAGAGCGACAAGATTGCTTGCACATAGTTCCCCTTGTTGCATGGCAATTTGAGCAGTTGGTGGGTATGGACGATTCACCTTCTCGTCGATGATTAGTGAGCAATCACCGATAATGAATACGTTGTCGTGTCCTGGAACACGTAGGTCAGGTTGAACCTTTACGCGACCTCTCATCGCTTCGAAACCAGAGTTTTCAATAATTGAGCTACCGCGAACTCCTGCAGCCCAAACCACTGTTGCAGCCTTAATTTCTTCTACTTCGTCTTCGCCTTTACCAACAACAATTCCATTTTCAGTTGCTTCTTTAATAGCCGTACCGATCATGAATGTTACACCCTTACGCTCTAATTGAGCTGTTGCGTAGCTAACTAGCTCTGGATCAAATCCAGGAAGTACCATTGGAGCAGCCTCAACACAAATTAGTTTTACTTTACCGAAATCAATATCGTACTCGCGGCAAAGCTCAGGAATACGGTTTGTTAATTCACCTAAGAATTCAATTCCTGTAAATCCTGCACCACCAACAACGATTGTTAATCTTTCATCTTTCTTTTCTTCTTCCATGTTGTACGTAGCGAATTGATATTCAATATGTTCACGAAGTTGACGTGCAGCATTGATATTAGCAATCGCAAATGCATGCTCTTTCAAACCTTTAATTCCGAACGTTTCTGGCTCTGCTCCCAGTGATACAACAAGGTAATCGTACTCAACCTCACCTTTTTCAAGTACCACTTTCTTTTCTTCATGGTTAATAGAAAGAACCGTATTTTTGATGAACTCCACTTTGTTTGTGTCAATAACATCTGTTACATTGTAACGTACACGGTCATGGTGTAATGTACCCGCTGACGCTTCATGTAACCATGTTGTTTCATAGTGGTAATCATTTTTGTTAATAAGGACGATATCCGCTTCATTTACTCCGACTTGCTTTTGTAATCTTGTTACTGTCATTAATCCACCGTATCCGGCACCTAATACTACGATTTTTGGCTTTCTCAAGACGTTCAAACCCACCTTTTTTATATATAGTTTTTTTGTGTTTTTTTTATCTTCCGCTTCTATAAAGGAATTTATTTTATAATAACAACGAAAAGTTTGTGATGTTTTTCACGAAAGAAGACAAGAAAATGTTGAAAAAAAGACACAAAAAGTTAACAATATGTCTACATATCATCATATTCCTTTTCATTCACTTTTTCAAGCAGAAAATCTACCAAAAAAAGATCATATAAATGGTAAACTTTTCTGACAATCCTCTTGCTGTTAGTGACTTATTCCTGAGGGAGTTTCATTATTTAGTCATAACTCCGAGCCATTTTTAATACTTTTGGTAGTATGAAATGATAAATCCTACACATAGTTAGGGGGATATAGAATGAAAGAGGACCAGACAGTTTACGACATTACCATTATTGGCGGAGGACCTACTGGACTATTTACTGCCTTCTATGGGGGAATGAGACAAGCTACTGTTAAATTGATTGAAAGCTTGCCACAGTTAGGTGGGCAATTGTCCGCTTTATACCCTGAAAAATATATATATGATGTTGCTGGTTTTCCAAAGGTCCGAGCACAGCAGCTAGTCAATAACCTGAAGGAGCAAATGGCTACATTTAATCAAACGGTTTGCTTAGAGGAATCCGTTGAAAAAATTGAGAAACAAACGGATGGAATCTTTAAGCTAACAACGAATAAAGAAGTCCATTTTTCAAAGACCATCATCATCACTGCTGGCAACGGAGCCTTCCAACCCCGACGATTAGAGCTAGAAAACTCCTCCCAATACGAAGGAAAAAATCTATACTACTTTATTGACGACCTCCACCAATTTGCTGGTCAAAAGGTGGTCGTATTTGGCGGTGGAGATTCAGCCGTTGATTGGGCTTTAATGCTCGAACCAATTGCAGAAAAAGTAACGATTGTTCACCGTCGTGATAAGTTCCGGGCTCACGAGCACAGTGTACAAAACCTTCACCATTCCAAGGTGGAGATTAAAACTCCCTTCGTCCCTGCTGATTTACTTTCAAACAGCAAAGGAGACATTGCCCAAGTCGTACTGAAGAATGTGAATGATAAAACAGAAGAAACCGTCGAAGTAGATGCAGTGATTTGTAACTACGGATTCGTTTCATCCCTTGGTCCCATCAAAGAATGGGGACTTGAGATTTCAAAAAACTCCATCGTCGTGAATTCAAAAATGGAAACAAGTATCCCCGGCATTTATGCAGCGGGCGATATCTGTACGTACGAAGGAAAAGTAAAGCTTATTGCCTGCGGCTTCGGTGAAGCACCAACGGCCGTTAACAACGCAAAAACATTTATTGATCCAAAGGCGAAGACTCAACCATTGCATAGTTCTTCGATGTTTAAGTAGAAAAGCGGAAGCAGCTTGGTCAGGGGCGACAGGCATAAGATGAATCGTGCAGGAAGACCTGCCTTCTGGAGCGATTTAGCTTATGACCCGAGCCCCTAGCTGCTGAAGCTGAACAGAGAAAAGAAAAAAGTGCAAGGATGATCCTTGCACTTTTTAGCATTCTTCCGGTGTACCTTGGTTGGTTGCTGTACGGAAAGAGGACCCACACCCGCATGAAGCAATGGCATTAGGGTTTTCGATGGTGAAGCCGCCACCCATCAGGGAGTGCTTATAATCAATAACGGTTCCTACTAAAGCAGGAGCACTTTCTTTATCAACTAAGAACGTAATTCCATGTTGAACAAGCTCCTTGTCCCCTTCTTCTACTTCATGAGCAAATCCAAGACCATACGATAGGCCACTGCAGCCACCACCTTTAATCGCTACGCGTAAGTACGCATTTTCCTCTTCGTTCTCTTTCATCATATCTTTTATTTGAAGTGCAGCCGATTCTGTCACAGTAATAATGTCTTTCATGATTATTCATTCCTCCCTCAAACATCTTTACTTTTAGTATATACAGCAATGTCTTTATACTCAACTGAACGGACTTATAAAAATGGAATTGGTTAGATAAATGGGCATTGGTTAATTGCGCTGGGGCTGGGAAGATATGTTGATTTGTTGATACTTTAACCAAGTATAGGACTTCTAGATTCGATTTAGTTCACCGATTCTACTAGATTCTGGAAACCCGAGGCACCAAACCAACTTCTTTTCAAATATGAAGTTTTTATAGTTCTTTTATCACAAATAATAAGGTACAATAGCATTATATAAACCGTCGTAAAAATAAAAGGGGTGTGTGAGAATATGACTGAACTACAGCCGCTTTATGATAAAAAATGTGAATGTATGATGTGTAAAACTAAGTTTACGACTAAGAAGCTCCGCTCACGTTTTGTAGTAGTAAAGTCCTATAATACTGACTTTGCCCCTACATATGAAAACATAGAAAATGACCCTAACCTTTATTTTGTCGCGGTATGTCCGAAATGCGGCTTTTCTTTTACAGATGACTTTGCGCCTTATTTTCCACCAGGCAGCAAGGAAATCATTGATTCTAAAATAGCCCAACAGTGGCTGCCCCGCAGTTTTGGTGAAGTTAGGACGTATCCAGAGGCCGTAAAAACAATCAAACTTGCCGCCTATTGTGGAACATTGAAAAAAGAAAAGCATGTATCTATTGCTGGTTTATATATGAGATTGGCTTGGATCTACAGAGCATTGCTAGATCACGAGCAGGAGCAACGATTTATGAAGCTTGCTGTGGGCGAGTATATGGAAGCATATATCACTGATGATTATCGTGGAACACAAATGACCGAGCTTCGGCTTCTCTATATGATTGCGGAATTATCTAGACGAACGGGTCAGATTGACCAATCGGTAAAATATTTTTCAAAGGTCATCGAAAAACAAGGAAGCTTTAATGAGGCAAAGATCGTTGAAATGGCAAGAGAGCGTTGGCAGGAAATACGCGAAGAACAAAAAACAAAAATATAATAAGGGTCTACCTATGAGGTGACCCTTTTTTTGTATGTTAAAACATCGGATTTTCTTCTAAATAACTATAAATATTTTCTACCAGTTCATCAGGTGTATCCCCAGTAACGACTTCTCCATTTACTAGTGCATACAATGTTGATGCACATTTGCCACAATAGCCAAGGCACCCATATTCAATGATATCCAGGTCATAATCCTTTTCTAGCTGTTCGAGTGCTTTTTGAGCCCCACTTGCTAAATTGCTTATACAAAACTCTATAATTGGTTTTATCATTTCTCCCACCTCTACTAAGTAAATGTACCTTGTCCAAACAAAAAGTTCAAGTAGGTAGTTTCCTTCCAAAAATTTTAATTGTCAAGAAATTGTACTGAATGTGTTGTGGTTTTGTCACAATTTCGTTATACTTTTTATGGTGTTTTGAAACATATATAATGTTTATCTATCGATTTATTATTGCAATATGTCATCATATTGCAAACGTTTTTATAAGAGAGAATAGCAACTCAACTGTAGAGATAAAGGGGAAATTGATTATGAAGAATCTCGTTATTCTCGGCGGAGGCTACGGGGGAATGAGAATACTCGCACGCTTATTACCCTCACAACTTCCAGACGATGTGACCATCACGCTAGTTGATAAAATTCCTTACCACTGTTTAAAAACAGAATATTACGCTCTTGCAGCTGGTACGATTTCCGATCAGCATGTACGGGTAGCTTTCCCTGAGCACCCTAGGCTTACAATCAAATACGGAGAGGTTAAAGATATTAATCTTGAAGAGAAAACCGTTCTCGTGAATAATGATGTGATCACTTACGATGATTTAGTAATTGGACTAGGTTGTGAAGACAAATACCACAATGTCCCAGGTGCGGATCGTTATACGTATAGCATTCAATCAATTGAGAAGTCTAGAACAACGTATCAAGCATTGAATAACCTATCCCCTGGCTCAGTTGTCAGCATTGTTGGGGCTGGTTTGAGCGGAGTAGAACTAGCAAGTGAATTAAATGAAAGCAGACCTGATTTAAAGGTAAAGCTATTCGACCGCGGAAATCATATCTTATCTGCCTTCCCTGTTCGTTTAGGAACGTATGTGGAAAATTGGTTTGATAATCACGGAGTAGAAATTGTTAACAATTCACATATCACAAAGGTGGAAGAAAATACTTTATACAATCACGATGAGCCACTACACTCGGATGCGATTGTATGGACTGCAGGCATTCAGCCAGTAGAGATTATTCGAAACCTTGATGTCGAAAAGGATCATCAAGGGCGAGTTGTGCTAACTGTTCATCACAATTTGCCTCATGATGAACATGTGTATGTCGTGGGTGACTGTGCAAGTCTACCACATGCACCTAGCGCTCAACTAGCTGAAGGACAAGCGGAACAGATTGTACAAATTCTCTTAAAAAGATGGGCAAATGAACCCCTTCCTGAAACAATGCCAGTTATTAAATTAAAGGGAGTTCTCGGCTCTTTAGGTAAAAAGCATGGCTTTGGGTTAGTAGCAGAACGCCCTATCACAGGACGGGTGGCAAGACTATTAAAATCAGGTATTCTATGGATGTATAAATATCATAATGGCTAATACAAAAGAGCTCTCCTACCATGGTAGGAGAGCTTCTATTATTGAACAGGTACTTTACTAGAAAAGCTACGAATCACTTCCAAAAACTCTTCTCCATACTTGTTCAGCTTATTTTGACCAACACCGTTAACGTTTAAAAATTCTTCCGGTGTTTGAGGCATTTTTGCACACATGTCCTTCAAGGTAGCATCCGAGAAAACGACAAACGGTGGAACTTTTTCTTTCTCTGCCAAGCTTCTTCTTTTGGCACGAAGCTCTTCGAACAGAGGGTTGTCCACCTCCGTAATGATACTCGTCTTTACGGCTTCCTTTCTCAGCACTTTCTCATTCCCAACTAATACTTCTCTTCCAGCAGGTGTGACATATATCGTTGGATAAGATCCATGCTCCACCCCAATCAATTCACGAGTAATGAGAAACTCAATTTCTTCGCTAACCTCTTTCGCACTTTTTGTCTTTAAAATCCCGTACGTGCTGAGCTGATCAAAACGAAAGTCATAGATCTTTTTATTTTTTGAACCAGTTAGTACTTGAGCTACAAGGTTTTTCCCGTATTTCTGACCCATACGAATGATACACGATAAAATCATTTGTGCTTCCTTTGTAACATCCACGCTCGTTCTCGTATCTTTACAGTTCCCACAGCGTTCACAATCGGTTGCCTCTTCTTCACCAAAGTACTCTAAAATATGTGAGTGCAGGCATGCTTCTGTATGGCAATAGTCGATCATTGATTGAAGCTTTTCGAGCTCCTGACTTATGCGGCTGCGATCAGCAGACTGATCAATTAAAAAGCGCTGAATTTGAACATCTTGAGGGGAATATAAAACGACACATTCACTTTTAAGGCCATCTCTACCTGCACGTCCTGCTTCTTGATAATAGCTTTCCATATTTTTCGGAAGCTGATAGTGAAGCACATATCGAATATTCGATTTATCTATTCCCATCCCAAATGCGGAAGTAGCAATCATCACACTACTTTCGTCTTTTAAAAATAATTCCTGTTCTGAATTCCGTTCCTCGTCACTCATCCCCGCATGGTATCGTGTAACTGAAATTTTTTCTTTCTTTAATCGCTCATACAGCTGATCGACCATTTTTCTCGTGGCAGCATAGATAATGCCACTTTCTTTATTGTTTTTCTTAACATAGCTTTTTATAAAGGCATTTCGATCTTGACCTTTGACAACCGAAAAGGTTAGATTCTCACGCTCAAATCCTGTAATCACACTGTTGGCATCGTTTATGTGTAAGGTTTTGCATATGTCTTCTCTTACTTGTGGAGTCGCAGTCGCCGTTAATGCTAAAACGACTGGTTTTTCTTGTAAGCTACGAATAAACTTTTGAATTTGTAAATAACTTGGGCGAAAATCGTGCCCCCATTGTGAGATACAGTGTGCCTCGTCAATTGCGATAAACGGAATACGTATCATTTGCAAACTTTGCAGGAAATCACTTGATTCCAGTCGTTCGGGTGCAAGATACAAAAGTTTATATTTTCCTTCCTTCGCACCGGTCAACCTTTCTTGAATCTCTTTGTTCGTTAACGAGCTATTAATATAGGTCGCAGAAACACCTGCCTGAAGAAGCGTATCTACTTGATCCTTCATTAAAGAAATCAATGGGGAAATTACGATCGTTGTTCCTTCAAAAAGTAACGCAGGTATCTGATAACAAAGTGATTTCCCTCCACCTGTTGGCATAATACAAATTCCATCATTCCCGTTAAGCACCGTTTGAATAATTTGTTCTTGACCCTTTCGAAAGCTAGAGTATCCAAAATAAGATTGGAGTAAATGCACTGCTTGATCGATCAAAACTCAGGTCTCCTCTCTATTCGCTTGCCTTATACCCATGCCTCTCCATTGCCGCATAGATCGTTTTTAGCTTCGGGTTTCCTTCCCCTACCACTTCATCTTCTAGGACAACAACCGGATAAAACATATCTTCCTCAATGACACGTTCAGCAAAGGCTTGCTTTTTTTCATCGTTTGGTGGTTGGTATATATCTACATAAGTTATTTGAAATGGTTGGTTTGGGTACTTTCTTCCAATTGCTGCTTCTAACCATTCGTAGGTTTCTTTTGATGATGGTAAATTCACACAGCTTGGGCAAAGTACTTCTGCCCCGTATACTACAAGCTCAATCATGTTCCTTCCCCCTTTTACTCACTATGTCTATTTTACATGATAAAAGGAGCAGAACACACTAGTTTGACGATTTTTGGATTTGAGTATTACCAATAGATTTTTTTAATTAAAATGATTATAATAAGGGGTATGAAGGGAGCGATTTAGATGGCAGAGCAAGAAATGTTTGAACAAGTTCAAGAGGTACTAAATAAATTACGTCCATTCCTTCTTCGTGATGGTGGGGACTGTGAATTAGTAGACGTTGAGGATGGCATCGTTAAGCTTCGTTTGTTAGGCGCATGCGGTAGCTGCCCAAGCTCAACAATTACTTTAAAAGCTGGAATTGAGCGTGCTCTTTTAGAGGAAGTTCCAGGCGTAGTGGAAGTAGAACAGGTTTTCTAATTCAATTATTGAAGAAAAAAGCGATTTCGTGCGAAATCGCTTTTTCTTATTTTTCTAGTCTTTTGACCTTTTTTTGCACACGGCTTCCATCTTTGTCTATTTGCAAAGAGTAGAACGATACATGAGGCAAATACGGCTCCATACGACTGATTACCTCTTGTCCGAGCCCTTTTTCTACAAAGCAGATGACACTTGGACCAGCACCGCTTAGTGCAACTCCAAAAGCACCGTATTGAAGCGCTAAGTCTTCAACTTGCTCAAGTTCAGGGACTATTGATTTGCGATAAGGCTGATGAAACAAGTCCTTGCTCATCATTTTACCTGCTAATGGTAAATTCCCTTGTAAAAGGGCTGCCACTAGCACGTTCGACACAGAACTAGCACGAACAGCTGTAGCGTATGAAAGCTCTGAAGGCAAGACGCCTCGAGAGGCTTTTGTCAGCAACTCTTCTTTTGGTACAACCATGACAATATCAAAAGCAAGATCTGTATAGGTTAAAAAATCAACCTCTTCCCCGATTTGCGTTCCTACAATCAAACCACCGTAAAGAGCTGCACCTGCATTATCTGGATGCCCCTCCATAACCGAAGCAAGCTTCATTTTTTCCTCTTTTGAAAGGCCTAGTTCGCCTACGTGGTCAGCGAGTTCAATCGCTGCAACAATCGCTGCAGCACTTGAACCAAGACCTCTTGCTAAAGGAATATCACTTTTCATTTTTATCAAACATGGAGATAAACTCTTTCCATATGTCTCTCCAATTTCGATGGCGGTTGAAACAATAAAGTTTGTTTCATCCTTCGGAAATACCTCAAGCTCCTCTGAAAGCATTTCAATTTGCCATTTCTCTGCTTTTTCTACTTCAAGTGATAAATAAAGATTTAGTGCTAACCCGACAGAATCGAAGCCAGGTCCTAAATTGGCCGTACTTGCTGGTACATCGATGATAAGTACAGCTTCCTCACTCATTGATGAACAACCCCTCGAATGTGGTTAGCAACAGCTTCTTCATCATTTGGTAACAATACCGGCTTAATTGGGCTGCACTCGATCGCTGTATTAGGATCCTTCAATCCATTTCCAGTCAAGATTGCAACAATTTTGCTACCCTTAGCGATAGTGCCATTTTGCAATTGCTTATATACACCCGCAATAGACGCACATGATGCAGGTTCAGCAAATACACCTTCTGTAGAGGCAAGCTTTTGATAAGCAGCCAGAATTTCTTCATCGCTCACTTCGTCAATTTTCCCTGCTGATTCCTCGACAGCAGCAGAAGCTAAATGCCAGCTTGCTGGATTTCCGATACGAATAGCAGTTGCAATTGTTTCAGGGTTTTCAAACACTCGGTTATGAACGATTGCTGCTGCCCCTTCTGCTTCGAAGCCATGCATCTTTGGTAGTGCAGTTCCCTTTGCCTCATGGTATTCCTTAAAGCCTTTCCAGTACGCACTGATATTTCCCGCATTCCCAACAGGAATCGCTAAAATATCTGGAGCTCCACCTAGCTGGTCGCATACTTCAAACGCAGCAGTTTTTTGCCCTTCAAGTCGATATGGATTCACCGAGTTAACTAATGCAACAGGCTCCGTTTCACTGATTTTACGTACCATTGTTAATGCTTGGTCAAAGTTTCCTTCGATAGAGATAATCTCTGCTCCGTACATGATTGCTTGCGCTAGCTTACCCATTGCAATCTTACCTTCAGGAATTACAACAATACAACGCATCCCAGCTCTTGCAGCGTATGCTGCAGCTGCTGCCGACGTATTTCCTGTAGATGCACAGATAACGGTATCGCTGCCTTCTTCCTTCGCCTTGGCAACTGCCATAACCATTCCACGGTCTTTAAAAGAACCCGTTGGATTTGTTCCCTCTGTCTTAACGTAAAGTTCTACTCCCCACTCTTTTGAAAGATTCTCAAGATAAATTAACGGAGTATTCCCTTCGTTTAATGTTAATTTCGGAGTGTTCTCACTTACAGGAAGAAACTCTTTATATTCGTGAATTAACCCTTGCCACCTCATGTTCTACTTGCTCCCTTCCACTCGATACGAGCTCTTGATTTGCTTTGTTGTTTCTAGGTCTCTTAATTTTACTAAAATATCCTCGTAATCCTGTAAAGAAGCATGGTGTGTAACTAACACAATTTCTGCTAAGCCTTTTTCTTTCACCGGAAGCTGAAGAATTTTTTCAAAACTAACATGATGCTCTGAGAAAATAGAAGTGATGTTTGCAAATACACCTACTTCATCTTTCACTAATAAACGCAAGAAATACTTCGATCTGATTTCATGAGCTTCTTTCAGCTTTTTCGGGTATTGTGGAGTAACCGCACTTGTACCATTTACACCAAGACGCATGTTTTTCATCACTCCAACTAAATCTGAAACAATAGCTGTCGCTGTTGGAAGGCTCCCAGCTCCTGGTCCGTAAAACATCGTTTCTCCTACCGCTTCCCCGTATACGTACACCGCATTGTATTCATTATGAACAGAAGCTAACGGATGCGAATCTACTAAGAACGTTGGCTGAACACTTACCTCAACTTTATCATCGTCAAGATCTGCGATACCAATCAGCTTCATTGTATATCCAAGCTGCTTTCCGTATTCTAAGTCTTCTTCAGTAATATCGGTAATTCCTTTTACTTTTACATCATCTAAATCAATTTTCATTGAAAAGCCAAGTGTTGAAAGGATGGCCATCTTTCTTGCGGCATCAAGCCCTTCTACATCAGCTGTTGGATCACTTTCAGCAAAACCAAGGTCTTGCGCTTCTTTTAATACCTCTTCATACGCACTTCCATCCTGTGCCATCTTCGTTAAAATGAAGTTGGTTGTTCCATTTACAATTCCCATCATCTTCGTAATACGATCAGAGGCTAAACCATCTACTAGACCTCTTAAAATAGGAATTCCACCTGCTACACTTGCTTCATAAAACAAGTCACAACCATTATCAGAAGCTGCAGTGAGTAGCTGCGAACCATAGAGAGCCATTAAATCCTTGTTTGCAGTCACCACATGTTTTTTATTATTTAGAGCCGAAAGAAGATGTTGCCTCGTTTCCTCAACACCACCCATTACTTCAATAACCACATCGATTTCCGAATCTTGTAGTATATCATTAGGATTTGTTGTTAACATTTCTCTATTTAAACTTACATCTCTTTGTTTGTCGATATCTTTTACTAACACTTTTTTTATTTGAACAGGACAGCCAACTTGGTGCATGAGTTTGTCTTGATGATTTTCAATAATTTTCACTACACCCGTACCGACCGTGCCTAAACCTAATAATCCAATTGAGATAGCTTTCATCCTTTTCCCCTCCTGCGTGTATTTCTGGAATGAACAGTTGTTTGTGTATAGTAGACATTATAGATGGAGGGACTCAATATTACAAGGGTTAATTATGGAGAGAATTTGTTTGCAAGCGCTTTATCCCTTGTATTATTTGATTATTTCGAGAAATATATTTTTTCTATATTATAGCCAATCCAACTTCGGTATCTTCATTCTGCGGACCGGCACCTCTGCCAGTTGATAAAAGGACGATAAAAATTTTTCATGTTCCTTTGTTTGATCGAGACTTTTAACGAATCGATCCTGTAAACTATTTTTTTCCTGCTCGGAGCTGGTGATATAGTAATTCTCGACATTATCAAAGAAATGAAGGGGGAATAGCAACCTAGCGTACAACAGTCTCCATGAGAAAGAAGATAGCGGCATCACTGTTTGATAATCCTGAAAGAACTGACTTACCTCTGGCTCGTATAGCTTAATATTGGTAAAATATCGGTCTCTTGTCCATTCTGCTAAATCTCGACTACAGTGGTCAAACACCCAATCAAATGGATTTTTCATATAGATTTGATTTCCCCATGTATGTTTTGTAAATCGAACATGACAGATTGTTCCACTGTCAACCGCTTGTGGATCATCATCAAGCTCCGTATCAACTAAGTATTGAATAGCATTTTCCGCAAGCCCCATATAATAAGGAAATGCTTCTAAGAACAATCGTTCAAATTCATGGTCTGGCTGCTTATAAAGCATATCATTCCACACCCGTTCCATTTGATCTAACCGTTGCTCCCAGTACTGCTTCCATTTTCCGATTCGGTTGATTTTGTTTGTTTGGAAGTTAACTGTTCTTCCCCTGTAATGGAATTTAGAAAGTTTACGACCTATATGTTGCTGATTTCTATTTGTAGACATTTGACCAACAAGAACCACATACTTCCCCTGTTGACTCTCAATGACCGATTCTCCTGATTCTTTTTGTAAAAACTGACAAGTGTTCCGATCCCCTTGATTCAAGACATGTGTAGAAAGCTGCATGAGCTCAGATAGATTTTCCTCAGGCAGGGAGCTTACAGGTACGAGCATATACATTTGATTTTTTATTCTCCCTGACTCATAACGGCCTACCGAGAGTGGCTCTTCTATTTGAAGTTGAAAATGTTCATTTAATATTTCTCGAAGCATACATACACCCACTTTTGTTTGTTTTACTACCTATGTATATGTTCATGGAAAAGAAAACTTGTGTTTTGTTGTATAAGGGATAGGAAAGTGACAAATGCTTCAAAGGTAGACCGTGCACCCAAAATTGGTTCTGTGCATAATTTTAATGATATAGTTATATATATAGTGAAAATGAGAGAGAAAAGGTGAAGCGAATGGCTGAAGAGAAGAAGATGAGTCTATCAGAAGAAACAGCACGTAAATGGCTACACGAGCGAGGCGTGGAAGTTCAAGACATTGCTGACCTTGTCTATTTTCTACAGGAAAAGTATCATCCTGATTTAAAAATGAAAGACTGCATTGAAAATGTAGAGCGAGTACTTTCTAAAAGAGAAGTTCAAAATGCCATTTTAACCGGAATACAGTTAGACATTATGGCTGAAAAAAAATTGATGGAAGAGCCATTGCAGTCCATTATTGAGGTGGATGAAGGTCTCTATGGAGTTGACGAGGTTCTTGCTTTTTCCATCGTCAATGTGTACGGTTCCATCGGTTTTACGAACTACGGGTATATTGATAAATTAAAACCTGGGATACTAAAAGACCTCAATGACAAGTCTTCAGGAAAATGCCACACCTTCTTAGATGACATTGTTGGTGCAGTTGCCGCTGCTGCTTCAAGCAGATTGGCACATCGTGCTCAGAATACGGAATAACACTCGAAATGCGGAAGTAGCTTGGTCAGGGGCGACAGGCATAAGACGAATCACGCAGGAAGGCCTGCCTTCTGGAGAGATTTGGCTTATGTCCCGAGCCCCTAGCTACTGCAGCTAGACAAAAGAAAGGGATGAATACGAGTGTTCATCCCTTTCTTTCCCTTATACTTCCCACTGATCCAACGAGTCAAGAACATAAGTTGGTTGCTTTTCGTACCCTTGTAGAAGCTCCTTCGTCGTTACACCTGTGTGAACTAATAATGTGTCTAGACCTGCGTTCATTCCAGCCAAAATATCCGTATCATAATAGTCTCCTACCATGATGGTGTCTTCTTTTCTTGTTCCTAGTACCTCAAGTGCTTGCTCCATAATGATGGCCTCTGGCTTACCAATAAAAATTGGTTTTGTTGTGGTTGAGACAGCGATAACCGAAGTGAGCGATCCATTTCCAGGCAATAATCCACGCTCAGTTGGAATCGCAATATCTGCATTCGTTGAAATAAAGGTTGCCCCCGATCGAACCGCTAAACAAGCAGTGGCAAGCTTTTCATATGTAATGTCACGGTCAATTCCACATACCACAAAGTCAACATCTGTCTCAGCTTGCTGGAATCCTTTCTCAGCTAATGCTGTTTTAAGTCCCTCTTCGCCAATACAATACACGGTTGCATCTTGTTTTTGCTTAGCGATATAGTTTGCTGTTGCCATGCTAGTAGTAAATACTTGATCATCGGTCGTTGGAATGCCGAAATCACGTAGTTTTGTTGCTACCTGGCTAGGTGTTCTTGAGGAATTGTTGGTTACAAATAAATACGGTATGTTTTGCTCCTTTAACTGCTTCACGAAATCTGCTGCTTCTTGAATTAGTTCAGTTCCTCTATACATCGTCCCGTCTAGGTCGATTAGGTATCCTTTATACTTTTTCATCTTTTTAGCTCCTGTTTATTTTAATTTTTTTATGTGGTTTTCGATAAATCAGGTGGATTTCTTGCAATTTTCTTAAGATATTGCAGGTTTTGCTATGAGAATTAGATTAAATTTACGAATTTTTCAGGACCTAGCTACAATTTTGAAGATTTTTTTGTGATCCTCAGGTTTTACTTGCTATTCTTTGGTTTTATTTGCGATTCCTGAAATTTATTTGCGATCCTCAAATTTTATTTGCGATTCCCCAAATCTACTTGCGATTCTCAATTTTCATCCCGATATAACTAATCCTCAATCCCACAATCCTCCCTAATTATTCTGCACAAAACAGATAGAAAACACAAAAAAGCCTCAACAACAGAGGCTTTGCTTAGTTTTTAAATGCGGTGACTGGACCGAGTTCGTTCGTTAAGTACTGTCTTACAGAATCAGAAACAAGCTTAACCGATGGAAGGATCTGTGAAAAAGTATTCTTCACATCTTCATGATCAATCCTTGTATAATCCTGAACGAGTGTTTTGCGATATTGAACCATCACTTTCAAGTCCTGGCTCATATTAGTCGAAATGACCTTCTCATCCTCTAGAATATCGATAATATCCTCATAGCTACCAGGGTCACGCATGATAAATCCATCGATCATCGCGTTGCCAACATCAAGGATAGATTCAATCATCATTTGTGTAAGTCGCTCAAGTGCAGCATGTTCAAGAGCCGTACTCCACTCATTCTTTCCTTCAAACTGCTGTATTTGCTTTTCTAAATAAATTAATCTTTCCTCAATTAATTCTCTATCAACAAAGTACACGTATCGTCAGCTCCTTTCCTAATAGCACAATTTTTGTTTATACAGATGCTAGTCCATGAATTAACGAAGCTGGTCTAGCAAATAAGTATCCCTGTGCTAAATCGACACGATTTCTGGATAAGACAGACGCTTCCTCTTCACTTTCAATTCCTTCAGCAACAACGAGGGATCCGGCCTCACGGGCAACAAGAAGAAGCCCCTTGAGCATAGATTCTTTCAGCGAGTTTTTGTCAATATCCTGAATGACGGATCGGTCAATTTTAATAATATCAGGCATAATTTCACTAATAGTGTTTAATGACGCATAACCTGCACCCGTATCGTCCACCGCAATACGGAAGCCAAAATTTCTTAGAAGGTTGATATTATAAATAAAGTATTCCATACCATCGATGGAATCTCTCTCTGTAATTTCAATCGTAATTTGAGTCGGCGAGATATTTTTATATTTCCCCATCAGCTTCTTTAGATCACGAATGAACTTTTGATTCCCCACCGTAATCGGGGTAAAGTTAATGAAAATATCGTGTGTACAGCCTGTATCATTAATTTGTTGGAGTGCTTTTTCTAGAACAATTAATTCTAAGTCATATAACATTCCTGTTTGGCGTGCAACTGAAAATAGATGTAATGGGTTTTCATATTCCGTTCCCTTTGGTCCTCTTGTTAGCATTTCCCAGGCACGGATTTCCTTCGTGGCTACATCAAAGATCGGTTGGGCGAGAAGCAAAATATTTTTTTGCGCGACAATTCTGCTCAGACTATAAAGAAGCTCATTGAACTCAGTTTGCACTCGCTTTTCTGCCATCGCCAACGCTTGCTGCCCAGCCTTTAAGATTGCTTCCTGAATGGAGTATTGCTTCTTTTCAACAAACATATAGCCTGATTCAAACTGAATGATTAAGCTTGGAAATTGGCTGCATAGCCTATTTTCTGTTTCCCGTAAGACCTTCTTCATCACCTGATCGATTTCAGAAATACAGTGCTGTTCATGATCTACCTTAATAAATAAAGTGATTCCATCACTGTTGTAATCGTGCAACAAAAGCAGGTCATCATCCTCAATTTGCTCTTGAATAACCTGTTGAAATTTCATCTTCAATTTTTTAATAAAATCTATATATTGCGTCTCACTTAACTGCTCATAAATGTCTTTCATATTAGATATGTTAAACACAATAACAGCCACTTCATGGCCTTGATTAAAGGATTTTTGTACCCCTTGAATAATCGGGTCTCTTATGACGAATTGTGGAGGATACATTCGAATGGACCTTAGAGGCCAGACTACCTTTCTCCACTGTAATAAGTTGTTTAATGACTTCGTGGTCCATGCCATTTCGTCTCATTCCTCTCAGAAGTTCGCGGTGAAAACTATTTCCATTGTAACATAAATTAGGAAAAACGAGACGCTTTTCCTATTCTATATTTCTC
This sequence comes from Robertmurraya mesotrionivorans, assembly GCF_050971805.1. Classification (NCBI taxonomy): domain Bacteria; kingdom Bacillati; phylum Bacillota; class Bacilli; order Caryophanales; family Bacillaceae; genus Robertmurraya; species Robertmurraya mesotrionivorans. Next base: position 106,384 of record NZ_JBPCCH010000004.1, on the reverse strand, counting down.
TTCAGAGCAAGCATCTAGTATGGGCTTGTTTGTTCTGTTAAGATGATAGTAGGCGTTACATTGAGACATAGGGGTGACAAGGATGGGAGATCGTTTCTTTCTATATGATGAATTAGTGAATACAAAAACACGTTTTATAAGCTTTATGGGTGAAAACACTCGATTTGACTTAGCCATTATTCAATCAGATAGATATTATGGCAAACATATTGTACTTGATATTCAAGGTAGTCGATTTGCGATCATTGGTCCAGATGATTTAAAAGAAGAAGGATATTTAGAGTATGCTTTTCAGCTTTCTGAGGAAGATGCGGAAGAATTACGTTCCTTTTTAATGGAATTAGCGTAAGTTTTGAATTCTTTCCTTAACCTCTCACATACTAATGAGAGAGGGGGAAAGACCATGAGTGATGAGAAGTATACAGATTTTTCAAATGTAGAGGTTGGGAGAAGTTATATTCCTCCTCAACAAACACCAGAAGGACCATATGGCTCTCCTTATAAGGCAGACGAGCCTCTACAAGGCAAACAGGAACTTGCAGGGGCAACGGAACAGCGTTCTTATAGTGCATTCAACTATGAAAATAAAACGCTCCATGAGGGGCTCCCTAGACAAATGGACGGAGCACATCCAACGCATGATGATCCAACAAGGGATACTCAGGCTCCTTATAAGAATAATCCATTCATGGACGAAAAATGACGTGTATCGCTACACGTCATTTTTTATCGTATTGGTATTTTTTACACGCTTAGCTACAAAGTAGGGACACCCAAAGTTACAGTATTCATACAGATATTCTGTTAATGTACTGATTTTCGTGTCAAATGTTGCTTTATGATTACTATCCTCAAAGAACCCTCGTAGACGGAGTTGACCGTAACCCCAATCACCCACGATATAGTCATACTTCGTTAATATATCGCTGTAGCGAGCCTTAAAGGCATCTTCATTGAATCCATTTGATCGTTCTTCTACTACTTCGTAACATATATTCCCGATACAGATCATTTGTCCACCTCACTAACTCATCTATTTTAAATTATAACTGATTCTCCATGAATTACTAAGAGGAAAAAAGAATTCTCGTGGTCATTCTATAAAAGAGGGGGTGTAAATCTTGAAAAACTCAATGATAATCCTTGGAATTTGTGCAATGACAACACTTACTGCTTGTCAAAATAATCTAGGGCGTGATGATGTTCAGAACGAACGAAGCAATGCTCTAAGCGTTAATGACGCAACTGGTGATATATACAATCGAGATAAGAATGGTTCTGAAGATTTTGGCTATGTAAGACATAAAAAGGACGAAATGGCTCGTACACAGTCCCAAAATCACTATGCTGCCATTGATCGTGAAAAGGTGGCCGATATCATCGGTGAGTATTGCACAGATGTTCCTAATGTAGACGATATCTCCACATTAGTAACAGATGAGGAAGTTCTCATAGTGTACCATACCGATTCTAGTGATCGTAATTTAACAGCTGACCAAGTAAAGCGTATGGCTATGTCCGTTATACCGAGATGGTACCATGTATATGTTAGTGATAATGAAGCACTTCGTCCAAATGTCGAGAATTTTGCCAACCTCGGTCCGAATAGTGCAAATACGGAAACTGGAATCAACCAGCTCATTAAGCAAATGCTATCTTCTCCTCAAGGGAAAAGCATGAGCACAGGTGAAAATGCGAATGGTGAAGCCCAGGGAGAGCTTAATGAAGACATGGACAAAGATGATATAAGCCAACAGATGAAGGCGAAAATGAACCGATAAGAAAAAGAGGCTTACGAACTTCGTAATGCCTCTTTTCTTATATTATGCTTCCTTCGCTTCTTTTTCACCTAATAATTGCTTGTGCTTAGCTGCTGCGTTTACCTGCTCGTCTGCATGGTAAGAGGAACGTACAAGCGGACCAGCTTCACAGTGACTAAAGCCTTTGCTTAGGGCAATTTCTTTTAGCTCAGCAAATTCTTCAGGGCGGTAGTATTTTTCAACTGGCAGATGCTTTTTAGACGGCTGCAGATACTGTCCAATTGTTAAAATATCAACGTTATTTGCTCGTAAATCATCCATTGCTTCAAGTAGGTCTTCCTTCGTTTCACCTAGACCAATCATAATGGATGACTTTGTAGGAATATCCGGTTGCATTTCCTTTGCTCTTCTTAAGAACTCAAGTGAACGGTCGTATTTTGCACGTGCTCTCACACGATCCGATAAACGTTTCACCGTTTCAATATTATGATTCAAGATGTCAGGGCGCGCATCCATTAGCATACGAAGATTCTCTTCAACTCCACCCATATCTGATGGAAGTACTTCAATACTTGTGAACGGACTCTTTCTGCGGATGGCACGAACGGTTTCAGCAAATACTGCTGCACCACCGTCTTTCAAGTCATCACGTGCTACAGCCGTAACAACCACATGCTTTAGATTCATTAACACAACAGAATCAGCCACACGTTCTGGTTCTTGAAGGTCAAGTTCTGTCGGAAGACCCGTTTTAACCGCACAGAAACGGCAAGCACGAGTACAAATATCACCTAAGATCATAAATGTAGCGGTACGTCTAACAGCCCAACATTCATGAATATTAGGGCATTTTGCTTCTTCACAAACGGTATGAAGCTTTTTCTCTCTCATCATCTTTTTCAAGCCTGTATAATTTTCGTTCGTGTTTAATTTAATTTTCAACCACTCGGGTTTACGTAAATGTTCTTGGTTTTTGCTCAACTTCCCACACCATCCTTATATGATAAGTGTTTTTTTCACACTATGTAGCTATTTCAGACTACTCCTGAATCACTTTAACATAATGAAGATTATACGACAAGCAAGAGACTTACTATTACCAGTAATTGATATATATTGTTTTAAATGTTTTAAGACAAACTAAAGCATGTTAATTCTTTTGAAGGAGGATCATCGTGCGGAAACTGCTAAAAGGAATCTTTATTTTTCTTGTTATGATGCTATTATTACCTTCTGATCGATATGCACACGCTGAAACCGATCAACAGACCATTTATGCAAAGCGACTCGAGCTATATAAAGAAGTGGAAGCAGCTACCAATATTCCTTGGTACTATATGGCCGCTGTTGACCAATATGAAAGAAGTCTTAGGCAGTCTCGACGTGATTTGCCGAAAGCGGAGGGTCTAACTGGCATTTACTACAAACCAGAGCAATGGGTTGGTCCGCTGAACCCAAATCTTGAAGATGAGAATCCGATGTCCATTAAGTACTTTAACGGTTTTGGAATCGATGGGAACGGGGATGGCAAGGCAAGTTTGAAAGATGACGAAGATGTTCTTTTTGCTTTTGCAAACTTCATCCTATCTTACGGGACGGACCATGATAATATAAAAATTGGTCTTTGGGATTATTATAAACGAGATAAAACAGTAGGGATTATTATCGGAAAGTCCGAAATTTATAAAAATTATGGTCGACTAGATCTTGATAGTCACGCCTTTCCAGTACCCCTTAGATCCGATTATAGCTATCGAAACACATGGGGAGACGCTCGTGGCTGGGGTGGACGACGCATGCATGAAGGAACAGATATTTTTGCCCACTATGGCGTTCCTGTTCGTGCAACCTCATATGGCATTGTTGAAATGAAAGGCTGGAACCGTTTTGGCGGCTGGCGAATCGGGATCCGTGATATTAACAATAACTATCATTATTTCGCCCATTTAAGTGGCTTCAGTAAGGAATTAAAGGTAGGACAAATCGTTGAACCTGGAATGGTCATAGGCGGTGTCGGAAGTTCTGGTTATGGACCTCCAGGTACGTCAGGTAAATTCCCACCCCATCTTCATTATGGAATGTATCGTGATAATGGATATACAGAATGGAGCTATGATCCGTTTCCACATTTAAAACTTTGGGAACGTCAAGAACGTGCAAGTAAAAGAAAAAAATAAAGGACTAACGGATTTAAATCCGCTAGTCCTTCTTTTATATAATTTAATTTGCCTTTTTCGTTTTGGAAACTGCATTAGCAATGCTAGCTGCAAATCCACCCCATAAAACGACCATACCAACAACCATCATAACAATCGCACTCGTTGACATTATTTTGAAACCTCCTTGCTATCAGTTGAAGGTAAATCTAATGCACCTTTTTGCCACTTGAAAGCAGCGAATACAAATCCAACAACAATGGCAGCTAACGCTACTCCCCAACCTGTATATAATAGGAAGCTTGTTGGGTATCCTTCGTAATTATCTTTTAAGTTATTGATGAAGTTTTGAATCATCATATATCCTAAAACAACTGGAGTAATTACTCCTAAGCAAACTTTCCACCACGCACCTAAAAGGATATCTGACATGCTATTAGCATGCTGTTGAAGAACCTTCATTTCACGTAGTACCCAAGCTACAATTACTACTTCCGCAAATCCAGCTACAACAATACCAAATTGGTTGATAAAATAGTCAGCAGCGTCAAGGAAGTATAATCCACCTTGAGTGGCAAATAGAATCGAAATGACTGCAGAGATTCCTCCACCAATTGCTACCGCTTTGTTACGTGATACTTTAAATTTGTCTTGAATTCCAGCTACATATGTTTCAATGATCGAAATTAAAGATGTTAAACCAGCTAATACTAAACACAGGAAGAAAATAGATCCTAATAGACCGTTAAATGCAGGGAATTCACTAATGATTTGCGGGAAAACTACGAAAGCTAACCCTACTCCACCAGCAACTACTTCACTGACAGCCACACCTTGCTGCTGAGCCATAAAACCTAAGGCAGCAAATACACCAATACCTGCTAATAATTCAAAACCAGAGTTAGCAAAAGCTGTGATAAATGCATTATTTGTTAAGTCTGTCTTCTTTGGTAAATAACTAGAATACGTAACCATAATCGCAAAACCAATTGATAAGCTGAAGAAAATTTGACCGTATGCAGCAACCCAAACCTTAGGTTCTGCAATTAAGCTCCAGTTTGGCTTGAAGAATGCATCCAAACCTTGAGCAGCTCCATCTAATGTTACAGCGCGAACGACGATTACAAGGAATAAAATAACAAGTGCCGGAATAAAGATCTTGTTCGCTGCTTCAATACCCTTTTTAACACCTTTGAAAAGAACACCAAGTGCAATGACCCAAACTAGTACTAATGGAATAAAAACGCTAGGAACGATGCTACCAACCTGACCTGGTGCTTCAGCAAGCTTTAAATAGTCTCCGAATAGGAATGCTCCTGGGTCCTTACCCCATTTTTCTCCGAAAGAGAAGTAAGCAAATGACATTGCCCAAGCTATAATAACAGCATAGTATGTTGAGATAACAAATGAAATCGCAACTTGCCACCAGCCAAGCCATTCAGTTTTCTTGTTTAGACGAGCGAATGTTAATGGAGATGATCCGCGATATTTATGACCTAGTGTAAACTCTAGAACGAGAAGCGGGATACCAGCAGTTAAAATAGCGAATAAGTACGGTAAAAAGAATGCTCCTCCTCCATTTTCATAAGCTACTGCGGGAAAACGCCAGATATTTCCTAGTCCTACAGCTGATCCAACTGCTGCCATGATAAAACCTGCACGAGTCCCCCATTGTGGACGATTATCCATAGTAAAAATGACCTCCTACTGAGTCCCAAACTTTTTTCCTTATTTTAGAAAATAATTGGAACTTTTTATATTTTCTGATTATTTGATTTAATCTAAAATTAGTATAGCTAGTTTTTGTCCATCTGTCAAAACTTTATTTTCAGAATAATAATTTAGTTTAATACGTTAATATAGTAGAAGTTATTAAAAATGTGAAAAGACTAACATTTCAGAATATTATTCTCGCATACTTCTTTCCCCTCCTCTCTCCATCTCTTCCACCCCTTTCTTCCCACTTTTCTATAGAAAAAAAGTCAGAAGAACACAGATATCCTCTGACTTTTTCACTTACTGATTAGTTGTCCATAGGTAGGTCAATTGATGCACCAGAATCACCGCCGCCACCGTTATAAAACTGTGGAACTTCCCCTTTTATTAGACCAGTCGCAACCGGCACATCCTCTTTAACGGTAATAATTTCCGTAGCAAATGGAATGATGATCTGTACCTTTACTTCCACTTGAACATGAATTTCTACCCACGTATTATTAATTCCCAATTCTTCTTTCACTGTCTTAAAGGTAGAGGTAACGGAACCGATGGAGTTAAATTTTATTGGTATTTTTGGTCCTAAGTTACCTAAAAGGGCATTATTGGTAGCCTGACCTAATGGAACATAATAAACGATTCCGTTTTCCTTTTTATCCGTATTGATTTCAATATCGGTGAATGATTCAAGCTCTGAGAGGTCTCCCTTTTCTGCTTTTTTAATATTATCTTGTACCAACTCAGTTACTTCTGCTTTAACACGGTTGAGATGTTCTGCGTTTAGGAACACCACATCTCCATCACCGGTCTCTTCGAATTTTATATCCATAACGTTTGTTATTTTTTTACTTACTGCATTATTTATGACAAGTGAAGCAATTTTTCGAGTTTGTGAGTTTGCATAGCTAACAAGTGTAGGCTTTAGCCCCTCATTTATTATCCAAAGACCAGCTGCTGTTGAAAAGATGAAAAACACAAAGGTAAGTAAAAAAACGTATCTGAACGGCAATGGACCTCTCCGCGGCAGACGACCGCGAAATTTACGCAAGACAAATCCCCCCTTTACAAGCTATATGTATGCTGTAAAGGAGGGAACTAGCGCAAAAATATGAATTTTTTTATCTTTGATAGACTAGTTACGCTTTTTTAGGAAAGGTCGTGTCGCATTCGACAATCATTGTTGTTAAGCTTTTGCTTAGGTCTAGTTCGTACGGGTCAATGCTTTTACCATCTTCTTCAATGATCCTTACAACCGGCCGGTCGCTGACTCCCATGTTTTGTTTGGATACAACTCCTTTACGGCCATCATCAAGTATAACCGTAATTCCAACAGGGTAAATGGCTACCCCTTTACGAAATGCCTCTATTATTTTTGGATCAAAAAGGGTTCCTGATCCGGCAAACAAAATTTCTAGGCCATGATGGGGTAGCATTGCATCACGATACACACGATTTGAGGTAACCGCATCAAACACATCAGCTACCGCAATAATTTTCGCAAGCTGATGAATATCTTCGCCTTCGATACCGCGTGGATATCCGGTCCCATTTAGCCGTTCATGATGCTGATACGCACAATGAGCGACAATAAGGGACATCGCTGGAACATTACGAAGCATTTGGAAGCCTTCTTCAGGATGCCTTTTAATCTCATCGTATTCTTGATCTGTTAATTTTCCAGGCTTCTGAAGAATTTCACATGGTACTTTCATTTTCCCTACATCGTGAAGTATGGCTCCCATCCCTAGTATTTCAAGTTCTTTAGGAGGGAGCTTTAACTTCATTCCAATCGCAAGAGAATACATGGTCACATGTAAGGAATGTGTGAAGATATAGTTATCATATGTATAGACATCAGCCAACATGGTTAACAAATTTTCATTATTTTTCAACTCAAATAAAAGCTGTCGAATCAGATCTTTAAATCTTTTTGACGCTTTTTCAATAACAAATGTGGAATTAAATTTGCTATCCTTTTGAAGCTCTTGGAAGGTCGTTTCAATCGTTTGGACAGCCTCTCTTCGAATTGAATCAGGGAGTACCTCGATATACTCGATCCCTTCTGTTACAGAATCTTTTATATATATGTAGGTAATGCCCAGCAGTTGTAAGCGATTAAGCATCTTTTTGTTTAACTCTACTCCCTCGCTTAGTAAAATCTGACCTTTATCATTTCTAACTGTTTTTCCTAGTATAGTTCCAGATTCTACATTAGCGGTAGCTACTAGTCTCATTATAGTTCTCCTGTATTAGTCTGACTGACATTATTCAACAAGTCCTGACAAATTCCTACTTTATCTTCTAAGATAACTCTATTATCGACTAAATTTCAACATACTTTAGTACCTAATTGAAAAAATAAATAGGCCAAATGACTACTTTTGCTTATGAATAAGGACAAACCTATTTCCTATTACCATTATTTCCAATTAAAAGTAAAATAAGGCGCATACTCTGCGCCTTTTTAAATCATTTTTAACATGGCATCTTTTCCAAGCATACCCTTTGTAATCCCTAAATTTTCCGCTTCATACGTAACGGACTCTAAAGGTGCCTCTAAAAGCTGCTCAATGGTTTTAACACCAACGGCTCTACCGGCAATAACTTTTCTATCCTTAAGCTTTTCATTGAGAAGTGCCACATCAAGAGCACCACACATGATGTATCCTTTATCATTACTCACTACGAGCAAATTCGTTTTTGGAAGTTTAACTGATACACTTAAAAAAGTGTGTCCATTGATTTCAATAGGTGAAAGCTCAATCACTTGCTACACTCTCCTTTCTTCCTTATCAACTTATGTAATAGGAAGAAAAAATGTGAGTTTCATTTGCCTAGCTATTGCAAGTTTTGAAGCTTCCAGCGTAATAAATCACGCATAAACTCTGGGAAGAAGAATACTTTATGCTCCGCTCTTCTAATTTCAGGAAACAGCTGACCAAAAGTAAACATGTCTGGAATTGCTAATTGATAGCGTGCTTCTCTTTCAATTTTCTTACCATTAATATAAAAAGAGAGTCCATTATTCTCATGCTTCACCTCAACACCCTCAAAAACCATTTTCCCCATGAAAGTGCCACGAAATCCAAACCCCTTAATCACCATATTCCCCCACTTTTCATCTAATGCAAGTCTGATGACTTCTTGATATTCAGCACCTGAAAGGTCGACCACCGTAGGATTTATGGGATGTGGACAAATTGTTAATAAATCGTATTCCGTAACCGTTTCACTTGGTAAATCACGCAATATTAACCCTTCGTTTAAAAAGGCACTATCTACCTTACACCAGCTGCGAAGAGTTTCACAAAGAAGGCGAGCTAACACTTCCCTCGAGCGGTAAGGCTCTTCTATTCTAGCAACCTCGGTAAAAAGCAACGCCTTTCCTTCTTCATACAGCCGATTCTCCTCTTCCTTTTCGTTTTCAACATAAGGAAGTTTATTTGAATCATATGCAATTGCTCGCTTTTTCATCACGTGAAGTGTCTCGCTATCAATCGTAAGTGTAATATGGCCAACAAACATTCCGTACTTTCCTGCAGCACCAAGAATGACACCATTTATTTCTTTTCCTTCATGAAACACATGATGGGTATGCGCCCCTAAAATCACATCAATTTCAGGAAATTGCTCAGCAATGGCTTCATCATCATGTATGCCTAAATGAGAGAGGAGAATGATGATGTCTGCCTTTTCTTTTATTTGTGCTAGCTGGCGCTTTAGTTCTTCCATCGGTTCGGATAGTTCCCAGCCCAGCTGTCCATAAAAATGTGAAAAATAGGCGGTCAAACCGATAACAGCAACACGTGCTTTATTTTTCAGCTCATAAATATGATATGGCTCTACCCACTGAGGACGAGTGCCTATAGCCGTAAAAAAATTAGCTACAATAACATCAAATGTTCTCTTTTGATATAGAGTGTCTAAGTCTTCGAAGGAGAGAGTAATTCCTTCATTATTTCCAATCGTTACGGCCGTGTATCCCACTTCATTTAATAGCTCGGTGTTTCGCTTTCCCCGTGTAGCATCTGTCAGAGGATGCCAACGGTCCATATGATCACCTATGTCAAATAGAAGAACGTCTTCGTTTGCACTTTGATGAAGGTCTCTCCTTCTCTGCAAGAAAGAGCTGATCCTTGTCCAGTGTTCAAAATGACTATGTAGGTCATTCGTGTGATAAATATGAATATCTTCTAAGGTCATACTGTCTCTCCTCTCACAAAAATGCTAAAACAAATCAAGCTGGCGAGGTGCTAAGTTTTCATACTCGATTCCGAGTAGATCAATCAACTCAAGCGCGTTATCAGCGGCATCTCCACCAGAATTATTATTAAAAACGATATATAGATGTTCCGTTTCTTTTTCTAGCTTTTTTATATGCTCTACCCATTGTCTCAATTCATTCTGATTATACCGATATAAGTATCTGACTTCCCGCCAGTTTTCTGTACGTTTTTGCCAACCATGTACGTTTCGTCCATGAAAACGAATCAACAGCTTCTCTTTCCCTAGTGATTCGAGCACAGTAGGGACAGACCCATCTCCCGATTGCGGTTCATCACAAATGCTATGAATCCACTCTTCTTCCTTCATAAATTGAAGTGTTCGCTCATAAAAGGAGGGACGAAACCACGATTGATGCCGAAATTCAAGAGCGCACGGGATATCACCCATCTGTTTTTTGCACCAACGCAAGTATTCAACATGCTCCCTTTTACAATCAAACCATGGCGGAAACTGAAACAAGACAATAGCTAACTTTTCGCTCTCTATATAAGGTGTAAGAGAATCCTTAAACCCTTGAAACATTTGCTCTTTGCTTTCAAAAGGAATTTCACCTCTCGAATGCCCAGTCATCCCTTGATATGCCTTTACAATAAAACGAAAGGAAGGCGGGGTATCCTCGATCCATCTTTGCGCATTTTTTGTAGGCTGTATAGCATAAAAGGAGGAATCGACTTCGACAGTTGGAAAAAAACCAGCATACTCTTTTAACTTATTTCTAGGTGAGGTATGTGGACCGTACAATCGATCATGGTCACCCCAACCAGTCACTCCAATATAGATCATTCCACCCCTCCATCTATTGTCATCATCATATCATATGTATGAAAAAACGTTCACCTTCTAGGGTGAACGTTTCCTTTATTCTTTAACCGATTGAACCTTCCATCTCGAACTTGATTAGACGGTTCATTTCAACTGCATATTCCATCGGAAGTTCTTTCGTGAATGGTTCGATAAAGCCCATTACGATCATTTCTGTTGCTTCTTCTTCAGAAATACCACGGCTCATTAGATAGAACAATTGCTCCTCAGAAACCTTTGAAACCTTCGCTTCATGCTCTAATGAGATGTTGTCGTTTAAGATTTCGTTGTAAGGAATGGTATCTGAAGTAGACTGATTATCCATGATCAGCGTGTCACACTCAATGTTCGCACGTGCGCCGTCAGCTTTACGTCCAAAATGAACGATCCCACGGTACGTTACTTTTCCACCTTGCTTCGAAATTGACTTTGAAACAATGGTAGAAGACGTGTTAGGAGCTAAGTGAATCATCTTCGCTCCAGCATCTTGGTGTTGACCTTTACCAGCTAGTGCGATTGATAAGGTCATTCCACGAGCACCTTCGCCTTTAAGGATTACCGCTGGGTATTTCATAGTCAGCTTAGAACCGATGTTTCCATCAATCCATTCCATTGTTGCGTTTGCTTCACAAACCGCACGCTTCGTAACTAGGTTAAACACGTTGTTTGCCCAGTTTTGAATCGTTGTATAACGGCAGTAAGCATCTTTCTTGATAATGATTTCAACAACCGCACTATGAAGGGAGTTTGTTGTATAAACAGGTGCTGTACAACCTTCTACATAGTGTACATGTGCGCCTTCATCAACAATGATAAGCGTACGCTCGAACTGCCCCATGTTTTCAGAGTTGATACGGAAATAAGCTTGAAGTGGAGTTTCTACCTTTACACCTTTAGGTACATAGATGAAAGATCCACCTGACCATACAGCAGAGTTTAATGCAGCAAATTTGTTATCCGTTGGTGGAATAACTTTTGCCCAGTGCTCACGGAAGATGTCTTCATTTTCACGAAGGGCAGAATCAGTGTCCTTAAACACAATTCCTAGATTTTCAAGATCTTCCTGCATGTTGTGATATACAACCTCAGATTCGTACTGAGCAGATACACCTGCTAAGTACTTTTGTTCAGCTTCAGGAATACCAAGCTTATCAAATGTTTGTTTAATTTCTTCAGGAACTTCATCCCAAGAACGTTCTGTCTTTTCAGAAGGTTTTACATAGTACGTAATTTCATCAAAATTTAATGCCGCTAAATCTCCACCCCATTGTGGCATTGGCATATTGTAAAAATGCTCTAGTGATTTCAAACGAAAATCAAGCATCCATTGCGGCTCTTGCTTCATTTTTGAGATTTCTTCCACGATTTCACGTGTTAATCCACGCTTCGAGCGGAAGATAGACACATCTTTATCGGCAAAGCCATATTTGTAATCACCGATTTCAGGCGCTTTTTTAGCCATTGTCGTGTTCCTCCATTCGTAGGAGCATGCGTTTATGCTTCCCCTTATTGTTCTTCTTTAATGCCCTTTTCCATTGCTTTCCACGCTAGAGTCGCACACTTAATTCGCGCTGGAAACTTGGAAACACCTTGTAATGCTTCTATATCACCTAAGTCTAGGCTATCATCGTATTCCTTGCCTTGCATCATTTGGGAAAACACTTCCGATAACTTTAATGCTTCTTCAAGCTTTTTCCCTTTGATGGCTTGCGTCATCATAGAAGCAGATGACATAGAGATTGAGCAGCCTTCCCCTTCAAATTTTGCATCCTTCACGACACCTTCCTCAAGCTTAAGTGTAAGCTGAATCCGGTCTCCACATGTTGGATTATTCATATTGATGGTTAGGCTATCGTTTTCTAAAACCCCTTTATTACGAGGGTTTTTGTAATGATCCATAATTACCTGTCTATAGAGGGTATCTAAATGATTAGAAGACATCGCTAAAATACTCCTTTGTTTTGATAAGCCCTTCCACAAGCTTATCAATCTCTTCTTCGGTGTTGTACAGGTAAAAGCTAGCACGAGCTGTTGCAGAAGCCTTTAGCCATTTCATTAGAGGCTGTGCACAATGATGACCAGCACGTACGGCAATACCTTCTGCGTCAAGCACTGTTGCCACATCATGCGGATGAACATCATCGATATTGAAAGTAACCACACCAGCACGAAGACCTGGATCTTTCGGACCGTATATCGTCATTCCTTCAATTCGTGATAATTTCTCCATCGCATAAGCAGCTAGCTTATGCTCGTGTGCTTCTATATTTTCTAAGCCAATTTGCTCTAGGAAATCAATCGCAGCCCCAAGTCCAACAGCTCCCGCAATAATTGGGGTACCTGCTTCAAACTTCCAAGGAAGCTCTTTCCAAGTAGATTCGTATAAATCTACAAAGTCGATCATTTCTCCACCTGTCTCAACTGGCTCCATTTTTTCTAAATGCTGTTTCTTCCCATAGAGAACTCCAATTCCAGTTGGTCCACACATTTTATGACCTGAAAAAGCAAGGAAGTCGCAGTCTAGATCCTGTACATCAATCTTCATATGAGGAGCAGCTTGGGCACCGTCAACCACCATTACCGCACCATTTTCATGAGCGATCTTGGCTATTTCTTTAATTGGGTTCATGACTCCTAAAACATTCGAAACCTTCATTACGGAAACAATCTTTGTATTCGAGGTAACTGTTGCTCTTACATCGTCTAGGCTAATTGTTCCATCCTCTTGAAGGGGAATGTACTTAAGAGTAGCACCGGTTTTCTTGGCTACTTGCTGCCAAGGAATAATATTGGCATGGTGCTCCATAAAGGTGATGACAATTTCATCACCCTCACGAAGATTGTCTGTACCATAGCTTTGGGCGACAAAGTTTAATGCTGTAGTCGCTCCACGAGTGAAGATAATCTCTTCCGTAGATTTTGCATTAATAAACCTTCTAACCTTTTCACGTGCCCCTTCATAAGCGTCGGTTGCTTTTGTACCAAGCGTGTGAACGCCTCGGTGCACATTCGAATTGTATTCTTTATAATACTTCTCTAACGTTTCGATTACCGAAACGGGCTTTTGAGAAGTCGCTGCGCTATCAAGATACACTAATGGTTTGCCGTTCACTTCTTGATGCAGAATCGGAAAGTGACTGCGAATATCCTGAATATTCATTATCTTACTTTCCTTTCGATAACTTCCACTAATTGCTTTTTCACACCTTCGATTGGAAGCTCGTTAACAACAGGAGCTAAGAATCCATGAATAACAAGGCGTTCTGCTTCTGTCTTAGGAATTCCACGGCTCATTAGGTAGTAAAGTTGAAGTGGATCCACGCGTCCTACTGAAGCGGCGTGTCCTGCCGTTACATCATCTTCATCAATAAGAAGAATTGGGTTAGCATCCCCACGTGCTTTTTCACTTAGCATTAATACGCGTGATTCTTGCTCCGCATTTGACTTGGTTGCACCGTATTCAATTTTTCCAATCCCGTTAAAGATAGAGGTAGCACTGTCTTTCGTCACACCATGCTTGAGGATTTGGCCATCCGTGTGCTTGCCCCAGTGAACAACACTTGTTGTGAAGTTTTGTGTTTGCTCCCCACGTCCAACAGTTACCATTTTCATGTCGCCAACTGAGCCATCTCCAACAAGGTTTGTCACGTTATCAGAAATAGTGTTGCCGTCATTCATTAAACCAAGTGCCCATTCAATACGAGAGTCACGTCCTGTCACTCCACGACGGTTTACATACGTTGTTACACCTTTAGCTAAAGTATCAACTGCACCGTATTGAACGGTAGCATTTGTACCTGTAACTACTTCCGTTACGATGTTAAAAATTGAGTTTGCTTCTTCTACCAATGAAATATAGTTTTCAACATAAGTGACAGAGCTATTGTCTTCAGCCACTACAAGAACATGGTTGAACACATTTGCTTCCTTGTCATCATGGATAAATACCGCTTGAACTGGTGCAGAAACTTCCACGTTTTTAGGAACATATAGGAATACTCCACCGTTCATAAATGCCGCATGAAGAGCAGTAAGCTTATGCTCATCAACCTTTACACCGTCTTTCATGAAGTACTTTTGTAAAAGGTCTCCATGCTCACGAGCAGCTGTAAAGATATCTACAAACACCACGCCTTGATTTTTCAGTTCTTCTGAAACAGAAAGAATCGTCGGGCGGTTATTGCGTTGAATGTATAATGTTTTCTCGCCTTCTTCTGTACCGATCAATGATTTTACTTCTTCCGGAAGATCAGAAGGAGAAGCATAATCTTCACTTTTAACAATATGCTTATCGAATTGAGTAAAGTTCCATTTTGTAATATTTGTTTTATCAGGTCTTGGAAGTGATAGGCTTTCAGCTGTCGCTAACGCATTTACGCGAAGTTCCGTTAACCAAGCTGGCTCACCCATCTCTTTTGAAAAAGAAGTCACATATTCCTTATCGAATGGTAATACGGTTTCTGTAGTCATGTCTGGTCCCCCTAACTTACGCTTCTTGCCCGACAGTTTCGTCCTCAATGCCAAGCTCTTTTTTAATCCAATCATATCCTTCAGCTTCTAAACGTTGAGCAAGTTCAGGGCCACCAGATTTAACGATACGTCCCTGCATCATTACGTGAACTTTGTCCGGTGTGATGTAGTTTAATAAACGTTGGTAGTGAGTGATCATTAAGCAACCAAACTCAGAGCTACGCATTTCGTTAATTCCTTTTGAAACAACCTTTAACGCGTCGATATCTAATCCAGAGTCGATTTCGTCAAGGATCGCAATCTTTGGCTGAATCATCATTAATTGTAGAATTTCGTTACGCTTCTTTTCTCCACCAGAGAACCCTTCGTTTAAGTAACGTTGAGCCATATCTGGATCCATTTCTAAAAACTCCATGTTTTTGTCCATTTGACGGATGAATTTCATTAAAGAAACTTCGTCTCCCTCTTCACGACGGCTGTTAACAGCTGAACGTAAGAAGTCCGCATTTGTTACCCCGCTAATTTCGCTTGGGTATTGCATCGCTAAAAATAGACCAGCACGAGCACGCTCATCTACTTCCATTTCAAGTACATCTTCTCCATCAAGAGAGATTGAACCAGAAGTTACTTCATATTTAGGATGTCCCATAATCGCAGAAGACAAAGTAGATTTACCAGTTCCGTTAGGTCCCATGATTGCGTGGATTTCTCCACCCTTAATTTCAAGAGTTACCCCTTTTAGAATTTCTTTTTCATCGATTGACACATGTAAATCCTTAATGGATAAAGTTGATCCTGACATATCTATTACCTCCGTAATTTGAAAGAAAATTAGTTATCTCTTTACTATAAAAACTTTATTTTCATTCTCATTTTATTCTCATTACAATCTTATAACAAATGAAATGTGATATCAACTCTTATGAACCTCTTCTCGACATATTACCTACCTATTTTTTTCTCCGACTATCTTTTCTATGTACGATACCATTGGCTCAACAGAAAAACCAGTGGAATTCTCCACTGGCCCTATATTTCTTCTATATTATATATAAGCTACTAGGCATGAACCCTACGATCCAAATCAGCAATCATTCTTTGACTTTGCAGATAATTTTGTTGCCTTGCTTTTTCAATTTTCATTCTAACCTTATGTCTTCGACTGTAGGTTTCATATCCCACCCCATGAGCTGCATACATCGCCTTTTCCATCTCACTCGTGTAGTTCAACCTTAGTTGACTGATAATGAATCCATCCCTTCCAAATATCGCTTTATTCGACTCTTTTGGTCACATCTATCGTAACACAGGTCAAATCTTTGGAACAAAGCCGAAAAAACACGATATTTAAGGATGAATACGAGTAATACTTTGTTAGAAAAACTTACCTTATGATTTCCAGTGTTTTCTTGCCAAATCCTCTCGATATGAGCTTAACTCACTGTTTTAATTGATTAAAATCATCCATTGTATCTTGTACAAGGGTAACGGCCTGGCTCAGAGCCGCTCCACCACCAAACGCTGCAGTAACCCCAACTGCTTCAAGAATTTCTTGCTCAGTTGCACCTTGATCCATGCATCCTTTGATATGGTAGATGATGCAATATTCATCCTGAGAATATAAGCTAATTCCAAGTGCAATTAATTGCTTTTGTTTTTGAGACAAGACTCCCTCTTTAAAGCATGCTTCTGTGAATGCATTAAAATGACTAGCGATATCTGGCATTTTCTGAGTAAACGTGCCAAGTCCTAGTTTATAATCATGTAGAGCTTCTTCACTCGGATTACTTGCAATAAATCCTTGATCCATTTGTCCCACTCCAGTCTTTAAATTATGTAGTATCACATATGTTAGTATCCTTGAAATAAGACAAATTATTACATAAAAAAAAACAGATGCCTCTTTAAGAGACATCTGCATTTCATATTATTCTGATACAGGTACTACAGCACCTTTGTACTTTTCAAGAATGAAATCTTGAATTTCTTTTGAGTGTAACACTTCTACTAAAGCTTTGATTGCTTCAGAGTTTTCGTCGTCCTTACGAACAGCGATTACGTTTACGTATGGAGACTCTTTGTCTTCGATTGCGATTGAATCTTCAATTGGGTTCAGACCTGCATCGATTGCATAGTTTGAGTTGATAAGTACTGCATCGCCTTCATTATTATTATAGATTTGTGGTAATAATGATGCTTCGTACTCTGTGTCAAAGTGAATTTTTTTAGGATTTTCTGCGATATCTTCAACCGTTGCTTCTACATTGTTTACGCCTTCTTTAAGAGTGATTAATCCCTCTTTTTCAAGCATTGTTAAAATACGACCGTGGTCTGCCACTGAGCTGCTCATGATGATATGTGCTCCTTCTGGAAGGTCATCTAAGCTCTTGTACTTTTTAGAGTACACACCCATTGGTTCGATATGGATTCCACCCGCATTAGCAAAATCATAGCCATGCTCAGCCATTTGAGACTCAAGGTAAGGAATATGTTGGAAATAGTTTGCATCAAGATCACCAGATTCTAACGCTTGGTTAGGTAGGATGTAATCTTGGAATGTTTCAATCTTTAATTCAAATCCTTTTTCCTCTAAAAGTGATTTTGCTTCTTCTAGAATTTCAGCATGTGGTACGTTAGAAGCTCCAACTACTAATTCAGTAGTTTCTGCTGCTTCTTCGCCTTCACCAGCGTTAGACTCATCTTCGTTCGCTGTACCGCAAGCTGCAAGAACTAGAGCAACTGCTAATGATAAAAATAAGCTTAAAAATTTCTTCATTTTTGTCTCTCCTATCTTTTGTCTAGTTTTGATGTTATAGAATCTCCAATAAATTGAATAATAAACACAATAATTAAAATGATGACAGTTGCCACAAAGGTTACGTCACTACGACTTCTTTGGAACCCTTCTAGATATGCTAGGTTTCCTAATCCACCCGCACCAATTACACCTGCCATTGCTGTATAACTCACCAAAGCAATAGCCGTAACCGTAATACCAGATACTAAAGCTGGCAGTGATTCAGGAATAAGCACCTTAAAGATAATCGTGCTTGTCTTAGCTCCCATGGATTTAGCCGCTTCAATAACTCCTTTATCAATCTCACGCAATCCGATTTCCACCATTCTCGCGTAAAACGGAGCCGCACCAATAATTAATGCTGGTAAAGCTGCATTTTCACCAATCATCGTACCAAGCAATGCTCTTGTAAAAGGTATTAGAAGAACAATTAATATAATAAAGGGAATCGAGCGGAAGATGTTCACTACAGAACTGATCACTTTATTCACTAAAATATTTTCCCAAATATTACCCTTAGCCGTTAAAAATAGTAAAAGTCCTAAAATTAAACCCAGAACAAATGTAATAACAACTGATATTGCTGACATATAAAGAGTTTCATTCGTTGCTTCAATCATTTTTTCCCAGTTCACGTTTGGTAAAAGTGTCTCAAGCATTCGAAATCACCTCCACTCCAACCTGTTGTGACTCGATATATGCAATGGCCTTTGAAAGTTCTTCCCTTTCCCCATCTAAGTGGATGAAAAGCGTTCCATAAGATCCATTTTGTGTTTGCGATATTTTCCCTTGCAGGATATTAACAGTCACTTGGTAATTACGAATAAGATTTGTAATCAGCGGTTGTTCTGCTGCTTCTCCAACAAAGCCTAGTTGTACGACTGTACCATGCGGGTACAGTTCTAATAGATGTTCAATCGTTTCCTTTGTTTCCTCCGGTTCAGTTACCTGCTGAACAAATCGTTTCGTAATTTCTTCCTTAGGATGCTTAAATACATCAAGTACTGGGCCGAGTTCAACGACCTTTCCACCTTCCATTACAGCTACACGATGACAAATCTTTCTAATGACGTGCATTTCATGGGTGATAAGGACAATGGTTAATCCTAAACGCTTATTAATATCAACTAATAGCTCTAGAATTGAATCTGTTGTTTGTGGATCAAGTGCAGATGTTGCCTCATCACAAAGGAGAACCTTTGGATTGTTAGCAAGTGCTCTCGCAATTCCTACTCTTTGTTTTTGCCCTCCACTCAATTGAGAAGGGTAAGCGTCTTCTCTTCCTTCTAGTCCAACTAAACGAATAAGCTCGTCTACTCTTTTCATTCTTTGCCCTTTAGGAACTCCTGCAATTTCAAGTGGAAATGCAATATTTTCTCTTACTGTTCGAGACCATAAAAGGTTAAAATGTTGGAAAATCATGCTTATTTCCTGTCTAGCTTTACGAAGGCTACTACCTTTAATTTTCGATACTTCATTATTTGCCACATTAACGGATCCCTCAGTAGGAATTTCTAACCCGTTCAGCATACGAATAAGCGTACTTTTCCCTGCACCACTATAACCGATAACACCGAAGATTTCTCCTTCAGTAATTTCTAGGTTTACATTATCAACAGCCGTTACTTTTCCTTGTCTTGAAGAATATATTTTTTTCACGTCTTTTATCGAGATCAAAGGTTTCTCCTCCTTCCATTTCCGATTATTCTGATAAAACTACATAGTATCATGCTACAGAAGGCTTCATTACAACTTAGGTTCTATCATTCGTACCATTCCTATTCGAATGAGAACTTTCTAAATGAACAAAAAAAACCTTTCTGCATGAGCAGAAAGGCAGAAACAATCACCTTTCTCTCATCTATCAAAGCAATACGCTTTGTGTGAATTGGCACCATTTCAATAATTTGACGGTTGCCGGGCTTCATAGGGCACATCCCTCCACCTCTCTTGATAAGAGCTTATCAATCTATATGAACTTTACGTTGTAGTCTTAATCACGATTGCTATCGTATCATGGAAAAATCGGGGTGTCAACGATAAATTTCGACAAAAATCTTATTGATTACACATTGCTAGTAAGCGAAGTTTTCCCTGTCGCCAGTGTAATCGCTTGCTCTAAGTCTTCAACTAAATCTTCAACATTTTCAATTCCGATTGATAGACGAATTAAATCCTCTGGAACACCTGCTGCTTTTAATCCCTCAGAGTCAAGCTGTTGATGAGTTGTGCTCGCAGGATGGATTACTAAGCTTTTTGCATCGCCAACATTGGCAACATGCGCCCAAAGTTTGAGACTATTTATAAACGTTGCTCCAGCCTCTCGACCTCCATCAATTCCAAAGACAACGATAGAACCTGCTCCTTTAGGTAAGTATTTCTTTGCAAGCTCATAGTCTGGATGCTTTTCATTTCCTGGATACATCACCCAATTAACCGCAGGATGTGCTTCTAGATACTCAACTACCTTCTTCGTATTTGCCACATGCTCCTTCATTCTCACATGCAAAGTTTCTAGACCAAGTGTGAATTGAAAGGCATTTTGAGGGCTTAATGCTGGACCTAGATCACGTAGTAATTGAACTCTTGCTTTCACAATATAAGCTGCAGCACCAATTGCCTCACTATATACAATATCATGATAGCTTGCATCAGGGGTTGTAAATCCAGGAAACTTCGACGAATTCCAATCAAACTTTCCGCCATCCACGATAATGCCTCCAAGCGTAGTACCATTTCCTAAAAGCCACTTTGTTGCCGAATGAATGACAATATCTGCACCATGTTCGATTGGACGACATAAATAAGGAGTCGCAAAGGTATTATCGATTACTAGCGGAATACCTGCATCATGTGCGATCTTTGCAACCTTTTCGATATCCAAAATTCGCAAGCTTGGGTTTCCAATGGTCTCTGCAAATACCGCCTTTGTTTTCTCTGTAATAGCTTGTTTAAAGTTCTCTGGATTGGTTGAATCCACAAACTTCACTTGAATCCCATATTTAGGTAGTGTTACGGCAAATAGATTATATGTACCTCCATATAGATTCGAAGCCGCAACGATTTCATCCCCTGCTTCAGCCAAGTTCAGAATCGCCAGTGTAATCGCTGCCATTCCACTCGCCACAGCGAGTGCTCCTACTCCACCTTCTAGCAGGGCCACTCTTTCTTCAAAAACAGTAGTAGTTGGATTATGAATGCGTGTATAAATATATCCCGGCTCAGCAAGTGCAAAAAGATTTGCAGCATGCTCTGTATTTTTAAACTGATAAGCATTGTTTTGATAGATTGGCACCGCTCTTGCTCCAGTAACAGGATCTGGGCTTAATCCACCATGTACACCAAGGGTTTCTAACCGATACTTCTTCTGATTTGTCATTCCATTCCCTCCCAAAACAATTTTTATAGTAAAAAATTTAAATATTACTTACATGCTTATATGGCTTTACTAAAAAGAACAAGGTTTCTAAGTATAAAGCTGTTCTAAATGTTGCTTGTAAGGAAATTAATTTCGATAAAGTTGCTTGTCTTAGTTTGATCTCCCCACAGAGCAAGGATATTATATGTTCCTTCTGTCCTTGGAGATATGCGTCAATATGATGATGATCTTTTTTGAATAGAAGTTCAACGTTCCCTTTATTTATATGGATAAAGAAGGCCTCATCTTCTGATCTAATACAAATAACGACTGGTGCCTTCTTTAAAAAAGGCAGTAAATGACTTCGGTTATTCCATTCATTCACTGTTCTTTGTAACTGAACAAGCATAGGTCTTCCCCCTCTAAATATACGATTACATATATATTCCACTCTGAGAGAAGCCTTACCTTTAATATCTTTTCGACAAATTTTCGGGGCGTTTGTCAGGGGTACCTAACAAGCGTTGTATCGAATGCTGTAGTTAGAGTTCATTTCCCGAGAAATATGTCTACTTTTTGAACGAAATTACTTTTACTGTCGAAGGGATCTAGGAATCCACAAATAAAAAAATCAGACAAGTACGTCTGATTCCTAAAAAGATCTTAAACTTTCATATAAAAATGGTACCGATTGAAAAGCATAAATTTTCTTAACCAGTTCATTGTTTCTTATAACAAGTAAACAGGGAACGGACTCAATCGAATATTGCTCAGCTAACGCCGGCACAAAATTCAGATCTGCCTTTAACCAGTTATGGTGTGGCAAAAGCTGTTCAACGACCGAGAGCATTTTTCCTGCTACTTGGCATGTACCACATAATGGTGTGTACAAGTAGAGAAATTTTGTTTCCTCAGCCGAGAGGAGCCATTCCCTGTTATAATCAAGCAATTCTTGCATGTTGTTACCCCTTCTTACACTTTGTCTAAAAATTGCGCAAAGACATCGATGTTTGCCCCGAGCAGTACAGTAGCTAAATGATGTTCTGGTGCAGTAGCGACCTCCCTGTAAGTTCGATCGATGTATAAATGGTCTGCTTCAGGAAATTCCCGTTTAAAAAGCCTTCGAAGCTTTTCTCCAGCTTCATCAGCATCAACAAGGATATAGACATCTTTTCCAAACAAATCATCAATGATTTCATCGAGCTTCGAAAGAGATATCGTTCCGTTCGTACAAATAATGTCTACAGGCTCCTTAATAACCTTTTGCACCTTCTTTTTGTCTGACGTACCTTCCACAATAATTACTTTTTCAGGTCTCATTTCAGTCATATGCATCACCTGTGAACATGTTGTATTTTCTTTACTTTATTCATTATTCTCGAAAGAGGTGTACAATTCCTCTAACTATTTACGATTATAAAAAAATAAACAGCGGAAATAAACCGCTGCCCTTGGATTAGCACCATCCACCTTCATCACAATCGGTATATCTTGGTTCGTCACTGGATGGAGTGGATACAAGCTGAAAAATCTTCTCCCCAGCGCTTTCAAAATGATGTTCAAGCTGCATATCACTTCCACTCGGTAAAGTTACCTTTCCGATTCTCTCGTTTTCTAGATAAAGTACAATTTCGCCATTTTGAAGCTTTCCGACAACACGGTCTGTAATATCTAATTTACCTTGCTGCAAAGTCATGTTGTTAGCCATCCCTTTCTTTTCTGTTATACGTGTAGCATGCCCATGTTTGCTAGAAAAAAAAGAGACAATAAAAGACACCTAAAAAGGTGCCTTTTGTATTAGTCTTCGTTAATCATTTCTTCGTATTGCTCAGCTGTCATTAAGTTATCCACTTCACTAGCGTCAGTTGGCTCAACAACAATCATCCAAGCTTTTTCGTATGGTGACTCATTGACGAACTCTGGGCTGTCGTTTAAGTCTTCGTTTACTTCTACTACTTTTCCGCTTACTGGAGCGTAAAGTTCAGAAACTGTTTTAACAGATTCAACGCTACCGAATGGCTCATCAGCAGTTACTGTGTCACCCACTTCTGGAAGTTCAACAAACACGATGTCACCAAGCTCCGATTGAGCGAAATGTGTAATACCGATACGAACGGTATTTCCTTCTGTTTTTACCCATTCATGTTCTTCAGAATAACGTAGATCCTTTGGTGTACTCACGATAAAACCCCTCCATATTATGTATTAATTGTTGGTTACTTTGTAAGCCATACTTTTTCATAGTCTGCTTCCTTAAAGCCAAGCGTTACTTTCTCTCCATCTGTTAGCAATGGGCGCTTGATTAACATTCCGTCCGAGGCAAGAAGCTCAAGAAGCTCGTCCTCTGAAGATGTTGCAATTTTATCTTTCACACCAAGCTCACGATATTTTTGTCCGCTTGTGTTGAAGAATTTTTTCAGCTCAAGTCCACTTGCTTTATAGTAGGATTCCAGTTCCGCTTTTGAAGGAGGCTGCTCTACGATATGTACCTCTTGATACTCAATATTGTGAGAATCCAGCCATTTTTTCGCGTTTCGACAGGTTCCACATTTCGGATACCAATAGAAGGTCAATGCCATGTTACCACCATCCTTTTACACTTTCAATTGCATATTAACATAATTAGGTACAAATTCATAACTTTGACTACGAAATTTTTGGGGAATTTTGAAGTTATTGAATTCTAAAAATGCATATTGCTTATAGGGTATTGGAGGAACGTAAATAAGCTCCTTGAATAGCAAGTAATTAACTAGAATTGCAAGTAAACCTTTTGAATGGCAGGTAAAATTTCAGAATCGCAAATATATCTTCAGGTTAGCAAGTAAATTTCCAGAATCGCAAATAAATGTCTTTAATTTTAAAATTCCCACCAAAATTTACGTAATTTATTATAAATACCTCTCTTTTGGTACCAAAACACCCCCTTCAAATAGATGAAGGGGGGATTCACTCTAGTTATAGGACAAATTTTTCTGCTTCGATTAGTTTTTCTGATGCTTCACGCTTTTTCGCAATGACGTTGATTGGTGTGTGTCTTGTAAATTTGCGAAGGGCGGAGATCATCATGCGCAGGGCGTCACCTGTTTCTGTTGCAACAAGTGTTTCTTTTGCATGCTGCTCAATTTCATTGAACGCTTCTTGACAGAAGATTTGTGTGTATAAAAGCTTTTGCTTGCTCTTTTCTTCCCCGTCCTTAGCAATTGCTTTTTCTGTTCGTAGAACCACTGATTCCATGGCATACGCATTGGATACGATATCGGCGATGTTTACTAAGATTTCCTGCTCACTCTCAAGCGCTTTGCCAAACTTTTGAGCCGCTAGGCCTGCCGCAAGAAGGCCGATTTTCTTCGCATTTTTCACTAAATACTTCTCTTGAGCTAGCGGCTCATCCCCTGGCTCTTCTGGCATGAGCATCATGAGCTCTTCTTGAAGAGCTTGAGCTTTCTGGAATAACGGAAGCTCTCCTTTAAATGCTTTTCTTAAATAAGTACCTGGCACTAATAGACGATTGATTTCGTTGGTTCCTTCAAAAATTCGGTTAATTCTAGAGTCGCGGTACACTCGTTCGATTTCATACTCGCTCATAAAACCGTAGCCACCGTGAAGCTGTACCCCTTCGTCCGCTACATAATCCAACACTTCCGTTGCGAAGAATTTGTTCAATGAACACTCGATTGCGTATTCAGCAATCGATGCTGCTACCGCTTTCCCATTTTTCACTTCTTCGTCCGATAGCTTGCTCATGCGTTCTTCAAAAAGTCCGACAGTACGGTATACAGAGCTTTCTGCCGCATAGATTTTGGAAGCCATTGTTGCTAGTTTTTCTTTTGTTAGATTGAATTGAGATAGCTTTGTTTTAAATTGTTGGCGTTGGTTCGTGTACTTAGTCGTAATTTCAAATGCCGCCTTAGAACCTCCAACTGCCCCTACCCCAAGCTTATAACGACCAATATTTAAAATGTTAAAGGCAATAATATGACCTTTGCCATACTCTCCTAATAGGTTTTCAACCGGTACTTGAGCATCTTCTAAAATCAAAGTACGAGTGGAAGAACTCTTAATCCCCATTTTCTTTTCTTCTGGACCAACAGACACTCCCGAAAACTCTCTTTCAACGATAAAAGCAGAGAAGTGCTCGCCATCAATTTTTGCATAAACAACAAATACATCTGCAAATCCTGCGTTTGTAATCCATTGCTTTTCTCCGTTAAGCACATAATGCGTTCCTTCTGCATTTAATACAGCCGTTGTTCTTGCCCCTAATGCATCTGAACCCGATCCTGGCTCTGTTAATGCATAGGCAGCCAGCTTTTCACCAGTTGCTAGTGTAGGTAAGTATTTTTGCTTTTGGTCTTCGTTCCCGAACAACACGATTGGTAACGACCCGATACCAACATGTGCACCGTGTGAAATCGAGAAACCACCCGCACGAGACATTTTTTCAGCGATTAGTGCAGAACTAATTTTATCAAGAGCCAAACCGCCATACTCTTCCGGAACGTCAGCCCCTAGAAGACCGAGTTCACCTGCTTCTTTTAAAAGCTTTACCGAACGGTCGAACTCATGGTTTTCGATATGCTCCACTTGTGGGAGAACTTCATTGGTAACGAAGTCCTCCGTCATTTTTGCGATCATTTTTTGCTCATCTGTATAATCCTCTGGAGTAAAGACTCGTTCATAGGAAACATCTTCGATTAAAAAGCTTCCACCTTTAATTAATTTATCTGTTTGATTAGTCATCTTTTTTCCTCCGTTCTTTTATAAAAGTTCGAATACACCGGCAGCTCCCATTCCGCCACCGATACACATCGTGACAACCCCAAATTGTTGATTGCGTCGCTTCATTTCGTGAATTAGAGAAAGGGTTAACTTCGCACCGGTACAGCCAAGTGGATGACCTAGTGCAATAGCTCCTCCATTCACGTTCACCTTCTCTTCATCAAGCCCTAGCTCACGAATCACTTGAATCGATTGAGAGGCGAAGGCTTCATTTAGTTCAAATAACCCGATATCTGATAACTCTAATCCAGCAAGCTTTAATGCTTTAGGAATTGCTACAACTGGACCGATCCCCATAATTTCAGGTGGCACGCCTCCAACGGCGAATGATCGGAATTTGACAAGTGGCGCGAGTCCTGCAGCCTCTGCTTTTTCACGATCCATAACCATGACGGCTGCGGCTCCATCACTTGTTTGCGAGGAATTCCCTGCTGTAACGGTTCCTGTTACCGAAAAGGCCGGACGAAGCTTCGCCAGTGTTTCTACCGTTGACTCAGGACGAACTCCCTCGTCTTGGCTAAAAATGAATGGTTTTTCGATTAGTTTATTGTCTTTTCCGACCGAGCGTAGAATAACATCTACTGGTACAATTTCATCAACAAACTTTCCTTCTTGAAGGGCTTTTGCTGCTTTTTGGTGACTTCTTACTGCAAAAGCATCCTGATCTTCACGAGAAATCCCAAATTTTCTTGCTACCTCTTCGGCTGTGTGCCCCATCCCCATATAGTATTGTGGCGCTGTCTCAGCCAGTTTGACATTTGGTCTTACTACATGACCCATCATCGGTACTAAGCTCATTGATTCTGCTCCTCCAGCAATGATGGTGTCGGCATGACCAATCATGATCTTTTCTGCCGCGTAGGCAATCGACTGAAGCCCTGATGAACAATAACGGTTGATGGTAATTGCAGGCACTGTATCAGGAAGTCCTGCAAGCGCCCCAATATTTCTTGCCATATTTAACCCTTGCTCTGCTTCAGGCATGGCACAGCCAATAATTAAGTCATCAATATTTCCATCGTAATTTCCTGCTCGCTTTAAAGTCTCTTTTACAACCAGTGCACCAAGGTCATCAGGTCTAACACTGGCAAGCGACCCTTTTTTTGATTTTCCCACTGGAGTTCGTGCTCCAGCAACGATAACCGCTTCTCTCATCACGTTCCCTCGCTTCCTATTTATGCTATAACTCTATCAATCTATTAGTTGCGTAATGGTTTTCCTTTTAGAAGCATATGCTGCATTCTTGCTTGTGATTTTGGCTCTGCAATTAAGTTCAAGAATGCCTCTTTTTCAAGGTCAAGCAAGTATTGTTCATCAACTTCTGTTCCAAATGGCACTTTTCCGCCCGCAATCACATAAGCTAGTTTCTTTGCAATTTTCAAATCGTGCTCTGAAATATATCCGGAGTAATGCATCGTTTGTGCCCCTAGAAGTAAGGTGGCGTAGCCCGTTTCACCGACTACTGGAATCTTCTTTCGGACTGGTGGCTTATACCCTTTGTCATAAAGTGCTAGAACAGCCTGCTTTGCGTCATAAAGCTGGTGGTCTCCGTTTACACTGACAGCATCTGCTTTATTCAAGAAGTTGTTTTCACGCGCTTCCTCTCCCGATGTGGACACCTTTGCCATCGCAATCGTTTCAAACACTTTATTCGCAACGTTTTGAAGGTCAAATGGAACTCCGTTTGGCATGCTGTTTAAAAACTTCATGTATAGCTCTTTGTTACCGCCACCTCCAGGGATAAGACCTACCCCGACTTCCACGAGTCCCATGTACGTTTCCATTGTCGCTTGAATATGCGCAGCTGGTAGGCAAACCTCTGTACCACCACCAAGGGTCATCGCAAATGGTGCGGCAACGACTGGCTTTGTACTGTACTTAATTTTCATCATCGCTTGTTGGAAGTGACGAACGACCATATCAATTTCAAAAATATTATCATCCTGTGCTTCCATAAGAATCATCGCAAGGTTCGCACCGACGCAGAAGTTCTTACCTTGATTCCCAATCACTAAGCCCTTGAAATTCTTTTCCACTTCTTCAACAGCAAAATTAATCATTTGCACAATATCGAGCCCAATCGCATTACTTTGTGAGTGGAATTCTAGAAGGGCTACTCCATCTCCAAGATCAATCAAGCTAGCACCACTATTCTTCTTGATAACGCCACGCTGTTTTTTGATTTTTTTCAGGTTGATAACCTTTGGGTTTTCTTCTACAAGCTTGTAATCACCATTGGTATAGAAGTAAAGATCACCGTTTTCTTCTTCCTTATAAAAGCTTGTATGACCATTTGCTAACATTTCCTTTACCCAGCTTGGAACGGTGTGCCCGTCTTTCTCCATTTTGGTAATTGATTTTTCTAGCCCAATGGCATCCCATACTTCAAATGGACCTTGCTCCCAACCGAAGCCCCATTTCATGGCACGGTCAATCGCGACAATATCATCGGCAATCGTACCGAGTAAATCCGCAGAATACACAAGTACCGGACTAAAAATATTCCATAGTAGTTCTCCTGCACGATCGTTCGCATATACAAGCGCTTTCATTTTATTTACTAAGCCTTTTTCCTGTTTGCTCAATTCAACGGAGGCGGTTTTTAATTTTTTTCGTTCCACGTATTCAAGAGTGGCCGGATCTAATTCGAGTATTTCTTTTCCTTTTTTCAGGAAGAACCCTTGACCAGATTTGCTTCCAAACCAACCTTTTTCAAGCATTTGATTCATGAAGGCAGGTACCTCAAATACTTCTTTCTCTTCACCATCCACTTGGTCATACACGTTTTTTGCTACGTGCGCAAATGTATCTAGTCCAACCACATCTAATGTACGGAAGGTTGCACTCTTTGGTCGTCCGATTAGCGGTCCGGTTACAGAATCCACTTCTCCAACGCTGTATCCACCTTTTAACATTTCCCTTACTGTAACTAACAGACCGTACGTACCAATTCGGTTAGCGATAAAATTTGGCGTGTCCTTAGCAACAACAACGCCTTTTCCGAGAATATCTTCCCCGTACTGCTTCATAAAATGAAGTACATCGGGTGAAGTATGTTGAGTTGGAATGATTTCTAAAAGCTTTAAGTATCTAGGCGGATTAAAAAAGTGAGTACCAAGGAAATGCTTTTGGAAGTCTTCAGAGCGGCCTTCTGCCATCGCCTCTACAGAAATACCAGATGTATTTGAACTTACAAAGCTGCCAGGCTTTCGATATTGATCAACCTTCTCGAAAATCTGCTGCTTAATGGCTAGGTTTTCTACAACCACTTCAATGATCCAGTCAACTTCGCTGAGTCTTGATAGATCATCGTCAAAATTTCCTGCTTCGATGAGGGCTAAATTACTTTTTGAGGTTAATGGTGCAGGTTTTTGCTTTAACAACTTTTGAAGAGCTGTTTGGCTGATACGATTTCTTACCGCTTTATCTTCTAGTGTTAACCCCTTTTTCTTCTCGTCGTCAGTTAGTTCGCGCGGTACAATATCTAATAACAATGTTGGAATCCCGATATTAGCAAGGTGTGCGGCAATACCAGACCCCATTACCCCCGAGCCTAAAACGGCAGCTTTTTTAATTTGTTGGATCAACTTTTGTCTCCCCCTTTAGCTTTTTTGAGTGGATTCGGTAGTTTGAATGAACATTCATTCATTTTTGGTTACTTTTATCATAAGATATTTAAAAATTTTACGCAATCCTTTGTCGTTGAAATTTGAAAATTTTTTGAAATTTACATTATTTTATGCGACCAATAGAATCCTATGATTGTGGATATGTTATACACGAGGAAAAAAGTTTGGGGGTGTACCTATGGCAAAGATAAAGAAAAACCCATCAAAGGCTGGAGTTAGTGCCGCTAGTGTTAAGGGTGATGCAGGCCCAACTGTTGAAAATGATGGTGGTGGAAAAAGAAACAGCCAGAACAACCAGTATAAAAAATAATGATGAGTGTACCCGCACTGGATTTGGTGTCGGGTACGTTTTTTGTTGAGGGGGTAGATGAAATAATAAAAACCCACTCAAACGAATGGGCAGTTCCACTTTTACTTTTTAAGCATTCCCTTCAACACAAAGGCTACATTTGCTGGGCGCTCGGCTAGGCGGCGCATGAAGTAGCCGTACCAGTCGATTCCATATGGGACGTATACTCTCATTTTATAACCTTCTTTAACTAGCTCTATTTGCCTTTCCGGGCGGATGCCGTAGAGCATCTGGAACTCAAATTGGTCGTTGCTGATGCGATTGTTTTTGACGAGCTGCTTGGTGTATTCAATGATCGCATCATCATGGGTGGCAACGGCCGTGTAGTTTCCGTTTAGCATATGCCTATTTATGATTTTTTTAAAATTGGCATCGACGTCCTTTTTATCAGGAAATGCTACTTCAGGGGATTCTTTGTATGCCCCCTTCACAAGTCGTAAATTTGGATGGTACTCATTCAGCTCCTCGATATCCTTTTCCGTTCGATATAAATAGGCCTGAATGACTGTACCTACATTGTTGTATTCACTTTTTAATAGCTTAAAAATATCGATCGTTTTCTGCGCACGAGAGTAGTCTTCCATATCTATGGTTACGAACACATCGTTCTTTTCCGCTGCTTCAAGTATTCTTCTCATATTGTAAAGAACGACGTCATCTGAAATATCTAATCCCATCGACGTCATTTTTAATGATAATTGTGATTGAAGTTTTTCCCGTCCGATGGCTTCTATTGCAAGTATTGAATTGTCGGCCATTTCATTTGCTTCTTTCTCATTGTCGACAAATTCGCCTAAATAATCGATTGTAACGAGTAGACCTTTTTTATTGAGGTCTTGAATGACACGTGTTGCGAGTTCAATCGTTTCACCAGCAACAAATCGTGATGCCCCGAATCGCAATCCATACCGCTTTGCTAGTTTAGTTAATGCTTTATTTTTAGAAAGGAATAGAAAGAAATCTCTCATCAGTTGTTCCATTGTGATATCCCTCCTGCAAGCGTTTACTATAGCTATATGAAAAGGAAAAGCTAAGCGTTTCATACTGTCATTTTACCATTTCCGTTCGTCATTTCCTACGATGATGGGAAGGAATCGAACAAGATCGAACCATGAAAAAACCGAGCCCATTGGACCCGGTTTTATTTCTTCGCTTGTCTGTGCGCTTCATTTAATTCTTTGATTTCATTAATCGTTTCCTTAATCTCATTCTTAGCATCAGGATATGTTTCGTTCCAATGCTTAACGAGAGCTGGCATTGACTTGCTCATGTGAGAGTACAGGATCCACGCCTTCACTTTTTCCACATGATCACCATCTGCCTCACCTAGTAGCAACTCGGTATATTTGGTTAGTAATCCATTGATCTTTTCATCTAGGTTATTGCTCACGAGTTCCCTCCGTTCTTATGTGCCTTTTTTGGTCGATTACAAGTTTGTGGACAAATTTTACAACGATCCGGTGTTCCTGTTAAGGCATAAAAGAAGCAGCAAGTGGTTCGTACACGAACTTCTTCTCCAAGCTCAGGAATATAACGTTTTTTATGAAAATGCTTTTTAATTGGATTTTCATGATAAATCCCAAACAATGATCCAGGTGCTTGTTGTGCAATAAAGTGTAAGTCTTCCACTGCACGCAAACAAACCTCTTCCTCTTCATATTCAGATAAAATGGATTCATATAGCCAAAAAATATAAATCGCAATATTTTCCCATAATACGAGTTTGGATTGTTTTGACTCCGTCTTCACACTCTCCACAATGGGAGTTACGATATTGGAGAAAAAGTCAGCAATGGCTTCATATCTCCATTGGGCTCTATCACCTTCTGGTTCACTAATACTCCACTCTGAGAAATAAAAAGTAGGAAGCCATAGTGGATCTTGTTCGTCTGTTTGAAGATGCATATGCTCAAGATTGATATGAATTCGTTTGTTAAAAGCGGTCATCGCATACAAATAAATAGCTGATAAAAAAGCGTATCTTTTAATAAACATGGAAGCTGTCACTTTTACATTAGGCGACCCAATATGCTCGGAAGCACGACTGATAAAGGTTCGAAGCTGATCTTTTTGAAGAAGCTCACTTAACGTAATCGATAGATCAGATTCCTGATGAACTTTTTCCAATGTAAATCGATAATTCTTCAGTTGACTTAATTCTGTTTCTGAAAAAAAGTTATCCATTTACTGCTCCTGCCTGTCTAAATACCGTTCTTCCCTTTCCATATGGGATGCAAAGCGGCGTCCCGAATAAAGGGTCAATGGAAATTTCACAATCCATTTCGAATACCTTCTTCACAAGACCTCTTGTCACTACATCCTCGGGCTTCCCCATTGCTGCTATTTTCTTGTCCTTTACTGCCACAATATTATGCGCATAACGACACGCTAAATTTAAGTCATGAAGCACCATCACGATCGTGCGATTTTCCCTCTCATTCAGCTCAAATAATAAATCTAGTATTTCAATTTGATGTGTCATATCTAAATAGGTGGTTGGTTCATCAAGAAGAATAAAATCGGTATCCTGTGCTAATGTCATCGCAATCCATGCTCTTTGACGTTGACCACCTGAAAGTGAATCCACTGACCGTTCCTTTAAATCGAGCAACCCGGTTGCTTCAAGCGCTTTATAGACCTTCTCTTCATCCTCACTAGACCATTGCTTAAGCCATGTTTGGTAGGGATAGCGGCCTTGCTTCACCAATTGAAGAACCGTCAGACCTTCAGGTGCAACCGGTCCTTGCGGCAACACGGCCATTTGCTTTGCCACATCCTTTGAGGACATCTTTGCAATCTCTTTTCCATTTAATACGATTTCCCCGCTTTTGGGCTTTAATAACCGAGCAATCGAGCGTAAAAGAGTTGATTTTCCACATCCATTGCCACCTATGAATACAGTAATTTCGCCTTTCGGGATCGTCAAATCTAATTCATCTATAATGATGGAGTCACCATATGATAGAGTTAATTGTTTTGTTTCAATGGCTTTTTTCATCCTTATTTGCACTCCTTCCCTGACATTATGCATTTCTTGTTTTAAAAAGAAGATAAATAAAGTACGGTGCACCGATACCTGCTGTAAAAACGCCTGCTGGAATCTCTAATGGAGAGAACATGGTTCGGCCAATCAAATCGGCCACCATGACCAAAATGGCACCGATCAAAGCGGAGACCGGAAGTAATGCCCCATAGACTGAGCCCACTAGACGGCGAGCCATATGTGGTGCCATTAAACCAACGAATCCAATTCCTCCGGCAAAGGCAACAGAACTTCCTATTAAAGCTGTGCTTATGAGCAACAGCACAAATCTTAGTTTTTGCACATGAGTCCCTACACTTGTGGCTACATCATCACCTAATCCTAGTACATTCACTTTTCTAGCCATAAAAAAGGTAACCAACATGAGAGTGAATGCCCACGGTACAATCGTAAACACATTGGTCCAAGTTGAGCCATGGACCGTTCCAGTAATCCAGATATTTGCTTGGCTTGCCCGGTAGATCGGGCCAAGGAGCATCATCATCGTAGTTAGTGCTTGAAAAAGGGCTGATAACCCGATCCCTATTAGTACAAGGCGAACCGGGGACACTCCGTTTTTCCATGCAAAGATATAGACGAGTAAACCCGCAACAGCCGATCCAATAAAAGCTGCAAGCGGCATCCATTGAATGCTAACCGTTAACGCATTGCTTTCATTACTAAAGATGGCCAAAAATAACACAACGGCTGTTGATGCTCCGCCAGTAATTCCAAGAACATCTGGAGACGCTAGTGGATTTCTAATCATCCCTTGCAAAATGCCCCCAGCTACAGCCAGTGACATTCCCACGACTAAAGCGACAATGATCCTTGGCAGACGAAAGGATTGAATCACGAGCTTTTCCATTTCCGTTCCCCCACCAAAGAAAACCGAGACAACCGTGACAGGGTTTATTTTCATATCACCTAAACCGGTGCTAATAATGAAAACAGCCATTGTTACTAGCAGCAAGCAAAGCATGACAAAGCTTGCTTTTCTATCTATTAATATAGACACTTTCCCTTGAAACCATCGAAGATTTTGATATTGCTTCACTTTGCGTTAACCCCCCTTCTAGCAATATAGATAAAGAAAGGAGTCCCTATGATCGCTGTCATCACGCCGACTGGTACTTCCTCAGGCATAATGACATACCTTGCAAGAATATCAGCCAAAAGCAAAAGAATGGCTCCTAAAAATGCGGAATAAGGAATGACCCATTTATGATCAATTCCTACAATACTTCTTGTAATATGTGGAATCACAATTCCAATAAAGCCGACAGGACCAGCCACAGCTACCGACCCACCTGCTAATAAAATGACAATTAGACCAATTCCAAGTTTTAATAAACCGGTACGAATACCGAGTGCTTTAGCCACATCTTCTCCCATTGATAGAACGTTAAGCTTGGAGGCGAGAAGTAATGCACCAACCCATCCAACGACGAAGTATGGGATAACAGAAACAAGAATTTCGAGTTTTCTCCCTTGAATAGAACCAGCTAACCAAAACAATACTTGATCGAGTGCGACTTCACTTAATACAAGAAAACCTTGTGTAAAGGAGGAAAACATCGCAGCAATGGCAGCACCAGCCAATGTTAGCTTCATCGGAGTTAGTCCTTCTCGTCCGAGCGACCCGATGAAATAGACGCTGATAGCAGCAACAGCTGCACCAAGAAAAGCAATCCACGCAAAGGCTTGTAAATGACTGACTTGAAAAAGTGAGACTGCTATAACCACTGCAAAACCTGCTCCAGCATTGATACCAAAAATGCTAGGTGAAGCCAATGGATTCTTTGTTAATGTTTGCATCAAAGCACCTGCGATGGCGAGACTACTACCTACTGCCGCAGCAATTAATGCTCTTGGCAATCGAACCGTTTCAATAACTAAATGCTCGTTTGATCCATTATTGTTTTGAAACGCTTCCCATGCCATTTTCCACGACGTATCAGTATATCCATATACAATACTTGCACCTATTAAATAGAGAAATAATAAAACGACAAAAATAAGTCCGACAATTCTTTGAGAATTATTTTTTAACAGCATCCTTCTTATCCTTTACTATATATTGTTTCTGCTTACAAGATTCAGTCTATTGGATGCCATACACACTGTCAATGATTTTGAGAATCATTTTCAGTAAGTAATACCCTGAATTTTATTATCTAAATGAAAATAAATCTCAATTATCTATTGACACCCTTTTCAATTCATTTTATGATAATACCCGTAAGTGAAAATGATTATCATTAACAATTACATACATTCATTGTAGGAGGAACTTATGAAACTTATTAAATTTTCTTTCACTATGTTAACCATTTTAATTCTTAGTCTTCTAGCAGCATGCGGAAGCAACGAAGAATCGTCCACAGGTAGCGATAATGAAGATGCAAAGACGGAAAATACAAGCTATACCGTTGAGCACGCAATGGGGACAACCACTATTCCTGATACACCTAAAAAGGTTGTTATTTTAACAAATGAAGGAACAGAAGCATTATTGGCATTAGGAGTCACACCTGCTGGAGCGGTTCAATCTTGGACAGCAAATGGAGATCCTTGGTATGAGCATATTGCTGATGACATGAAGGATGTTCAAGTGGTTGGATTTGAAACAGATACACAAGTAAATCTTGAAGCGATTGCTGCTTTACAACCGGATTTAATTATTGGAAACAAAATGCGTCAAGAATCGATTTACGATCAATTAAGTGCAATTGCTCCTACTGTATTCTCTGAAACATTACGCGGAGACTGGAAGGAAAACTTTGAGCTTTACGCAAAGGCGTTAAATAAAGTTGAAGAAGGAAACAAAGTGATTTCTGATTACGATACTCGTGTTGCTGACTTGAAAACAGAGCTCGGTGACCAACTTCAGAAAAAAGTATCCATCGTCCGTTTCCTAGCAGCTGATGTGCGTATTTATCAAAAGGACTCTTTCTCTGGTGTGGTACTAGATCAATTAGGTTTTGCTCGTCCTGAAAGTCAAGATGTGAATGAATTCGCGATCAAAGGTGCAACAAAAGAACAGATTCCATTGATGGATGGCGACACTCTATTCTATTTCACTTATGAAACAGGTGACGGAGCAGCAACTCAAGTAGAGAAGGAATGGATTGAAGATCCACTATTTAAAAACCTTGAGGTTGCCAAGCAAGGAAATGTTTATAAAATCGATGATGCCATCTGGAATACAGCTGGCGGAGTTATCGCAGCAAACCTGATGCTTGATGACATCGAAAAGTATTTCTTACAATAAGTTAACTTCTTAAATTTGATATAAATGACTAGCTCTGATTTCTTACCCCCCTCAACGGAAATCGAGCACTCCCCTAACTAAAAAGCGTAAGCAGCTTGATCAGTCCCGACAGGCATAAGACGAGCTCTGAAGGAAAGGCCCCCCTTTCCGTAGGGGCTTGGCTTATGACCCCGAGGGACTAGCTGCTGAAGCTAGATTAAAACCCTCGCCACTATGGCGAGGGTTTTAATCATCACTTGAAAACATATACTTTTTATGGTGATATCGAATCGAAAAGATCAAGCTGATTGCTAGGAAATTCCCCATTATTGAGCTTCCCCCATAACTAATGAATGGAAGCGGAATTCCCGTGATTGGTAAAAGACCAATCGTCATTCCGATGTTTTGAAACACGTGGAAGGTAATCATACTAATAATTCCGACACAAATATACGTATAAAACTCATTTTTCGTTTCCATACCAACCTTTGTAATATGGTAGATCAGTAAGAAAAACAAACTAATAATGACGCTAGCACCGACAAAACCAAATTCTTCTCCCACAATACTAAAGATAAAATCGGTATGACTTTCTGGCAAGTATACTTCTCTCGTACCGTAGCCCTTCCCTGTCGTTTCTCCTGAACCAATGGCTAGCAAGGAACGAGTCAGCTGGAAGCCGGTAGAACTTTGATAATTGTAAGGGTCGATCCAGGAATAAATTCTCCCAAATTGATACTCCTTAACTCCGAGATACTTTTCTAGTATTTCAGGTTTCCATAGTACTAAGTAGAAAATGACTCCGATCAAAGAGATTCCTGACGAAAAGATCGGCAGAAGAATCTTCCATGATACCCCAGAAATAAAGATCATCCCTATCATAATCGCTATCATTACAAGAGATGTTCCTAAATCCGGTTGTTGCATGACGAGCAGTAACGGTACCATCGTAATAAGAACAATTTTTCCTAATAAAATAAAATCCGTTTGAATGGTTTTGATTCGGTATTTCTCATGATGATCTCCTATTGCTCTTGCAAGTGCGAGGATGATAAATACCTTCATAAGCTCAGCTGGCTGAAGCGATCCGATAAACGGCGCCTTATACCAACTCTTCGCCCCATTAATCACAGGTGCAATACTAGATGGAGCAATGATGAGGAAGGCCAATAGAAATACTCCAAATCCATAGGCATACCATGAGAGCTTTTTAAGCTGGTCCGAATCAAGTGTGATGACTGCAACAATAATCCCCATTCCAATTCCATACCAAATGATCTGTTTTAATAAAAAGTTTGAATCATACTGTCCTGTCGATTGCGCGCTATAAATAGCAATACAGCTCGATAGAAACAGAAGCATTAAGATAAATATTAAATGAAAGTCTATTTTAGACGAAGGCTGTTGATTTGAAGACATAAAAATACTCCCATCTGAAAACATGGTATTCAATTCTCCATTATATTTTTAATTCTTATAAAGCACAACTCTTCTTTCTATTTTGGGAATGATTACATATCAGTCCTATAACTAATGTACCGTACAAATGTGAAAAAACTGAGAAATTGATATTTCCAATAGTGAAAATCTTGGTTTTCCTCCTTTTCGAACGATGCTTGTTTCCTTTTTCTCTTCTGAAAAAGTGGATTGGCTCATATAGTAGCTAAGGAGGTGTTGACATGAAGTCTTCAAAGCTATCATTATGGACCTTTTTACAAGGCTGGTTGGCTATCATGCTAGCTACGTTCTTACTTGCAGGAATTGCAACAACCTACACAAATGCCTTTACTTCTGAAACCGTCAAAAAATGGATTTCGAATATTGACACACATGAATGGCTTGTTTATTTTGTAAAATCGGAGAACCACCATATATATAACGTAAAAGCGAGCTTAACGGTTTCTTCCTTATCAAAGCTCGCTCTAAAACTGGCAACAAATATTCAACCAGAGGATACACGAACGTTTTTGGGAAGAGAACTGCCTGGATTTTCCGTATTTGATACAAATATCGTAGTTGCCGGTACTGGTACGAATTTCACTAACCTTCCGATCGAATCCGCTCCACCGGTAGAAATTTTATTACAAGAAAGAGAAATCGCAAAGGAAATGCTTAAAGAGTCTGAAGGTGACAACACCCCAGTCGTGGCAGGGAAAAAAAGTGTATTTATCTACCATACACATAGCTGGGAATCATTTCTACCATTATTAAAAAACGCTAAGGAACCTGAAGAGGCGACTAGTAACAATAAATCAGCAAACATAATTGCTGTTGGGAAAAAGCTTA
Organism: Robertmurraya mesotrionivorans; assembly: GCF_050971805.1. NCBI lineage: Bacteria > Bacillati > Bacillota > Bacilli > Caryophanales > Bacillaceae > Robertmurraya > Robertmurraya mesotrionivorans. The sequence goes on along the minus strand of NZ_JBPCCH010000004.1, from coordinate 67,718 downwards.
CTGAAGAACTAAATACGAATGGCATTAGTGTTCTTCAAGATACAACAAGCATGCCTAACCTATTAAAGGAGAATAATCTTACAGCCGATCATTCCTACGATCTTTCCCGTAAACTTGTCCAAGAGGCACTTGGAGGAAATGATGCTATTGATTACGTCATCGATATTCACCGTGACTCGCTTCGAAAAGAAAAAACAACACAGGTGATTAATGGAAAATCTTACGCCAGACTATTCTTTGTTGTCGGAAAAGCAAATAAAAATTACGAACAGAATCTAAAAGTGGCAACTGAACTAAATGAAATGATTGATGAAAAATATCCGAACCTGAGCCGCGGTGTTCTAGCAAAAGGACTAACGGAAGGAAACGGAGTCTACAATCAAGATTTATCGACAGGGTCGATTCTCGTAGAGTTTGGCGGAGTGGATAATGACTTAACCGAGCTGTACAACACAATTGAGGCCTTTGCGGAGATCTTTAGTGAATACTATTGGAAGGCAGAGAAGGTAAATGGATAAATTACATGTTCTCCCTCACCACTATTTATTTTTCACTTTTATTTCATCCTTTTTATTGTATCTATTTAGGCTACCACCTAATCACGATCGCTTGGCTTGCAGCAGGCATTATTACCTCGATTTACATTCTGATTGAGGATCAGCTCCTCAAATTTCAGCAATCGGAAAAAGACTTATGATTCGTTGATATTTTATCTCGCATGGTAAAATATCTCATATGATGAGAGGACGTGTTGTGATGAATTATGCAGTTGTAACTGGGGCTTCCAAAGGACTTGGTGCCTCGATTGCCGAAAGAGTTCTACAGGAACAATTCGGGCTCATTTCTATTTCTAGAAATGAAAATCCTGCACTAAAACAGCTTGCTGGGGAAAATGGATTATTTTATAAGCATGTAATGTGTGATTTGACGAATAGAATGGAGACCGAACAAGCCTTTTCTGCAGTTGCCGAGATCATTTTTTCTAGTACAGAAAATGAAGTTTTACTCGTTAATAACGCAGGTGTGGTTGAACCGATTGACCGAGTTGGAAGTTTAGATCATGAGGCAATTGAAATGTCCCTTCAACTCAATGTTGCTGCCCCGATGTTCGCGACGAACCTTTTCTTACAAAAGGCAAACGGAACGAAGCTAACCGTTGTTAATGTTACATCTGGTGCTGCCGAAAGACCGGTTCAAGGATGGAGTGTGTATTGTAGCACAAAGGCAGCCTTAAATATGTTTACCAAAACCGTGGCAGTAGAACAAAACCATTCAGGCAATGCGACGATTATTGGTTATAGTCCAGGAATTATGGATACTGATATGCAAAGTGTCATTCGCTCTTCAACGGAACATGCCTTCCAAGAGGTGAATAAATTTATTGCTTATAAAGAAAATGGGATGCTAAGAAGCACAAATGTCGTTGCCGATGCACTCATTGACTTGCTTCTTTCTAAAGAGGTTGAAAACGGAAAAATTTATAGCGTAAATAATCTACTAAAGTAGCTTCCATTTCCTGAAGCTACTTTTTTTATAAAAAAAAATTTTCCTATACATGTATAAAATGGTAACACATTGGCGATTATAATAGTACAAGTGTAATTCCCCCTTTTTCTTTGACCTCCCAGTAGTGGAGGTCTTTTTCTTTTTCATGGTTGAAGGAACCCGTTGTGAGCCAAACTATCATCGAAGGTATTTTGAAAGGAGCTCATAACATGACTAAAAAGTATAATAAAGGCAGTAAAAACCAAAATTCTCCTAAAACCCATGGCGTCTTACACGGAAGTGGAGACAATAGCAAAGGAAATAAACGTACTAAAGATCAGAACGATAAGACAGATCTTGATTAATGGAATTAAAAAAGGTGCTGAATATTGCTTCAGCACCTATCTTTTTGGATTGATCTTTATTGCCGGTGTTTCATACATAACATAAGTGGGAAGAGGATCGTCCGTTTGATCATGGGAGAAGGCCTTCTCAATTTCTAAATTTGCTTTCGTCGCTTCCGTATCACCAGGACTTGAAGAGTGAACATCACTATCCTCAAGTCTTTCTGTTAGCTCAATATTTGCATCATTAATGGCTGCAACTTCGTTTTCTTTATTTTGCAATTCACTCACCTCTTTTATAGTATCTTTCCACTCTCCCTTCTTATCCGTTGTTTATTTCCTACTAAAAACCCCGCCAACCATGGCGGGGTTCCCACAATCTAATTTATTTTTCCCGTAAGAACGGCCACCAGTTGGCTTTTCCGAATGTTCTTACCATGACCGGGATAAATAATGGAAGAATCACAAGGGCATATAGGAATAATCCTACTAACACGATGGATGCGATTTGTAGTAAGGATAGCATTCCTGAAGGCATCATCGCAGCAAAGGTACCACCTAGGATGACAGCTGCTGAAATGATAACTGTTCCCATTTTTTTCATTGATTCAAGCATTGCTTCACGAATGGATAGGTCCTTATATTCATTAAAACGGTCCATTAAGAAGATACTATAGTCAACTCCGAGTGCGATTAAGATAACAAAGCCGAAGAATGGTACCGCCCAGCTAATTCCTGTATAGCCTAGGAGGTTAACAAATATCGCTTCATTAATTCCCATAGATGTATAGAACGTTAAAATCAACGATGCAATGATATACGCTGGCATGATCATTGAGCGGAACAGAATGACTAATATGATGGTTATCCCCACTAACATCAGCACAACAGTACGAGAGTAATCTTCTCCTGAAATTGCATCAAGGTCAGCATTTGTTCTTGTCACTCCACCAACGGCAACCACGGCATTTTCAAGCTTCGTATTCGCTGTTGCACTCTTTACCGCTTCATTTAGTTTATCCACTTGATTGATTGCCTCATTGGAGTAAGGATTTGCTTCAAGAATAACGTCAATCGTCATTACTTTACGATCATTAGACATATATGTGTCTAACACCTGTACAAAATCTTCACTTTCAAGGACCTCAGGTGGTAGATAGAACGCACCATTCTCATTTTCAGAAAGACCTTTAATATAGTCTTGAGCCGAGCCTAAACCATCTGAGATTTGATTTAACCCATCCACACTTTGGTTCAAGCCATCTGTTAGTTGACCTAATTGACCACCTAATTCACCAAAACCATCTGCAAGCTGCTGTTGACCGTCACGAATTCCGGCTAAGCCAGAAGTTAGCTTTGGCATATTGTCAACAATTTGTCCTTGACCGTTTGCAAGCTGATTGAGGCCGGCAAGCTGTTTGTCAATTCCAACGATAAACTGCTCTAAACCAGAAACAATCTTCTGTTGGTTCTCATTAATTACTGCAAATCCAGCATTTGCCTCAGCCATGCCACTAGCTACTCCAGCTAATTGTGGCTGAACCGTTTGAACCGTTCCCTTTAATCTTTGATATGATTCATCCATTTGTAACGCAGGATAACTCGTTTCTAAAGCGGCAAAATACTGTTCAGTAGAAGCAAGAGCGGCAGAAAGCTCGTTTAAGCCAGCTCCCATTTGTCCATAGGCACCAGCAAGCTTTTTGTACTCCGCTAACAGCTGCTCAGCACCAGACTTCACGTTTCCGAGCTCTGTTTTGATTTGTGCGGAACCTGCTGCTCCTTGACGAATACCATCTTCAATTTTTGCTAAGTTTGTTTGAATTTCGGTTAATCCTGACTGAACCTGCGATGTTCCCGTTACGAGCTCCCCGATCCCAGCAGTTGCCTGTTCAATTTGTGGAGCCGAACTCTCAAGACCAACACTTGCCTCCTTTAGACCTGAGCTAATTTGATCGAGACCTTCTTTTCCTTCTCCAAGTCCTTCTTGTAAAGTGTCGGCTTGCTTTGCGATTAAAAAGTCTTCGATCGGTTCACCCGTTGGTCGTGTAACCGAACGAACGGTGTCTACTAGTGGTACGCGCGCTAACTGCTTACTGATTTCTTCCACTAAATTAATATATTCCATTGAGTCCATTGCTTCGTCATTTTTTAAAACGATTTGAGTCGGCATGGATTCACCTGGCCCAAAGCTATCAGCAATGGCATTAAAGGCACGAATAGAATGTACATCTCCACTTATTTCTTCAAGAGAATTATAAGAAAGCTTACCATCGTATGTGACCAAGAACGGTACACATACTGCTGCGACAATAAGAAGGGCAACTACTGGACGTTTGAGTGAAAACGTTCCAACTACACCCCAGAATTTGCTTTCACCGTGTTCTGCCGTACTTTTTGACGGCCAGAAGATTTTTCCGCCAAGTGTTGCCATAAAAAATGGAACAATCGTAAATAATGCAACCAATAATAAAGCTACTCCAACTGCAACAGCTGCGGCTGATTGATAAAGTACAAACTTTGAAAATCCGATTGCTGCAAATCCAATCATTACAGCTAAACCACTGAAGAATACGGTACGGCCTGCATTCTTATAAGTAGCAACAATGGCATCCGCACGATTTTCATTATGTGTTAATTCTTCCTTGTACCGGCTTAGAAGAAGGATACAATAGTCCGTTCCGATTCCGAATAGAATGGCTACAAGGAAAATTTGTGTGTAGCTTGAAATCGGGAAGTCTACTCTATCTACTAAGATGGAAACAATTGATTGTGCGGCCAAATAAGAAAATCCGACTGTTAGTAGTGGAATGATCGGAGCTACTACTGAGCGGAAAACGAGTAACAACACAACTAGAATGAAAACAACTGTTATTCCTTCTGTCTTTTTCAATCCTTCTTGAGAGCTAGTCATCAAGTCTTCATTAATTAACCAGTTGCTCGTGTAATCGTGGTCGACCTTCACGTCCTCGATCGTTTCATAGAGGGCTGCACTTACTTCCTTTGGTTCACGATCGTTCCACTCAATGGTTAGCGAGGTAAGAATCGCTTTTCCATCCTTTGAAACAAGCTGTTCTTCTAGGACCTCCTCGTTAAAATGAGTAAGAATTTCTGTAATCCCAAGCTCTTCTTTTTTATTTTCAAGTGCCCGAATCGCTTTTTCAGCCTCTTGTATTTCTTTATCCGTTAATTTTTCCTCACTATGAAAAACGAGGGCGACCTGCGTATCATCTCCTCCGCCTTCCTGTTCTTGGACGTTTTCCATAATGTCAGAGGCTAGTGAAGAGGAATATCCTTCCGGAACATCAATTTGTCCCTTCTCACGAACAAGGTCGGCCATGTTGGGAGCTAGCATGAATAACCCCACGATTAGTGCAATCCATGCCACTAACACTAACCATTTATTTTTAATAATCGCATACATTGGCTAATCCCCCAGTTGATTTTTCTTTGTTTCTAAAAGTACATCATGCAATTTTTCGTATGACTTTATAAACATTTCTATTTCGTGTTGGTCGAATTTCGTGATAATCGACTCCACCAGTTTATGGATTCTAGCTTCCGTTTCTAAATAAAGCTCATTGCCATTATCCGTTAACGTTAAGTACACCACTCGACGATCATTTTCATCTCTCGTTCTTTTAATAAATCCTTTAGTCCATAATCTAGTAATAATGGCTGTGATGGCACTCTTTTTTACAGAGAAAACGTCGGCAAGCTCTGACGATGTACAAGATTGATTTTGATAGATGTAGCGCAACATATAATGCTGCTCACTTGTTAGATCACAATCAAGCTGCTCCTTTACAAGTGCTTCCCCTATCTTGTTAACAGAAAAAGAAAGAGCTATATATTGATTCACAACTTCTTTAATACGCTGGTCTGGCATCTGTAGCATGTCACCTCCAGAAAATAGTTTCATTATTTAATTGTTCAACTGTTTAACTATCTACTCGATTATCATAATGGAGACCTAATCTTCTGTCAATCAATAAAAAAAACGAACCAATAAAATTGGCTCGTTACTTTTGTAAGCTATGATGAATGACTTCTAATGTTCGTTTAAGATCGGTTACTTCTACTTGTCCTGGTGCTGATGCTTTCTTTAACGCTCCGAATGTAACGCTTGATCCAAACACTTCACCAGATAGGCGACTAATGGCTCCTTGCCCTGCCATAGACATTGTGATAATCGGAGTATCTGGATGCTTTTCTTGCATCTCAACAGTAGCTTCCAACAGTGCTAGCACATCTCTAGCAGAGGTCGGCATCACTGCTATTTTTGGAATATCGCCTCCTAGCTTCTTACCACGCTCAAGAATTTCCACCATTTTATCCTTAGAAGGTGTAATGGCAAAATTATGGCTAGAAAGGATCCCTAATCGACCATTCTCATGAATGATAGAGAGAATTTGATAAATATCCTCATCCCGATGTAGCAGCTCAATGTCTACTAAATCTACCATACCTGACTTCGATGCCGCTTCATTCAAGTTGAAATAATAAGAAGGATGAATTTCCTTCTCCCCACCCTCTTGTAGGCTTCGAAATGTAAAAACAAGAGGAAGCTCTTTCAAACGCTGATGGATAGTTGAAAGTGCAGCCATCACCTTACTGAGGTCTTCACTATCATTGAAAAAGTCTACCCGCCATTCAACCATATCGACAAAATTCTTATTTAATTGAATAAGCTCTGCCTCCGCTAAAAGGTCTGCCACTGTTCTCCCTGTCATAGGTACACAAATCTTCGGTGTCCCTACTCCAATACGAATATTTTTTACCGTAATAAAATTCGCCAAGCAACGATCCCTCCATTCTTACCCTCTACTTTATCCTACAACTGCTCTTCATGACCACAAAAAAATAGGATACTCTATAAAAAAGAGTACCCTTTTTTCCATCATGCAGTTCCCTTGTATACTAACTTAAACAGCTGTTTTAAATCTTCTTCCGTAACATCCTTTGGATTAGCAGTGGTACAAATATCGTGAAGTGCTGAACTTGCCATTTCAGATAAAGACTTTTCATATTCTCCTTCATCAATCTTACATTCCTGTAGACTTAAAGGAATGCCCATCTTTTTGTTTAATTCCACAATATGGGCGATTAAGCTCTTGACCCCTTCTTCCGTACTGCTACAAGGGAAACCTAACATAAAGGAAATAGAGGCGTACTTTTTTGCTGCTTTGGACGTTTCTACTGTTCCATCAAATAATCCCGCATTATAGGCGATTACATAAGGAAGTAAAATGGCATTGCTTCTCCCATGCGGCACATGAAATCTACCTCCAAGTGTATGAGCAAGGCTATGATTGATTCCTAACCCAGCGTTCGTAAAAGCAATTCCTGCGATACAAGAAGCAACATGCAATTTCCCTCTTGCCTCTAAATCCTCACCAAATCGGTACACCTTTAATAGATTCTTAAACACATCTTTAATGGCTTTTTCAGCATACATATCCGTGATATCACTCGCTTGTTTGGAAACATAAGCTTCAATTGCATGTGTTAGGACATCCATTCCGGTATCAGCGCTCACGGAAGGAGGAACCGTCTTGGTTAACCCTTCGTCGAGAATGGCAATATCCGGATACATAACTGAGTCACTTAAAGGTATTTTTACACATTTGACTTTATCTGTGACGACCGCATAAGAAGTTACCTCAGATCCCGTACCGCTTGTTGTTGGAATAGCGACAAACTGAGGCTTCACGCCATAAGCTTCACCTGATAGGCGCTCTTGAACGCGAATTGCAAGTAAAAGCATAGCCTTTGCTGCATCAATCGGAGATCCTCCACCAACAGCTATCACACAGCCTGGTTTTTCCTTTACTAGCAGAGTTAATCCTTTTTCAACCGTTTCAAGTGAAGGATCCGGTTCAACATCGGAGAAAATCACATACGACTTTCCTTCTTCACTTAATAAGTTTGTTAGCTTCTCTACAATACCAATTTTGACCATCATCTCATCGGTAACAATAAAGACTTTTTCTGCCTCAATTTTACGTACATATTCTAACGAATCGGTTCCGTAATAAAGCTTTGGGCCAAGAAGAAACTGTTTCATTAAAAGATCCTCCAAATCGTCTCTTGTCGCTTGAGTTACATAAAGCTGAAGATAAATAAGCTACAGAGAAATATTGTTGTAGCAGGTGGATCAATATGAGTGTCACAGTTATTGTTAAAAGTTCGACCCATAATTTCTCCAATGACTCCGGCAATGACAGCGAACAGTGTACCGATGAGTATACTTCCTGATGCAATAGTTGCATAACCAGCAACTAGTGTGACGTGGTGTGTCGCAGGAATATTAAATCCAAATTGGACAAACATTAGTAAAGCTGCACTAATCACAAAGCCCAATACATTTATTTGTGTTAAATCTACTAAATATGAGATAACTGCACCAAAACCAAATGAGTAAATAACAATAAATAATAGATTAGATTTATCTGGGAAAAAGGCTCTTTTCGTTCCATCAGAATTTTGAATGGTTCCGAATATCCCTGTATGACCGAACGCGTAACGAGAAATGATTCCCGAGAGGAATACCGTCATTGCTACTGTATCAGTTGGGATTTCTAAGTAGCCAAACAAGTAATTTAATAGGTAGCCTCCAATACCAAATACTCCTCCGACTAAAAGCGACATCGGATCACTGTTGATCGTACTAGGTGAAGTCAAAATATCCATTCCGTTCGACAAGCCTTTCTTTCTGTTCGCCTCGTAAGCTGCTGCTGCAACACCACCAGCAAACGCAATATGAGGACCAAGCAGAGTACCGAAAACGACGCTTCCTAGTATCATATCCGATCCACCACCAGCGATAATCGCCACACCAATAAGCCCAACTAATCCTGTAAAAATAAAGGCTGGTAACGCACCAATTAACGCTCCAAAGACACCGCCACCAAATGCTGCAAGTACGATTGAATAACTCATTGTCATTATCCTCCCTTAATCTTGCTTATACCTATCTGATTGATAAACCATCCACGAGTACACATCTTCTCTTTCTAGCAAAATGCTTAGCAGAAGTCAGCCCTTCCCCTGTCGGACCTGCAATCGTAAAAGTGGTATACCCAACTCCTCCGACTCCGATACCCGCGTAAGAAGGTCCATTTTTAACGAAAATCGTTGTCTGAATTTCCTTTGCAAATTTGGTTAAGTTATCAATATTTTTTGAGTGCATAATTGCTGTGTGTCGGAAGCCATGCTCCACTTCAACGGCAAGGGCAATTCCTTCATCAACATTATTTACCCGTACAATTGGTAGAAGTGGCATCATCAATTCCGCAAGTACGAGTGGATGACGTCCCTCATTTTTGACATCAACGATTACGACACGAACCTCTGGGCCAACCTCTATTCCAATTTGTCTTAAAATAAAGTCCGCATTCTTTCCTACAAACTCTTTGTTGGCATGACCGTTAGAAACAACTAAATCTACTAATTTCTGAATTTGCATTGGATCCGTTAACTGATAAGCACCATTCTTTTTCATATTTGCTATGAGGCAATCGGCTACACAGTCTACAACAATGACCTCTTTTTCAGCTACACAAGGTAGATTATTGTCAAAAGAACAGCCATCAATAATATCCTTCGCTGCTTTTTCTATATCTGCGGATTCATCTACAAGTGCTGGCGGGTTTCCTGCTCCGGCACCAATTGCCTTTTTTCCTGTTGATAAAACAGCCTTTACAACAGCTGGTCCACCTGTTGCAACTAGCATTCGCACCTTTTTATGGTTCATCATAATGTTTGCTTGTTCAATGGAAGGCTGAAGCGTACTTACGACTAGGTTTTTAGGTCCACCAGCGTTTGATATGGCTTGATTAATGATTTCAATGGTTTTTATAGATGTTCGTTTCGCTGTCGGATGGGGGCTAAAGACGATTGCATTTCCGGCAGCTAACATTCCAATCGTATTGCAAATGATTGTTTCGGACGGGTTAGTGGTTGGCGTTATGGACCCAATCACCCCGTATGGTGAGAGCTCCTCGACCGTTAGTCCGTTGTCTCCTGAACAAGCTGCTGTTGTTAAATCCTCCAATCCCGGTGTATTATTAACAGCTACTAAATTTTTATTAATTTTGTCCGTTACACGCCCCATGCCTGTTTCTTCAACAGCCATTTCAGATAGAAGTTCAATATGCTTTCTAAATTCGCAGCGAATCGACTCGATGATTTTTCCTCTTTCCACGAGAGATAGCTTTACAAATTCCTTTTGTGCCACAAATGCTGCTTCAATCGCTTCATTCATTTCCGAAAAAAGGCCATTCTCACCATCTGTTAGTGAGTCCTCCTGACTGCTTAATCCTGCGAGGACCTGCATCACAATATCTTCAATTTGTTTTACTTCAATCATTTGAATTCACCTCTATTAAACTTTCAAAAACCTTTACTGCACAAGTAGCTAGTAAAATATCCTCTTCCACCGTTCCACCACTAACACCGATCCCACCAATAATTTTTCCATTTACCGTTAATGGGAATCCTCCTCCAAATGGAACAATTCTATTTTGATTGGATTGGTAGAGGCCAAATAATTCAGCACCTGGTTGAACAAGTGGTGCAAGGTTATGAGTTGGTACCTTCAATGCTACAGAGGTATACGCTTTATTAGGAGCAAGTTCCACACTTACTAGCAATGCATCGTCCATACGATTCAAAAGAATAGCATGGCCTCCCTCATCTACAACTGAGAATACAATGGGGACTCCTATTTCTTCTGCTTTTCTTTCCACTGCTTTTGCTAGCTTTTTAGCTAGATTAAGATCTACCTTTAGGAGAGAAGGCTGTGCTTCCACTCGATCAAGCACTTTAGTAATCACTTGATCAACCAGCGAGTAATACACTTCTGCTCTTGCTAGCATAAAAAGCACATCTGATAAGCGATTAATATACTTAATGAGCTCTTCTCTTATTTCTAATGTTTTACTTAGCTCAACCACAAGACGTTCCGCTCTTCGAATGATGGAACGAGCTTGATGTAAATGGGCAGAGGCAACCGTTTCCCCAGGTATAATGAATTCCGTAATGGGACCTAATAGCTCATCATACTCATCAATCACTTGTTCAAAATATGCAATATCCTCAGTGGAAACAAGCTTCTTGATATAGCTCTTTCCCTTTTCGTCACTTGCAAGTTCAGCACCGACAACAAATAGTTGGTGCTGTATGTGATGAATGATTGTTTTCAGTTCTTCTCTTCTTATCATTGAATAGGCGACACCGAGCACTGCATTCGCTTCATCGAGCGTCCCATAGCTAGAGACCTTTAAATGATCCTTGCCAATTCGACTCCCACCAAGAAGCCCTGTCTCACCTTTGTCACCCTTTTTTGTATAGATGCTCATCTCTTACACATCCTTATTTGTTCACTTCTAAGCTATCAATAATACCAACAATGGCTGCATCAATGGCAGAATCAGGTTTTCCAAATACCGATCTAGCTGCACTCCCTTTTGTGACGAGCACTACCTCACCAGTACCAGCACCGACTGCATCGACTGCCACCTCTGGAAGCCCTAGTATTTCTTCCTTTTCATTGATTCCCTGAACGATAAGTAGCTTCTTGCCAACGAAGTCTTCTTCCTTTCGTGTTGCCACAACCATTCCGACTACCTTTGCAATATACATTTGTCTCACCTTTATCTTTCCAGATGGATGCTAACACCAAATTCACTTGCGGCTTCTCTCGCCAATGCCGTAATAATGGTCTGTTTAGACACTACTAAATCAGCTTTTTCTTGCTTTGCTTTAAGTACAGCTATTCGACTCAACACGCGATCGGTATAATAAATAGTGGATTTCTCGACTAGAATTTCTTCCACTTCTGTTTCTCTGAACTGGAAAATTACTTTCCTTGAGGTTTCAGCAATATCTTTTGCTCGGACTAGGTGAATTCCATAGGCACGCAGTTGGTCTAAATGATGACTGTTCATGTCTAAATAAGCCTTTGGAGAATGATGCATGTGATATTTCTCCCGAATCGGATTCTTTAAGTCACAAGCATCAGCAGCAGCAACGATTGGTGTTCCAGTCGTTATATAATGGGAAACGAGGTTTGTAACAGCTGAATCCACAATCCCTAATGAGATTTTTGTAGCAGAATTCAAAGTAAGTGTAGGAATGAGTAAAAGGCTAGTATCTTTATAAAATTCTCCTAAGCCCTGTAACTCTTTTTCATAGAACACCTCGTTTGTACCAAGGTCCTTTTCAATCGTTCCAGGTAAAAACACATGCTCTGCGCTTCGGGTTAATAGAATTTTAAAGGACCAGCCTTCATCCTTCATCGTCTTCAACTGTTCTAGGGCATCCTCAAAGCCAAGCGCTCCACCAGTAAAGACAACGATTGCTGTCTTTAACCGTTTATTTAATCGATGAATGACTTCATTTACAATCTCATGAATAGCATTCTCTAGATTCAATCATTCCACCTCATTTCACACAATTCATAGCGATTCCAATCGGTGTGATAAAGAGAGGATTCTCCGGCTTAATCGTATCAATTCCAATTTCTTTCAAAAAAACACTCTCAAAGTCTTCAAAAAGACAAGCACCACCTACAACGTAAATTTTGTCCGTTGCAGAGTATCGCAGATGACGGTTAACGATTGCTGCCATCTTTTCAATAACTGGTTTGACGACGGTGAAGATTTCGTCTTGTCTTCGATTGTCCTTTTTAAGCTTTTCCGCTTCTTCAAAAGAAATCTTATAATTTCCGGCAACAACTAAGCTCATATGTGTCCCACCAGTAGGTTCATCAGCCGTATAAATGACCTCCCCATTTTTCAGGATACTGATACCAGTTGTTCCGCCCCCAACATCTACCACGACACCATCTTTTACGCCTAAAAAGGTGGCAGCTGCCGTAGGTTCATCAACCACATTGACTACTTCAAGTCCGGCTGACTCAATCACATTGGCGATCGCTTTAGCATTACCACCTATCGTTCCAGGTGGCACGGCGGTGGCTGCATACAATAATGGAACACCGAGTAAATCCTCCACTTGTTTTTTTAGATCCTTCACTATTTTGACTGCCCCTACATAATCCACCACAAGGCCATCCTTTACCACTGATGCTGGATAAAGAGCACCTGCAACCGGTTGATTAGACTCATCTAATACGGAAAGAACAATATTGGCTGTTCCAAGATCAACTCCAACCTTTAGCTCGCCTTCAAACTGGTTCACTTTCTTTTCTTCAATTAATCTGGCAAAATCCCGAATGTACTGGTTTATATACTCTAAATTCACAGTCATTGTTTTTAACCTTTCATGATTTTTCCAATGGCTCCGGTACCAATCCCCGCCGCATTGGCTTCATCGGTATCCAAATGCATTTCTTCAACAAAACGATCGGACACCCTAATTAATACATTGTTAAAGGTTACTTGACGGATTCCATCAAATTGAACACTAACCATCTCTTTATCTTTCAATTGAAATCTCTCTGCAAAGGGTGGAGAAACATGAACATGTCTTAATGCTGCAATAACTCCTTCTTTGATTTCTAACTTCCCCTTTGGTCCAACAAGAGTAAGACCTGGGGTACCCGTGATCTTTCCTGATTCTTTAACTGGTGCCTTTACACCTAACTTAAAGCTATCAGTTAAACTGATTTCTAATTGTGTTAAGTTTCTAACTGGACCCAATATCCGAACGTTTTCAATTGCTCCTTTTGGACCGACGATTGTAACGGTTTCGTTCGCAGCAAATTGTCCAGGTTGCTTAAGGTCCTTCATTTTTGTAAGCTCAAACCCCGTTCCAAATAAAGCTTCTAAATCTTCCTTTTTTAGGTGCAGATGGCGGTTTGAAACACCTACAGGTATATATGGTTGTTCTTCTAATTCTTTTATTCGTTTTACAACCTCTTGGACAATAACCCCATAGTCCCTCATTCCATCATCTCCTAAAAATTTAAACTTCTACTTTCTCTATCTTTGGTATTAATCTCTCTATATCTGAATGTGGTCTTGCGATCACATGAACCGATACCACTTCTCCAACCCGTTCTGCTGCCGAAGCACCTGCATCTGTTGCTGCCTTCACTGCTCCAACATCACCGCGAACCATTACAGTAATAAGACCGGAACCAATTTTTTCATAACCGACCAATGTCACATTCGCTGCCTTCGTCATCGCATCTGCCGCTTCAATCGCACCAACCATGCCTTTTGTTTCAATCATTCCTAATGAATCTCTCATTCTATTTTCCTCCTACTGTTGCATGATAGTGGATACACATCGTCCTTGCTTCCCCTTTTCTTCTTGTACACTTAGGGTCCTTACAAATATTACAAATCTCTTGGTCATTCGCTTCTATCAATGAATCATCATCTTCATTTGTAATAATATTTTCCTGATCATCCTCGTCAACAGACTTTTTTTCTGGTTGTTCCTCCATCACTAGTTCGACAGGAGACTCTTCTTCTTGTACTTCTTTTTCTTTTGTAACCTTGCTTTTTGGGTTGGTCATTTTCTCAATTTCATCGCTTGGTCTAGGAATCAAGTGCTTGCTTACAATTCGATTGACCCTAGAAGCTGCTGAACTTGCAGCCTCAAGCGCTGCCTTTACAGCACCAACATCTCCTTCAAATTTCACGGTGATCATTCCGCCGCCTTTTGAATTCTCATATCCTAATAAGCGCACATTCGCTGACTTAACAGCTGTATCAGCCGCAACAATAGCTGCAGTCATCCCCACCACTTCAATGAGGCCTAACGCATTTCTTGCCAAAATGCTCTCCCCCCTTTACTTCATATTAGTTAGACGCTGAACGACCGCTTGAACAATAAATGTAATCTCCTCTTTTGAAAGCACACGCACTTCCTCATCAGATGGCTCCTCCGAATGGCATACTTCCTTAAACGGAATATTTTTCACAATTCGAGCAGCATTTGCTCCTAGCGTTCGTAACAATCCTTCACTCGACTGTAGTTCAAATTCAAAAAGCGGCTTATCGTAGGGCAATTTATTATAGTGAACAACTCCATGACCATCTTCACTAATCCCAATACCTACTCCAAGGTTGGAGCTTCCAGCCGCTCTGTATCCTAACGCTAAAGCGGGTTCAGCATCATGCAGCTTTACAACATATGGAACCCCTTCCTCTTCCATTCCATGTAAGAGATGGTTCACCAAGGTAGGCTCTTGTACCATGCTGCAATAATACACATGGATCGTTGGGGAGTGTTCGTTATCAAACTTCAATGAACTCATCTCCCTTCCTTCAATGCCATAATCAATCCAGTTGCCACCGCATTTCGAGGGCCTTCCGTTCCTCTTATATTTCCTCTTCCTGCCACCACACCATAGTGTGATAAGGAGTCGGTCACAAGCTGCGGCACTTCGAAATCTAATGCAGAGCCTCCTACTAAAACAACAAACTCAATATCTCGAATATTTCCTGTTGGACAAACCATACTTAGTGCACGAATGGCATTTGTCACAAATACCTTTTCTTTTGCCGAGCGCCGAATCAGTTTGATTTTTTCCACGGAATAATTACCAGGAATCGGAATAAGATCTCCTTCCTTCAAGATAACCACCCTGGCGAACACCTGTGGATCCAGTGGATGTTCAAAAAACTCAACCGTTCCATTTTCATGTCTGATATGGAAGAGACTCTCCACTTTTGCAAGCGGGTATTTCTTTATATCTTCTGCCAAATCTAAATCCTCAAGACCCAGCTCTGAATTAATAAGCAAAGTGACCATGTTACCTGCTCCAGCTAGATGTACCGAGGTGGTTTTCCCTTCGGTAATCATGATGGATGCATCGGTTGAACCCGCACCCATATCGAGAATGGCAATCGGTATATTGGTTCCGGGTGTTGACAGGGCTCCTCTTATCGCCATATCTGCTTCTACCCCACCAACCTCAACTTCTACATTGATCTCTTCCCTTAGTTTTTCAGCAATCATTTGCATTTGTAGTTTATCTGCCTTCACCATCGCTGCGATTCCCACGGCATTCTCCATTGAAAATTCTTCAGCAAGTCCACCCTTCACCATTTGTGGAATAAAGGTATCCACTGCCAATAAGTCCTGAATCATAATGTCATTTGGATTTTGCTTAGTCAGCTCAGCCATAACCTGTCTAACACGTTCAAGCATTCCTCCTGCATTCGTTCCTGGTTCTCCCTTAATGTCTTGAATTGGTGCAACGGATGTGAGTACTTCCATAATCCGGTTGGCCCCTTCATCCACATCAACAGAGCCTTTTTTTCGAGTTCCAATGATTTGAATCTTACCTGCTGGAATACTTCTTGCCTGTACGTCACCTGCTGGCGTTTTTATAACAACGGCTGATCGGTTTCCGATAATTGCTCGAGCAATTGGTACAATCATTTTTGTTTCTTCCGCACTTAGTTCAAAAACGGTAGCGATTCCGTAGGGGTTTGATAATACCTCTACTACGCCTCCAGGAGGAGCTACTTCAATGGCCGCTTTCATTCCGACAGGTACCTTTTCTAATAGACTGACCTCATCAACAATCGGAATTTTCTTGTGTAGACGATTATTAATTAAGACTCCATCATCCTTTTGAACAACAGCCCCAGTCACATGAACTCCTTTGGAAACCGCTTCGTTTATGAGCTCCGCTGCAATGTTGAAATCGACATGCTTCCCAATTAATGCAATGATATTACTCTTTAAATCTTCCTGTTGGAGCTGTTCAACTGGCACTGTTTTACCCATGCCAATTCCTAGTCCCCCAGGTGTAGCTGGGTTATGTCCGATCATGGTCGATTCAGTAATAATCGTTTCCGTGATTGTTTCCATTGCGACGTCGCCTATTACTGGAGCCGCTTCATTAATACGAATCAAGTCCAAGTCCTCTACTGTTTTCCCCACCTTATGTAAAGCCTGCTTAAGGGAATCCAAGACACCGTGAATATTTTGTCTTGTTCCCTTAATTCCAGTGGTACTGACAATACCCGTTGCTATAAATTTTATTTCATTAGAAGAGCTGACTTGAGCTAAAGCTGTTTCTGTCGTGGCATTCCCTATATCCACACCTGCAACTAGTTTCATATTTTCAAACCTCCTGGTGTCGACTGAGGAATGATTACTCCTGTCTTAACCGATTTCTACCTTTGTACACGTCCGCTGCCTCTCTTACAAGACCAGCGTTGATCGGCGCATTGTACTTAACCTCAAGCTCTTCAGCGATAGCGTACAACTCTTCCCTCGTAGAACGGTATGGACGAAGAGCGTTATAGATTTCTAGCATTCTCTCATCAGGTACTTTAATTAGTTCCGCTGCTCTCCGTAAATTACGAGCAAATGGCTTACGACCAACTGAATCAGCAATTTGAGCTTGGTATTCTAGCGTTTCTGGTGAGATACGAACGTCCTCTGGCTTGACCGTGCCATCTAGGACACCTTGTAGCGTAATTTCATTGATCCCTTTTCCAGTTGCTGATTTTAATAACTCAGGGCGTTTTTCAGCAATGGGATAATCGTGTGTAGCGGTAAGTTTTTCAGCAGCCTTCACTACTGTCATAACGGATGCTGCTGTAGGCTTCTCTCCTCCCATAGAAGCCATAACCTCTTTAACTAACTGTTCAATTAATGCTTGATTCATATCTTTCACCTCCGGTTAAATGAAATTGACTTCTAATTCGATTGGTTTTGAGTTTGGCACTACATGCTCGGTTTCTTTGATATGAAGGAGCGCTGCCTTTGCTTGGTACTTAGGTCTAGCCATTTGATCATTTCTTGTAGGAACTGGATCAGGAGACTCCCCCTTTGCGTACTTAGCAGCATTTTTACCGATTTTTCTATATGTTTCTAAATCTAGTAATGGAGCCTGTGGGAACAGTTCAAGATTACTTAAAATTAGTAAATCTTTTTGATGGATAACCGTTGTTCCTTTTGATTGAAGACCAATTCCAATGCCAGAACCACTTAGTCTTGCCCCTTCATGAGCGACAAAGGCTACGTCAGAGCTTCTTTGAACTCTCACAACACGAGCAACTAAGCCTTCTTCCTCAATTCCTGCAATGATTTCTTTTAAAACATCAGAGTGAGGGATGTTTTCAATCGTTTTGGTTTGATACTTTCCAAAGGCAGGAGCAACTGAAATGACTACTTCATCCTTTCGAGTTCCAACCTTTGCGTTCCCTAGCTCTGTAAGCTTTAACCCTTTTGCCGTTGCTGCTACAGAGACTTGCTTAGGTGCTTCAGCTGCTGCTTGTTCATTGGATAAATAACCCTGTAGTACTTCTTCTATTACACTACGAATTAATTTTTCATTAATCTCCATGCTTTCCATCGCTCCTTTCTATTAGTTGATATCCTCAGCACGAATGGCATTAGGAATATTTTTAATTTCTTCCCATCTTGCTTCGCTTAATTGATAGCCTGTTCCAGGACCCATGTAATCATTGCGATTATTTACCGCACTAATAATGTTGAAATCCTTGTCAATAATGGCTGATGTATGAAGATAGTCACCAGAAATACGTTGCTTCAGCATGTTTAATACGTTCTGTGCTACGTCATCAAAGCCGTGTTTGCTTAATGCTTTTACGACATCGATTCCGGTTATACCCTTTTTCATCATTTCTTCTGCGGCACGTAAATCTTCCACGACATGTCGATCTGGCATGTCTTTGCTTCCGTTAGCATAAGTTGCCGCTTCCACTTCTTCATCTGTAATCTCTGGTAATCCAAGTTCTTCAAATACTGCTTGAAGGGCACGAGCTGCTTTGTTTCTAACCGCAATCACATCTGCTTCTAGAACTGGACGTAAGCCTCCATCTACCTTTAAGTCACGTTGAAGAATGTTATAGTCATCAAAATCCTCAGCGTCAAAGTTAGAACCAGCGAACATATTGTCATAGTTTGGTGTCGCACTATATCCAGAGAAGATAAAGTCTGTACCTGGAAGCATTTGCATAAGCAAACGAGCTGTTCTACGAATATCCGAATGTGAGAAGGTTTGGTCGTTACCTGAAGCGACCTCCATATCTAACATCGTCGTAATTAAGTTTTCAGCAAGAACGGCTCTGATACCTGAAGGCACTGCACCCGGAACACCGATGCAGCTGATGGAACCGTTTTGGAGACCTTGTGAACCTGCGCCCTTTGTGATGAAGATACAACGTGCTTCAAGATACAACATGGATTTTCCTTCGGCATAACCCATTTGCACCTCTGAACCTGTTCCAGATGTAAAGCGCATTTTTAGTCCACGCGATGCGTAAGCAGATGCGAGAAATGCCTTTGAGTAAGGAGTATCGTCACCATCTACAAATACTGGTTCTGTACCGTACACCGAAACTGTTTCCGCGTAACAGGTTAACCCTCTCATACCGAGTTGAAGTTCTGCTGCTTCTTCAACCGCACACTGTGTTAAGATTCCGCCACGACCGACTTGTGCACCGACTAATAACGAAAGCGCATTAAAAGGTGCGTAACGCACAATCCCTACCGTTGTTTCTTGCTCATCAAATCCACGAATGGCCGCTTCAGCTGCATCTGCTGCAATCTGAACTGGATGATCCTTTACGTTTGTAACGTGACACTGATTTGATGGTGTTTTTCTTGCTCTCATCTTTTGCATCGCCATCATCATTTCAACGACGTTCATA
The DNA here is from genome assembly GCF_050971805.1 of Robertmurraya mesotrionivorans. NCBI lineage: Bacteria > Bacillati > Bacillota > Bacilli > Caryophanales > Bacillaceae > Robertmurraya > Robertmurraya mesotrionivorans. The sequence continues at coordinate 48,277 of NZ_JBPCCH010000004.1, read as the reverse complement.
TTACTTACTACTTCAACAATTTTTGCTGGAGTCATCGAGGTGGTAAGTGGAATAATTTCATCTCTTGAAACATGAATATCAACGAGCATTCTTGCAAGTTCAAGTGAGTCAATTTTCATTACTTCCTCAGCCTGGTCCAAATTAATTCCGTAATCTGCAATAAATGTATCGATAAAATCAAATTCATCTCTAGTTTTCCCATCAAGTTCGACAATTTTTCCCTCAACAATTTTTATGCTTGGCTTCGGATCGTTCGGACTGCTCATTGCAATGAGACCAACACTTGGCCATTCAGCAACAAATCCGTCTTTATTAACTGGACGTTCAGCCAATGCCTGAAAACGTTTTGATTTCATAAGTTTACCTCCCTCTCTCTATTTATTAGATGTAAGGCACTGTGTCCGTTACAGGTGCACTTCCTAAGGTTCCTAACAATTCTTTCCCAACTTCTCTAGCCGCAATAATCGCTTGGCGAACAGCTCCAGAGTCTCCTGTTACCGTTAAGATCACTTCGTTTGAGAAGCTCGTTCCTTTTGCTGGAGAGCTGTAGCCTAATACTTCCACATTGGCAGCTTTTACTGCTGTATCTGCTAATACCACACCAATGGCTGCAGGTGCTCCAACAATCAAACCGAATGATTTCCCAAGTGGTGCTCCAAATGCCTTTTCACAAGCTAAGCTTGCACGAGCTGTGTATTGGAACTCTAAATGTCCTGCTTCATTGGCATATACATCACCGAATGTACGATCAAGCTCCTTAAGAGCTACCTCCACAGCACGTCTAGCATCCGCTACATCTTCTGCTCCAAAAATAATTAAGCTTCCATGACCTGCACCGCCTTTTGTATCGCGCGCAAGTTCAATCGCTAGTACTTCTGTATTTGTTGCTTTAACCGCTTCGTCCGCTGCCATAATATGTGGACCTGCTCCCACACGAGCTCCAAGAATACCAATCGACCGGTATTTTTTATCCAAATTCATCGCTTCATGAACGCTGGAATCTACGTTTGCGATTACTAAACCGATTGTGTCTCCTCTACCAACACCTACGAATTCAGTTAAACCGCTGTATTTTCTCTCAAGAGTTTGAACTGCCTTTGGCTGATCTACTTTCTTCATAACTTCTTCCATTACTTTTTCAATAAGAGTCTCATTCATTGATTTTCACCTCCGGATTTTTATGCGTGGACAAGTTTCGGTAATACCTCTTCTACTTCAGCATGCGGTCTTGGGATGACGTGAATAGAAACCACTTCGCCAACCTTTGAAGCTGCTGCAGCTCCTGCATCCGTTGCTGCCTTCACTGCTCCTACATCGCCTCTTACCATGACGGTAACAAGACCAGAGCCGATCTTTTCATAACCTACTAATGTTACGTTTGCTGCTTTTAGCATCGCATCTGCTGCTTCAATGGACCCGATCAAGCCTTTTGTTTCCACCATTCCTAAAGCTTCTTTAATCATGATTAAGCCTCCTCGATAATTTTTGTAAGCGTAACCAATAAGAGTTTAATGACTGCGCCTACTTCCGCTTCTCATTTGAAGCTATCTTAAATGTAATAAAATTAACTGCCTTTCTCTCGGTATGAAATTGTCATCATAGGATAAATAGTTGTTATAAAGTTAGGACCAGATGAGGTAATTTTCTGTCCTTCGCATGTCAATTTTTTACCCTATGGATACTTTTTTGTCCCTTTGTTTTGAACAAAAAAACATCCACCTGGGCTTGACCAGATGAATGCTTTTTTAGATATACCATTTACCGTTCGGAATATAGTAATTTCTTTTTAATAAATTCTTTCCTTTGTCTTCTATTTGTCTTCTGTATTCAGAAGGTGTCATTCCTGTGCTTTTTTTAAATACTTTGCTAAAATAGTTCGGTTCGTGAAAAGAGAGCTCTAATGCAATATTGATTACGGGCATATCTGTTTTCTCTAGCATTTCTTTCGCAAGATTGATTCTTCTCTCTGATACATAATTGACAAAATTGATATTTAATTCTTTTTTAAATAATCGACTGAGATAATGTGGTGATAAATGAACATGCTCTGCCACTTCTTCGAGAGTGACTCCACGGTGATAGTTTTTCTCTATGTAGTTTAGAGCACATTGTATTTGTTTTCGGTCTTCCGGTTTATTCTGGTTAATAATTTTTGTAAACAAATCCTCTATCCATTCGTATAGGAAGGCTGCTGCTTTGTCAAAAGAGGTAACATCTAAGTTATTTTGGGAGAATGGGGGGAGGACTATGTTTTTTTCTTTATAAATAGCCCGCATATTGTGTAAGAAGGTGATAAAAGACGTTTGGATGTCTTTATTCCAGTTTGCTTTTTGGTTGGAATCCATAAACGCACCAACCAATTCCTTTGACTCTTTATAGTCTTCCTCGCGTATCCTCTGGAGAAGCTTTTCTAATAACTCTGTAACATCATATGGACTTTCTCTATCCTGAGCTAATTTTTCTAGCATTGCTAGTAAGTGGGCAGGTCTAATTGGTTTACGTAATGACATGGTTCCATGCTTGCTTGTTTCATTATCAGGATATTCTCTCATAAGTACGATGCTCAGATCACGGAATTCATTCATGATCAACTCTGTAGCCCTCTCGCTACTCATACCTGGCATTTTCTCATCCAAAATAATCACATCAGGATTCATATTTCTAATAAGTAACAAGGCATCATTCGCTGAGGATGCTTCACCCATAATGACAAACTGATTGGAATGATCTAGTAGTACCTTCCGCAACGCTTCACGTTCGAGCCTTTCATCATCGACAATCAACACTTTAAGCATACATCAATCTCCCCATTTGTTTCGGAACTTTAATTGTTACAGTTGTACCAACCTCTCGTATGCTTTTTATCACCATTGAATGTTCTGGTCCGTAATGAGTAACAAGTATTTGATTTACCATGCTAAGACCTATGCCTTTACTTTGTCTCTCTGAATGAGTTCCTTCTTTCCAGCTTAGCAGATTATTTAACAGATGTTCTGGAATTCCAATTCCATTATCTGATACTTCAATGATCCATTGATCTCCCTGTGAAGAACCAGAAATGGTCACTCTTCCTCCCCGCTCTTTCGGCTCCAAACCGTGGATAACCGCATTATCAACGAGCGATTGAATAATAACAGCAGGTATTTTGCTTGCCTTCATTTGATCGGGAACGTTGATTTCGTATGTGATTCGGTCCTCAAAACGAATGGCCTGCATGGCTAAATAATTTTCAACATGATTTAATTCTTCTTCCAGTGTTACAAGGGAATTAATATTATCCAACAAATATCGAGTAAACTCCGTCAAAGAAAAAATGAGTTCACCAGTCTTCGGTGCATCCTCTAAGATTGATAGATTCGATGCTGTGTTTAAAATACCAAATAAAAAGTAAGGGTTCATCTGTAGCTGTTGCGATTGAATATCTTTCCGTTGAAGCTCTATTTCTAATTGCTCTCTTAGCTGCATTTCTTGTATAAGCTTCGTATTTTTTTCGTTCAGTTCGTTTTGAATAAGGCGGGTAATATTTTGCTCAACTAAATTATTTACGACAAGAAACATCATTTCTGCTGCTGCTGAAACTTTTTCAAACGGAATCAAAGGAATATCTTCAAAAGCTTCCTTTGCTTTTTCATGCTTTTCCCATTCGGATTTTCTTCCAATCGAATCAAGCTCATTTACGCTCATCTCATCTAGCCTTGTTTGACCAGCAAGAATAGAGCCTAAGTATTGCTCATTAGCAATAATCGGGATAGCAAAATCAATTAATCCACTATGACATTGATAAATATATGGCTTCTTCCTCCTTGCCGCTTCTAATCCACCAAAGGCATCGCATTGATAACATTTTTCACGATATTCTGGGAACTCACGAAGATAGGCACAAAAAGAAGAAAACTTGCTGTATTTAGTGATAGGCTTTCCACTGTAGTCTACTGTAATCGCTGCCAATCCAGTTGCTTCTGCAAAACGATCTTGAATTTCTTGGAGCATATCCAAGTCATTCAATTGTTTCAAACTGAACGCTTCCACCCGACCACACCCAATTCAAAATAATTGAAAGAAGCAAAATTCTTCCTGTTCTAACTATACAGCAGGCTTCTTCTCTTTAGGTATTAGCCCTACTAATATTCACAATATTGTTATATTTACCTCTATAACAACGATGTAACCGCTTTATTCCCCTTGACTAATCGAAGGGTATCTCTCGCAATCATGAGCTCTTCATTTGTCGGAATGATGTACACATCCACAAGAGAAGAGACTTCTTGAATGCTCCTTTCTTTCGGTTCTCTTGTCTCATTTAATTGGTCGTCAATTTCAAGTCCAAGGAAAGTAAGTCCGGCACAAACATCAATACGAACCATATGGGAGTTTTCTCCGACTCCACCTGTAAAAACAATGGCATCCACCCCGTTCATTACGGCACAATACGAGCCGATATACTTTTTGATTCGGTGAATGTACATGTTATAAGCAAGTGTTGCCCCTTCATGTCCTGAGTTTACTCCTTCCGTAATTTCACGCATATCTGCCGAAATTCCAGACACTCCAACAAGCCCGCTATGCTTGTTCAGCATCGAGTTCACTTCATGAACATTGAGATCCTCCTTTACCATCACAAACGGAACAATAGCTGGGTCGATATCGCCGCTTCTTGTACCCATGATTAATCCTTCAAGTGGAGTCATTCCCATACTTGTATCAACGGATTTCCCACATTCGATTGCTGAAATACTTGCTCCATTTCCAATATGACACGAGATGATTTTCGTAGATTGAAGATCCTTTCCTGTAATTTCACTATACCGTTGACTTACGTATTTATGCGAAGTGCCGTGAAATCCATATCTTCTTATTTTATGTTTGTTGTAAAGAGCCCGAGGGATCGCATACATAAAGTGCTCTGGTGGCATCGTTTGATGAAAGGCTGTATCAAATACACACACCATTGGAATATCTTCAGCAAGCTCTTGAAATGCATAAATTCCTTTTAAATTTGCCGGGTTATGCAGAGGGGCAAGTTCGATATTTTTCCGAATTGCCTCAATTACATCATTTGTCACTACGACTGAATCGGAAAACTCTTCCCCTCCATGAGCAATTCGGTGACCAACAGCAGCAATATCTTGAACGGAAGTAATCACTCCCCTGTTTTCATCGGTAATCATCTTTAACACTTTACGCAATGCATCTTTATGCTCCAATATGGAAGCCACTTCTTTTACCGTATCATGCTCTGGCCGCTCATATTGAAAAATAGCTGTATCCATTCCAATTCTTTCAACAACCCCTTTGGCAAGGACACTCTCCTTTTCCATATCAAAAAGCTGATACTTTAAAGAAGAGCTTCCACAATTAATGACTAGTATTTTCATTTGATTACCTCCAGACGTGCTTCCTGCTTGATCCGCTGGCCATTTTCATCATATTCAAAAAAGCCTTTGCCATTCTTTTTCCCGTAGCACCCGGCGTCAATATATGTCTGAAGCAACGGGCTAGGAGTAAATTTTTGTTCTCCTAGCTCGAGTGAAAGCTGTTCCATTAGGCGAAGGATATATTTGAGGCCAAATCCATCCACCATTTCTAATGGACCTTCCTTCATGCCAAGGCCAATCTTCATTGATTCATCAATATCTTCGGCAGAGGCAATGCCCTCTGATAATATATTGATGGCTTCGTTCATTAATTGAAGGCGTAATCGCGTTGTCACAAAACCAGGAGATTCTTGAACGTAAATATCCTTTTTATCTAGGCTTTTTACGAGTTGACATAACGTTTCAAACGTTTCAGTTGACGTATCTTTCCCAGGCACAATTTCAACAACATTATAAAAGAAGTGGACACCAATCATTCGTTCAGGATATTTTGCCCCTTCGGAAAAATTAGATAAAGACAGGATCGAGCTATTGCTTGCAATAATGATTTCTTTTGGGACCATTTGATCGAGTTTTAATAATATTTCTCTTTTTAGTTCTGGTTGACTTTTAATAGATTCCAAGATAAAGTCAGCTTCTTGTAGCTTATGAAAATCAGTTTCTAGTTTAATATGAGATAAAATCACCTTTTTTTCCGACTCTGTAAGAGCCCACTTAGCGATTCTTTTATCGAGATCTACTTCCACCTGACGCTTTTCCTGCTCGAGTATTTCTATTGAAGGATCATATAGAATAATGTCGTAATCTCTTTCAGCTAGTGCTTCCACAATCCAACAATCAGTCAGTCGATCAATAATGAGCCCAACTTTTCTTATCATTGTGTTCGTCTCCCTTTACGCCATTGCCATAGCTAGCGCTTCAGCGTGATTTTCTTCAAACCAACGGATTTTTTCTCTCATTTGAACAACCTCTCCCACTAGAATGATAGAAGGGTGAGATATTTGGTGCTTACTTACAATCTCTTCAATTGTTTCCAACGTTCCTGTCACGGTTCTTTGAACAGAGGTCGTCCCCCAATGAATGACTGCTACCGGTGTTGTTGCCTTTTTCCCATGAGTCATTAGGTTCTTACAAATATTTGAAAGGTTGTTTACGCCCATATAAAAAGCAATCGTATCAATCCCTTTAGCAAGAGCCTCCCAATTTAGAAATTCACTTCCCTTTTCCACACGTCCATGTGCCGTTACCATCGCAAAAGAGGTGGCATAATCTCGGTGTGTGACAGGAATACCTGCATAAGCTGAAGCTGCGATTCCTGCTGTTACTCCAGGAACCACTTCAAAAGGAATCCCGTGTCTTGCTAAAAACTCTGCTTCCTCCCCTCCTCGACCAAATACAAACGGATCGCCCCCCTTCAACCTTGTTACAATCTTTCCTTTCATCGCCTGATCCACAAGAAGTTGATTGATTTCATCTTGAATCAAATGGTGCTTGCCTGGTCTTTTCCCACAATAAATCAGTTCACAGTCGTCTTTCGCATGCTTCAGTAATTCTTTATTCACTAACCGATCATAGGAAATAACATCTGCCTTTTGAATGCACTCCAGCCCATACAAAGTTAGTAATTTCGGGTCTCCAGGACCTGCTCCAACAAGATATACCTTTCCTTTTTTCATCGAGTTCCCTCCATCGCTGTTTCAATTTCTACACGTATCTTCTTTTCGTAATACTCACGCATCTTCTCTTCTATAAATGGAAGATTGATATGTTCTTTTACATGATTAGCTAGCTGGTCATACGCTTCCTCACGTTGGGAGCGAAACGCAACACGGTCATGTTTTTCTTCTAAGCCCTTAGCTTTCCGAATCTGATTAATAATCTCTGCACGATACGAGTCATTATCAAAAATTCCATGAAAGTACGTTCCTATAATTTGTTGATTTTCACTAATGACTCCATCCGTGGTGGTACCATGAGTAATTAATGGTGTACATGGCTTTAGAAACGTCGTAACTCCCATATGAATTTCATATCCTTCCACATAATGAGTTTGCTCATTTATTTGAATGGTCCCTTCTGATAGGGTGGTCGTTTTCTCAGATGTGATGGTTGTATAGATTGGCAATAGTTTTAAGCCGTCTTCAATCGCAACCTGGGATTCAATACCTTCTGGATCCTCGACGGTTGCTCCTAGCATTTGGTAGCCTCCACATATTCCAAACACCCTCGTTTTCCCATTTTTCGTGAGCTTTTGAATTTCTTCATACAATCCGGATTGCTTAAGAAAAATCAAATCCTCAATGGTGTTTTTACTACCAGGCAAAATAAGCAGGTCAGGATCTTGAAGCTGTTCCTTGCTGCTGACAAAGCGTACATGGCAGTCTTCTTCCGATAAGAATGGGTCAATATCTGTGAAATTTGATATTTTAGGAAATTGAATCACTGCGATATCTATTTCTTTCTCTGAATTTCTTTCTGTGCTGTATAGCTTTAAGGCAACCGAGTCCTCTGCATCCACCTTCACGTTCGTATAAGGAACGACTCCTAGAACAGGCACCCCAGTATACTCGGTAAACCAATCAAGACCTGGTTCGAGTAAGCTTACATCTCCCCGGAACTTATTGATAATTACCCCTATCACTCGGTCTCGATCACTCTCTTCGATTAACTGAAGCGTTCCTACTAAGCTCGCAAACACTCCACCACGCTCAATATCACCTACAAGGATGACAGGTGATTCCGTCATGTTCGCGACTCTCATATTTACCAATTCACGATCATTTAGATTTATTTCGGCTGGACTTCCCGCTCCCTCAATCACAATTCGCTCAAACTGTTGATCGAGTCGCTCGTACGCCTCTTTAATTAAGGTTAGCCCTTGTTGAAAAAAATCTTGCCGATAAGCTCCAGCTTGCATATTTTTATACGGCTTCCCATGAACAACGATTTGTGCCTCGTAGTCCCTCGAAGGTTTGATTAAAATCGGATTCATATCCGTTGTCGCTATTGTTCGTGCGGCTTCGGCCTGAACTCCTTGTGCTCTCCCAATCTCCTTACCATCCAACGTAATATAAGAATTTAACGCCATATTTTGAGATTTAAATGGTGCTGTTTTATAGCCCATATCTGAAAAAATTCGGCAAAGAGCTGTTGATATCACGCTTTTTCCTGCATCTGAATGTGTTCCCTGAATCATAATGGATTGTGCTCTACGCATAGATGTACCCCCTACACCGTGAAATAAAATTTTCTACTACTTGTGGGCTGCTTCCAAAATGGAGATGTGTGTATCCCGCCATTAGCTCGCCCTTCGTGTATCCTTCAAGAGTTTCTCCTCTTAACCCTTTTGCTTTATACGCATAAGGAAGGTCTTCTGGTCCTTCATATGTGGAATAGTGAAATTCATGTCCCTTTGCCATATTCCCTTCTTTTACATACGGATTGGAAGGCATCCCCTTAACCTCCCGATACCCTAAAGCCACTAATTTCTTCTGCATCGTTACTTTTCCTGGAATCACACCCACCATTGGAAAAGGTTGACCGTTGGAAGTGATTAGCTGCTCTGTCAAAAACATAAACCCTCCGCATTCAGCAATCGTTGGAAGTCCTCCTGTGATAGCATCGTAAATCGACTGTTTCATATTGATATTACCTGCCAGTTCACCGGCAAACTCCTCAGGAAATCCTCCGCCAATATACAATCCACTGACATCTCTAGGTAGAATCTCGCCATTCACTGGAGAGAAATAGACGAGTTCGGCTCCATGGGCTTCTAGGAGCTCAAGATTTTCAGGATAGTAAAAATTAAACGCTTCATCCTTTGCTACCGCAATTCGGACAGGCTGAAGATCTTTTTTCATTGTAAAAAGACTTTCTTTCGGAAGAGGGATTTCCTCAGTCTTTGCCAGCTCGTATATTTGATTAATATCGACCGTTTCACTTACAAGCTCTCCTAATTTTGCAAAAAAGTCATGTAACTCCCCACGTTCAACAGAGGGAACTAACCCTAAGTGACGCTCAGGTATGGACAACTCCTCGTTCTTCTCTAGGTATCCAACGACAGGAATGCCACATTCTTGTTCAATTGCTTGTTTCACTAACATATAATGGCCCTTGCTTCCGACCCGATTTGCTATTACACCAACAATGTTTGCCCGATGCGGGAAGGACTGGAAACCTTTTACGATCGCTGCCGCACTTCTTGCCATACTTGAGCAATTAACAATTAACAGTACGGGTGACTTAGTCAACTCACTAATATGTGCAGTGCTACCTTCATTGGAAAGGGAATCCCTTCCGTCAAAAAAGCCCATCACTCCCTCAATGATGCTAATATCAGCACCTTCAGAGCCTCGCAAAAGAACTTCCTTAACCACCTTTTCTGATAGCATCCAGCTATCTAAATTGCGCGATTTCCTCCCCGTAACGGCTGTATGGTAGGATGGATCAATATAATCTGGTCCACACTTGAACCCTTGAACAACGTACCCTTTATGTTGAAGCGCCGCTATTAACCCAATGGTGATCGTTGTTTTGCCAACGCCGCTCCCTGTCCCTGCGATTACCATTCTACGGTTCAGCATTCTTGTTACTCCTTTCCGAGGCGATGCTCTATCAATGCTACTGATATCGTTACATTTCCTGATTTTTTCTTTGTTAACAAACATTCGTCATTCATGCTATATCGCTTTGCAGCAGGCTCGCTTACCCCGTAAGCACCTGTGTATTGATACACGGTTTCTGATCGTTTGGATACAGGAACCTGATTAAGTTCTTTAGCTGAATACGTATGGAATATCCATCGATTTTTATTCGTAACCTTAATGAGACCTTCTTCATCCTTTTTTAAATCGATAGAAGCAATGGCTTTCACACTCTTTTTAGAAAGTAAGAGTTGTTCGAGCGTTTCATCAATAACCTGCTCAATTTCGTCAGCAGATGTTCCACGGTTACACCCTATACCTAGTACAATAACCTTTGGACGATACACAACGACCTTCTTGAAGTAGGATATTTCAGGCAGGATTCGATGTGAAATTATGATCGCTGTAGATGCCTCTCCCTTTGTCGCTCCCTCTAAGAAAGAAAAACAAGTGAGGTTGCAAGGAAGATCACTATCATACTTCCACCAATTTCTCTCTCCAGATTCCTGTACAATTGCAACCGGATCTTCATTTACAACAGCCGCACTGACTGCAGTCATATGCTGGGAGTCTTCCAACTCCCATCCAAACTCTCGCCCTAGTAAATCAACAGCGAGGGTTTCTTGAACATCAGAGGCGGTCGTGATCACAGGAATCGCACCAATCGCATTGGCCACCTTAATTGTTAACTCATTTCCACCACCCAAATGACCAGAAAGAACACTGATTGCAAACCTCCCGCCATTATCAACAACTACCACACACGGATCCTTCTTTTTATCTTCTAAAAGTGAGGCGAGCATTCTAACGCCCGCTCCAAGCGAGAAAAGAAGAATCACTCCTCGATACCTTTTAAATATTTGTTGAAGCAGCTCCCGTGTAGATTGGGCATATAAAATCATTCCATGCTCCTGTTCATCCCCTTTTGCCAATTTACTAGAAATATAAACGTCCACTTCCTTCAGTTTCATTTGAAGGGCATGGGCAAGATTTCGTCCATTTTTCGTAATGGCAACAACAGCAAGTGGATTTTTAGGAGCCTGCGGAATCATATCTTTTCTCCGACGCGATACTCGTGAGAAAACTGTTTATCGTATAGCTTTGATTGGTAGCGTTTTGCGTAAATATCCTCTTCTAATGCCCATCCTGCTAAAATTAGTGCATGTTTTTGGATTCCATTTTCCTTTAAATCTCTTTCTAAATTTTCCAGTTTCGTTCGAATGATTTTCTGATCAGGCCAAGTAGCTTTATATACAACAACCATTGGTGTATCCTTACTCCATCCAGCTTCCGTCAGCTCATTCACTACCTTTTTCGTTAACGCGGCGCTTAAAAATAAAGCAATCGTTGATTGGTGCTTAGCAAGCTCACGTAAACTTTCAAGCTCTGGTACTTGTGTTCGTCCTTCTGCTCTTGTCAAAATGACGGTTTGGGTTAGGTCCGGAACCGTTAACTCAGCATTAACCATAGCTGCCGAAGCAAACACCGAGCTTACACCAGGAACAATTTCAATCGTCACACCAGCTTCCTTCAATAACGCCATCTGCTCTCCAATTGCTCCATACATGGCTGGATCTCCTGTATGAACACGAACGACCTTTTTCCCTTCTTTAAGACTTGTAACCATGTAATCAACCATTTCTTCTAAGTGCATCGAAGACGTTTTAACAATGGTCACTCCTTGTTTGGATTCTCTAATAAGTTCTTCATTAACAAGAGAATCTGCGTATAAAACAACATCTGCTTCCTTTAGCAGTTTTAAGCCTCTAACTGTAATTAAGTCTGGGGCACCTGGTCCTGCTCCTACTATATATAGCTTCATTTCCTCACCACCATTAACGTTAAATAGCCGATTTTTTCGTTTTCTAGCTTTTCTACATTCCAAACAATTTCCTCATTTGACGTCACCTTTGTTACGACGGAGGCTTTATCGAGTAAATTGAGGTCTCTTAATACATGTATTAATAAATTCATCACTTTTGCTGCCTTAAGGAAAATCACACATTCATGCTCCTCAACCGCTTTTCGCATAAGTTCATAGTCATCCTGGGCTGGAATAATCCCAATACGATCATTTCCATCTGCTAGTGGTACTCCGAGTGTTGCTGCCGCACCGTTAATAGAAGAAATACCTGGAACGACTGTGATCGGAACCTCTGGGTGATGCTCTTCCATCAGCCTCATTAAATAGATAAATGTGCTATACAAAAAGGGATCTCCTTCAGTAACGAATATACAGTCTTTCCCTTCAGCTAGCTTTTCATATAACCCTTGCACCGCCATCATCCAGTCGTTACGTAACACGTCTGGGTCACTCGTCATAGAAAAAATAAAGCCTAGCATTTCCTTTTCCTCAACATTTACATAGCCTTCTATTATTTGATAAGCATAGCTGTTGTCACCTTTGCCTTTTTTCGGGTAAGAAATAACGGGGCATGTTTCCATTAAACGTAGTGCCTTTACTGTAATTAGCTCTGGATCTCCAGGTCCAACACCCATTCCGTATAGTGTTCCGATCATGTTACCTCACCTTTCATTCTTGACCCAGTAATAATATAAATGGGATTTAGCGGGTCAAATCTAGTTAAATGCAAAACTGGCTTACTTCTAGAAATTTGTGCCAGTGTAATGGTGGTTTCAAAGCCCTTTGAACGAAAGATGGCAACTGCATCGGATAACGATTCAATTGTTGCTGCATTTACAACGATTCTTCCATCTTCCTTTAGTCTCGTACAGCAAACTGTTAGAATTTCTTCCATATTCCCTGATGTTCCACCTATGAAAACGGCATCAGGATCAGGAAACTGATCAAGTCCTTCTGGTGCCCGGGCCTTAAGAACCGTGATATCAGTACGGAACTTTGCTAGATTTTTATAGCAGTTTTCTAGGTCAGCTGCATTTTTTTCAATGGCAAAGATCGCTCCCTCTCTAGCAATCTTTGCTGCTTCAATCGCCATTGCACCTGTGCAAGTGCCAATATCCCAAACAATGCTTTTTTCGGTTATTTTCATCGCACTAAGACTGAGCACACGTATTTCTTTTTTTGTAATCAGCCCAGCCTCAGGCTTCCGCTGCGAAAATTCTTCGTCTTCGATTCCTACCGTCCAATAAGGGCTAGGAGCTGTTTGAATTAAGAAAAGGACATTTAACGAGTGACATTCTGTTATAGCCAACTCATTGAGAGAATACCATTGAAAATGCTCATGCTCCCCACCAATATCTTCTGCCACAAATGCTTGATACTCAGACATCCCGAAAGACAATAGATAACTTGCAATTCGGCTAGGAGAATGATTGTGATCGGTTAATATCACAATCTTCTTTTTCCCATTAATTCTCTGTGCAAGACCAACCATGCTCCTTCCATGAACGCTTGTAAAATACGCATCGTGCCAAGCAGTATTCATTTTTGCAAACGCAAGCTGGATGGAGCTTACATTGGGATATACTTCAAGCGGAAGCTCACCTGCTAACCTTGTACCAATTCCATAAAAATAAGGGTCGCCCGAAGCTAAAATGACGGTCGGTCGTTTCTCATTTTTTAGACTCTCTATAAGATCATTGAGACGTCCCTTAATTTCAATTTTCTCCCCGTTATAGTCAGGAAAATAACCTAATTGTCGCTTCCCCCCTACAAGGACTTCACTTTCATTGATCCAAGCTTCGTAGATTGGGAGAATACTTGCCCTTCCTTCCGCAGCAATACCTATTAGCTTTATTTTGTTAGTCATCGATACTCGCCCTTCCTAACAACTGTCCATTTAATGTGTATACACTTGTCTCAATATGAAGTCCGCCATCTATCTCTTCCATACACTTTTTACAGCAGTAAAAGCAAAGTAAGTCAAAAAAACGCTGTCCCACTTCTCTTTCCATCCATTCTCCAACCTGTGAAGCAGTGTTGGCATGAGAAATAGCTTTCGTGAGTGTTTCAGATGCTCCAGACTCCTTCGCAATTTGAGCCAAAAAGGAAAAATCTATGCTTTCTGTGTGGGCATGAACCATCATTTTCCCTTGTGCCACTTTTGACAATTTCCCCATCATTCCAACTAGCTTCACATGTTTTACACCAAGCTTTTTGCACTCATGCAGCGTATATCCAACAAAATCTCCCATTTCTACAAATGCAACTTCGGGCAAATGATCATACTGCTTCATCGCGTACTTCTCGCTCCTGCCACCAGTGGTAATGGCAACTGTTTCGCATCCTCCTGTGCGTGCCACTTGCAGAGCTAATGTGATGCTTGCCGTGTAAGCCTCGTTTGAAAAAGGGACCACGATTCCCCTTGTTCCAAGAATCGAGATGCCACCAATAATGCCCAGTCTTCCATTAAGCGTCCGTTTGGCAATTTCTTCTCCATCCGGAACAGAAATAACGATATGAACACCTTTCGTAACTTTGTACGTTTCTAATAAATGTTGAGCTACTTCACGAATCATTTGTCTAGGGACAGGATTGATGGCAGCCTCCCCAACAGGGATTGGCAGGCCTGACTTGGTGACGCGTCCCACTCCCCTTCCACCGTCAATCGAGATGGAACATGAATCAGTAAAGTGAACAGTTGCTTGTATGAACGCACCATGTGTCGCATCCGGATCGTCGCCACCATCTTTGATTGTTTCTGTTGTTACTTGATTTTTTGAGACATCAACATACTGAATGGCAAAGGGAACAAACTCCCCAGCAGGGATATAAATCGTTGTTTCTTCGACTCTTTCTCCTGTAAGCAATGTGATCATAGCTGCCTGTACTGCTGCTGTCGCACAAGCCCCTGTTGTATATCCTGAACGTAGGTTTTTCTTCTTTGTTGCTTCCATTTCCTACAATCCTTTTTGAGCTAAAATGGCTATCGCATTAATGGCTGCCACCGCAATCGTGCTTCCGCCCTTTCGTCCTACATTGGTAATAAACGGAACATCAATCTTTGCTAATTCTTCCTTCGATTCTTCTGCGGAGATAAATCCTACTGGTACCCCAATGATGAGACCAGGTTTTGCTTCCCCCTCTTTTACAAGACGAATAAGCTCAAGTAATGCAGTTGGGGCATTGCCAATTGCAAAAATACCTCCTTCCGCCTCTTTAACTGCTTTTCTCATCGCAAGGATGCTACGAGTTGCCTGTATTTTTCTTGCTTCTTCCACAACTTCAGGATCTTTAATATACACCTTTGTTTCACAGCCATATGCTTCAATTCGGGGCTTACTTATTCCAACCTGAACCATTTGAACATCACAAACAATTTTCTTTCCAGCTTTTATCGCAGAAATTCCCGCTTCAATCGCTTTCGGATGAAAAAGCATGCTTTTTCCTAGTTCAAAGTCAGCTGATGCGTGGATGATTCGCTGAACAATTTTGTATTCTTCTTCAGAAAAAGAGTGCACACCTATTTCTTCATCAATTGTCTCAAAGCTCTTTTTTTCAATTTCCTGTGGCTGAATCGTTACTGGTTGAAACTCGGTGAGAAAATTCATATTCTCTATCCCCTTTTATGAATTGAATAACACTTTCAATAGAATGATAGGTTGTTCCATAATCAATACATGGCCTTTTAATGACGATCGATTCTATTCCTAAGTCCTCTGCTGCTTCCACTTTTTCACGGAAAGATCCTTCATCTCCACTTTCTTTTGTTACGAGTAATTTGATTTGATAATTTGTAAGTAGTGCTTTATTCAGCTCCTTCGAAAAAGGACCTTGAATCGCAATGATATCTCTTGAGGGGATACCAAGACTTTCACATTTTTCTAAGTTCTCCTTTAGAGGAAGGAGTCGGAAAAGAGTTCTTCCTCCCTTGCGATTTCCTAGTTTTTCTGAAAAGATTGCCAATGTTTTGGCGCCAGTCGTCAGCAGGATATTTCCTTCATACTTAGAAGCTCGGTCAGCAGCCTCTTCATAGCTCTCCACATAAGTCACTTGCTTCCCTTTTAAAACTAGCGATTTTCGCTCGTATCGAATGTAAGGAATATGTTTGGAAGATGCTGCTTGAATCATATTTCTGGATGCTTCCTCTGCAAAAGGATGACTACCATCAATTACCAATTGCACAGAAAAATCGGTCAAGCATTTTTCCATTTCAATGGCTGATAGTCTATTAACCAGGACAGGAATCCCTTCTTTTTCAAGTAATATGGCTGCGTTTTTCGTGACCACACTCACTACAAGTGGAAATCCCTTTTCATGGATCATTTTTGCAAGCTCCCTAGCATCACTTGTACCAGCCAGCAGGAAAATCATTGACTTACTTTCTCTTCAAGATGATGGCCCTTGTGATGATGGTGATGGTCATGGTCATGGTGATGTGCCATATGCTCCGCTGCCTCCATTCGGAAGCGACACGTATCACAATTCATCATGACAGAGTCACTTATTGCTTCATCCATTCGTTCCATAAACACCTTTTCAAGCTTCGGATGAAACCCTAAATTAGAAGCGAGTGTTAGTTGTATTTGTGGTAGCTGTGTTTGTAGTTTAACCATCTGCTCTTCAAGTCGTTTCATGAGCACACCTGTAAACAATAGGTAAGGTAGAACGATGACCTTTTTGGCGCCTAGTATGAGGAGTGTAGTTACACTTTCCTCTAATGAGGGTTCTGTTACAGCAATAAAGGCCGGTTCCATTTTTTTAATAGAAAGCTTTTCACGTAGCAATCGGGCTAGCTTATATAAATCACTATTTGCACCACCATCACTACATCCTCGACCAAGAAGGACAACTCCAATATCATCTTTTGCCACAGACGTAACATCCATTCCTTCCTCTATCCTCTGTTCACAAATCTCTACCATGCTCTTATGTACACCAATTGGCCTTCCATAAGTAAACGTAACAGAAGGATATTTCTTTCTCGCTTCATCAATGGCAAATGGTATATGAAGCTTAGAATGGGAAGCAGCAAATATCATCATAGGAATTATGGCTATACTCGTTGCCCCCTGAGCCAAGCATCGTGAGATACCGGTATCCATATTAGGGTCAGTAAGCTCTAAAAAGCATGTTTCAACAATCCATTCCGCACTCATTTGATTTTTAATGTTTCTTACCATCTGTACGACTTGTTCATTGCCTTCTTTCTCTCTGCTACCATGCCCAACGAATAGAACCGCCTTCATATGATTTCCTCCTTTATGCTTTTCCGCCATGCAATGCCCAAGGTTCATTCTCTTTTCTAAGTCTTTCATGTGGCTTCAGTGGCTGTAGAGTCGAATCCAGATCATATTTTCTCTGATAACCTCTTGGAGTGACCATTTTCCCATTCCAAACAAATGTTGTAGAATTACCAATAATAACGGTTGAGAGCATACCAATTTCATGCGTCAGCATCTCACCAAGTGTAGTGATTTCCACCTTCTGGTTGTCACGATACGCCCCCTTCACAAGTCCAACCGGTGTCTGCTCCGAGCGGTATTGAAGAAGAATTTGCTGTGCCTCTTCAATTTGAGCCGTTCTCTTCATGCTTTTTGGATTATAAAGGGCAATAATAAAATCTGCCTCTCCTGCTGCATGTAGACGTCTCGCAATAGTCTCCCATGGAGTTAAGTGGTCGCTTAACGAAATCGTACAAGCATCATGCATGACCGGGGCTCCTAAAAGAGACGCGCACGAATTAATAGCAGAAATACCTGGTATAATTTCGACACGAACATCTTTTATGTTTTTTTCCGCTAACACCTCATAAACAAGTCCTGCCATCCCATATACTCCAGCGTCTCCGCTAGAAATGACAGCTACATCCTTACCACCTATGGCTAAATCAATTGCTTCTTGAGCTCTCGTTACCTCCTCCGACATAGGGGAACTGATAACCTCTTTTTCTTTTACTAGCTCACGTATTAAGTCCACATATGTCTTAAATCCAACAATTATATCGCTCTCAAATATCGCTTCTTTTGCTCTTTCTGTTATATGTTTTTCATGGCCTGGCCCTAAGCCAACGATAAAAATAGATCCTGTCATTGAAACCTTCCTCCTACAATTCTTTTTGAATGGATGAATGGATTTTCGTTTTTCAGTAAGGTCCGTAACAAGGAAAAGAGTTGATCTTGATTCATTGGGACGAACACACTGTTAATAGGTTTAATTAATTCGTCATATACTTCTAGCATCCATGGTTTTCGTAGCTGACTTCTTTGTAGCCTTTCCTCATTCTGAAAAGCATCATATGGACACCCCTGAAACAACAAGCACCCATTGCTAATGATCATAATTTCATCAGCCCATTCATACGCAAAATCAACATCATGTGTTGATAAGACAATCGTTTTTCCTTGTTCATGAAACTCATTTAATAGTTCGATCATGGATTGTGTGGAAATGGGATCCAGCTGAGCAGTTGGTTCATCTAGCAAGAGGACCTCAGGGTTCATCACGAGAACTCCAGCTAGAGCCACCTTCTTTTTCTGCCCTTGACTTAGAAAATGAGTCGGCTTTCCCTTTAAGTAGGTAATTCCTGTTTTCTCCATAATGTCGTCTGTTCTTGTTTGAATCTCAAGTTTGGAACATCCTAAGTTTCTTAAACCAAACATAATATCTTCCTCAACGATGGAGGAGAAAAGCTGAGAGTCAGGGTTTTGCAATACAAGTCCAACGAGTTTTCTCAACTCCTGTAAAGTAGAACGAGTGTATGAAAGCTCCTTCTCCTTAAAAAAAACGGAGCCCTTCGTTGGCTTTAAGATTCCATTCAAATGAAGAAGCAATGTTGATTTCCCCGCACCATTATTCCCGAGCAATGCAATCTTTTTCCCCTTTTTAATAGAAAAAGAGATATCCTGAAGTGCTGCTTCTTGCTCGTTGAATACTTGATAAACATTTTTGAATTCAAAAAGAGTTGAACTCATACGAAAACTCCTTAACTAGTAAAATTCAGTAATAGAACAGCTAGAAAAAATACAGTAATAAAGCCAATATGGATTACAGAATAGTTTTTTCTTTCGTAGGACGGGTCATACAACGTTCCTCCACCACGAGAATCGATACTGATTTGAAGTTCTTTTGCTTGATGGTACGTTTTTATAAATAAAGATGTTACTAGTCGGCCAGCTGAAAATAGCCCCGATGATATAGATTGATACCCAAGTCTACTCTTTTGTGAGACGTAAATATCAGTAGCGGTTTCAAGCAATAAAAACAAGTATCGATACGTTAACATCATGATTTCTAGCAGTAGTGTAGGCACCTTCCATCGATGCAAGAGACATACGATCTCATTAATCGGAGTGGTAAGGATGAGAAAGTACAAGCAGCATATACTGCTAAAAGAACGGATAATAAGCGGGACCACCACTTCCACCTGATCCGGAAGAAAGTATAAATAAACGTTTGCTAGCTTTATTAAAAGAATGGCTTGGTGAACACCCGTTGATGGGGCAGCTGCTATGGAAAGGACGATAGATACACTTCCTATGCTTAAAAAGGAAAGTGGGAGCAAAAGAAGTTTTCCATAATAGCTGATAGGGATTTTTGCCACGAATAAAATAAATACACTCATCACAATAAGTACTAGAAAGGAAATCCAACTGTTTTTTAAAAGCAAGACTAGTAGAAGACTTCCCATGCTAAAGACCATCTTTTCAAAACTATTCACGTGATTCAGTTTGTTTATATGAGCGAAATAATCGATCTGTAGCATTAGGAACGATCATTTCTAGAAAGATATTTCAGCTTGGCACGTGAAAAGCCGATAAAGTAACCAATGACAACCGATCCAATCGAGGCTTGAACGGCAAACAACAAGCTCTCTACCTCACTGCTGCTTGGTTTCCAAAGGTTTTCTATCCATGGTGTGTAAGATGGAGCAAGCTCCGCAATAACGGCAATCGCTTCCGTATCTGTCCCTGAAAAACTGGCACTACTCTTGAAGATAAGCGGAATGGCAACAAGAAAAATAATCAGCATGAAAAGCAAACGATTCTTTTTCATGAGCTAGTCTCCTTACGTAGAAAGTTGAGCATTTGTAATTCATTGGCATTGTATTTTAGTAGAAAATTCATCACAATCACAGTAATGATTCCTTCTGAGAGTGCTAAAGGTATTTGTGTCACCCCAAATACGGAAATAAATTTTATGAATGAACCTACGAACCCGCTAGCTGGGTCAGGGAACGCAATCGCTAGTTGAAGAGAAGTCATGGCATATGTAGCTAAATTGCCTAACGCAGCAGCAAGGAAGATCGCAAATTTCATGTTGATCTTTACGCTTTTGAGCAGGATATAAACACCGTACGTAACGAAAGGACCGACCACAGCCATAGAAAAGGCATTTGCACCAAGCGTACTTATTCCACCGTGAGCTAGTAATAATGCTTGAAACAGCAAAACGATAAATCCGACTACACACATAATGATTGGGCCAAAAAGGAGGGTTCCTAATCCGACCCCCGTAGCGTGTGAGCTACTTCCCGTTACCGATGGGAGCTTTAATGCGGAAAGAACGAAAGCAAAGGCCGTACTTAAACCGAGCATCGTTTTTATCTCTGGCTGAATCACCACTTTCTTTCGGGCCGTATGAATGCCTGCTGCTAAAAAAGGAAGGAGGAGTATCCACCAAATCATCGCCCACTTCATTGGTAGAAATCCTTCCATAATATGCATCGCGTACGCATCAGAGTTGGATCCAACCCAGAAATAGAGGATTCCTGCACCAATTAGCACCAATTTCTTGAGATTACTCATTCACTGTACCTTCCTTCTAATAATCTAGCCCGACGATGGCTGGAACGTTTTGCTCATAGTAATGTTTAACCTCTCTCATTTCTGTGACTAAATCTGCTGCCTGAACGATATCCTTCTTGGCCTCTCTTCCAGTTAGTACAACATGGAGACCGTCTCTTCTTTTTTGAAGCGCTTCCAACACCTCTTCCGTCGGGAGGATATCTTCAATGGAGAAACGAGAAATCGCTAACGCATTATTAATCTCATCCAGAATAAGCACATCAACTTCATTGCTTTGTAAAAGATCCTTGGCTAATCCCCAGGCATTTTTTAAAGCCTCGCGATGTTCGTCTGGCGTTTTCGTCCAGGTAAAACCTATCCCCATTGGATAAATATCGATTCCTAGTTTCTGTAAAACGGTACGTTCACCCACACTACGATCAGGTGATTTAATAAATTGAATGATTTTTACTCTTTTCCCCTGACCAATCGCTCTTACGGCGAGCCCAAGGGCGGCCGTTGTCTTTCCTTTTCCTTCCCCGGTGTATACGAGTAGTTGACCTTTGTTCGCCATTCTTTTTCACTCCTATTACGGCATGTTTGTTACATACTGAGCAAAAGAAAAACACTTCCCCTTGGAAGTGTTAACAATGTCCGTGAACATTTAGTGAGCAAAAAAGGCCGTCACCTAACACCTCCCCTATCCTCGTAGGTTGGTACCATTCTTGGCTTAGGCAGGTCTCCTGGCTTGTGCTCATCACTCACTACCCCTTCCCGTGTTTTTGTACACAGTGGGTGTTGTAGCTTGCTCACACATACAGTGGCGGGACCGCATTGGCATTGAACCAATTTCCCTTTAATCTTTTCTGTTTGAAAAGAAACCTAAGTCTTTTTGTATTTGTTTTTTTGTATTTATTTGGATTATACTCCTCAGAAAGGGATAGTGAGAAGTGCTCGAAGCTGACTTTTTGGAAGTTTCATAATATACCCATAATTCCGATGAATAATTGTCACATTTTTACTAAACAGACGCTTCCAATAAATGTTCTATACTCGCCTCAACCAGGAGCTTCCTTTGCCCTTTTTCCAGTCGTATCAACGTTAAACTCGTTCCCTCACTGATGGGAGCAGACCAGAAATTTTTTAATGAAAGCTTTTTCACTATCGATAAAAATGCCATGATGGTTACCCCATGAGTGACAATTAGCACTTTCCCTTCCACATACGTTCTTTCGATTTCCTGTAGAAAGTCTTCGACTCTAGTAATTACGTCTGTAAAGGTTTCCCCTCCATCGTTGCCATATCGCTCTGGAGCATTCCAATAATGATCATACTCCGATGGAAACTCACGATAAATTTCGTCCTCCGTTTTCCCCTGCCATTTTCCTAGATGAATTTCCATTAAACGTGGATCTGTCTTTATGTTTGTTTCATTTGGTCGGATAAGCTTCGCGGTGGTATAAGCCCTTCCACTGGGAGAAGAGATCACCTCATCAAAAGGGGTATCAGCTAAGTAGTCTCTTAACCGCTTAGCATCCTCCACTCCTTTTTTTGTAAGGGAGGAATCCAGTCTACCCTGCATTCGCTTTTGTACATTCCACGTGGTTTGTCCATGCCTAGCAATATATAAATCAACCATAATGGTCACTCCCTGTTGAATTTCAAAAAGTTAGTTCATGATAATAATGTCCTGAAAGTTCCTTTACCATATGCCCTTTATTAGCTGGAAATGCGATCAGGAAGCAGGTAGATGGTCCAGATGTTTTTTCTAAATTGATCACACTCGTCACTTCACTTTTTATAAAATCTCGGTTTGAAAATAGACGATTCAATTCATAAAGTATCCCTTTTGATCCAACAGGCATTAAGACAGCACCATCTAGGTTTGAAAGCTCCTTCACTAATCGTAAGGGAGCTACTTCTGTTTCCTGCTCTATTACTTCATTTCCAACAAGAGGAAGACCAATAACCGCCACTTTCGTATCCTCTAGAAAGGGAGTTGCGCTCAAGGGAGCATGGCTTATTCTTTTTCCTAATACCGTTAATCCGACGGCAGATTGGACAAGTGAAAAGTTACTTTCGGTGCTTCCATTGATCTGAATGTCTGGTACATCAAGCTCAAGTAGACCTTTCGTAATTCCTTTTATGAGTCCTTCCCACGCTTCCTCTCCACAGAAATTTTGAAGAATCACTGCTTCGGGAATAGCTCCTGCACAATAGCATTCCATGGCTGCTACACGAAAGGTGTAATAACCAACGATATCGTAAGGAACCTGTACCTCATCAAGCTCTTTTAATCCGATCGCTCCGCTATTATCAGAAGCTACCACAAGGGTTTCTTTTCCCATTTTAAGTAATTGGACATCTCTCATTTTTGAAACTTCCCCGCTACTGCTGGTTTCATTATGCTAGCTAAACGAGGAGCAACGATCACAGCTAAAACGGTATTAAGGACAGATGCAATCAGTAAAGATGGAACCATACTAATATAAAATGCTTTTGATATTAAAAAGATAAATGGCAGTGGAGCTGCAAAGGTATTACCTAGCACGAATAAAATAGATGCCGTCCACTTGCTGCCTTTTTGATAAAAATAAGCAAATATCCATGTAAGCATTGCCATTTCGATAGCGATTAAGAAATGCATAGGTCCAAGAGGCATTCCTCCAATTAACGCAGATACCATATGTCCTAATCCACCGACGATCGCCCCAGGGATTCCTCCTAAAAGCGCGGCAGCAACGATTGCTGGAAACGAATCGAGCGCGACACTTCCAATGATTGCTGGAATTTTTATCCCACCACCTATAACTGTTAAAGCTATAAATAGGGCCATCCAAGTTACTTTTGCCACCTTCATTTTTCCTTCCTCCTTCTGAATTGTAATTACTTAATCAGTTGACCAATTCCGTACCAAATATGATCCACTCGATCACATAATTGGACCGTATCCTGAAACGTCCATCCCGCATCATCGCGCCATTTTCGATCTATTTTTTCAACAGGGACAATTCCTCTTGTAATATCTGAACCAATGATCACGACCTTTCTCTTCCAATCCTCCTTTTCCCAACGTGCCCAATGCAATAGTGTCTCTTTCCATATGCTTCTAACTGTATCGGATTCATGTTGGAGCGATAACTCCCTGATCCAATACTCGATTCCTTCTACCACCACTAAGGAGACATCAGAATCTTCGCTAAGCCAATCATAATACGAGCATTCATAAGCCTTTATCCAACTTTCTCGTGGATACTGGCACATATCGTAATGGCTACGTACCCACTCGGCTTTTCCATTACATGCTCCTCCCATCACGAAATGCAAATTCATCCCCCTCCTTTTTCATACAAATCGGAACTCCTGCTTCAACGAGATACGCTTCCTTTGCCATTGCGACGACCTGTTGGTTTAGCCTGCCAAGGAGCTTTGCATACACAAGAACAAGGTCGCTTGATAGGATCAATTCATTCAAGATTTCATTACTAACGACGATAAGGGTATGACAATTTTTCTGTATCGAAAGTATCCCCTCTATGATCGATTTCTTGATTTCCTCATGAAAAGACGGGTCCATCAGCCTCTCCTCGGTTTGAAACAAACGGTTGTTTAATAGATTGGTTAGGCAATCAAAGAGCACAATATCATTTGGATGAAAAACTGTTGAAAGGTTATGTAAAAAATAGGGCTCCTCCCACGTTTCCCACTGTTGCTCGCCATCATTTCTTTGCTGTTGATGCCTCTTAATTCGTTCCTTCATTTCCACATCAAAAGCAACCCCTGAGGCAATGTAATGGAGATTTCCGTGAGTTTTCTTTGTTAGTTCCATGGCTGTTTTCTCAGCAAAACTGCTTTTTCCACTTCTAACACCACCACTGATAAAAATCAGCTGTCCACCTTCCGCCATTCACTCATCACCTCTAATAATCTTTCGTGCTCGGTTGGCCCCTTAACCGCCAGTCGTAGCCACTTTCCGTCAAGTCCCGGAAAATTCATCGTATGTCGAGGAATCATCCCCTTTTCCATTAAAAAACGAAAAAACGGAAATTGATCGGAGACTTTCGTATCTTTTAGCAAATAAAAGTTTACGTTTGATGGAGAATAAGAGAACTTCTGTTCACGATAAAAAGACTGTAGCCTCTCCCGCTCCTTTTTAATCAATTGAATGGTTTGTTCTACATAGTCACTTTCTGACAAACACCATTCACCCACCTTCATTGCTAGCGCATTCACACTCCAATGCGGTTTGCTCTCCCTAATTTTTGCTAGCAGGGCTTCATTTGCAATTAAGTATCCCAGGCGGATTCCTGGAATGCTGAACATTTTTGTCATGGAACGAAGAATGATCATATTTCCGCCATGTTGGAGACAGGAGACGGTTGATTCGTACCCTTCTATAAAGTCGTAAAAGGCTTCGTCGACGATGAGCAAGGTTCCGAACTTGGCACATTCACGGGCAAGAAGCTCAATTATTTGTTTCGAATAAAACATTCCCGTTGGATTGTTTGGATTGCAAAAAAATACAGCGTCAACTTCACGTAAGTTCAATAGTAATTCATCTAAACGTAATTCCCAGCTGTCTACATCCATCAAGTGATAGCGTACCTCACATTGATTCACTCGGCATGCTTCTTCGTATTCAGAAAAGGCTGGTTGTACGATGAGCGCTTTCTTACCAGTGAGCAGTCGTCCGACCAAAGAAATAAGCTCCGCCCCACCATTACCAACTAAGATTTGCTCTTTTCTCACTCCTTCTTTCTTTGCAAGCAAACCTGTGAGTCTTTCTGCCGTTGGATCCGGATAATCAGATACAAGCGAAAACAGCTCATTCCACTTGTCTTTTACTATGTCTGGTGGACCGAGCGGGTTGATATTAGCACTAAAATCAATCAAGGATTCAGGCATTTCGAGATGAAGTGCTTCATATAAAAATTGAGGATTAGATCCGTGCGTAGGCCACTTCAACGATCATCCCTCCAATCCATAATAAAAGTAAAAATGTGAGTACCGTTCGAGTTAAAATGCCGTTGGTTTGTAAAATATGCTCTCCAGTAACAGGAAAATGGGGCTCTCCCATTTTGGCTCGATCGGAGCGAATGCCCTTGTAATAATTGATTCCTCCGAGTTGAATCCCAAGTAAGGCAGCCACAGCTGCTTCTCCCCATCCACTGTTTGGGCTCGGATGTTTTTTTGCATCCCGAAGAACGATTTTTGCTGACTCTTTTACCGAGGATCGGACAGGCTTATTGCTAAAAAGCATACAGATGGAGGTTAGGCGACTTGGTATCAAATTTAACCAATCATCAAGCTTCGCCGATGCCCAGCCAAACTCCATATATTTATCATTTTTATAGCCCACCATCGAATCGCAAGTATTGACCGCACGGTACAGCATCGCGAGAGGTGCACCACCGAGTAACGCCCAAAATAAGGGTGCAGTTACTCCGTCACTTGTGTTTTCTGCGACGGTTTCTATTGTCGCGCGAACCACACCCTGTTCATCAAGTTGATCCGTGTCACGGCCAACGATATACGATAGCTTGTGACGAGCTTCCACGATATCTCCCTTTTTTAACGGACCATACACCGTCAGCGCTGCTTCCTTTAAGCTTTTTTGAGCAATCGTCGTCCAAATGATCACCGCTTCAACCACAATTCCGACCATGAGATGAACGTGATAAGCTAACATCGTAATTAGTATCGTGATCCCCACGACGAGCACCAGAAGCGTAACCACCATAGCGAGTCCCTTCCATTTTTTCCGCGTCCCTTTATTCCACTTTTTTTCAAGCTTATAGATCAATGTTCCGATC
This sequence comes from Robertmurraya mesotrionivorans, assembly GCF_050971805.1. Lineage (NCBI taxonomy): Bacteria > Bacillati > Bacillota > Bacilli > Caryophanales > Bacillaceae > Robertmurraya > Robertmurraya mesotrionivorans. Next base: position 21,799 of record NZ_JBPCCH010000004.1, on the reverse strand, counting down.
CACTTCACCGGATGAGGCCAATCGATAGGATCACCGAGAAGTAAATCGATAAAATAGGCAATTGTCATTGCCAATAAATGTTGAAGAAACATGGTAAACCCTCCTTCTTAGATATTTAACAAGTTGGACAGTTTCCACCCGAAGAAAGCCTTTGTTGCGTAGCAACACCAGCTTGCGGAGGGTGAAACTGGCCCACTTTTGCATAAAAAAACATCTCCACATAGAAATGGAGATGTTGGAATAAGCTTCTTCCTTATGTAAGAAACCGACCACACCACCTATCCTCGTAGGTACACGGTGTCAAGAGATAGTCAGGTTTCCTGGCTCATGGTCATTGCTTTCTGTACCTTCCCATACAATCAATATTGCACAGTGGTTCTTTACAGTATGCTCCCATTTACAGTGGCGGGACCGCGTTGGACTTTCACCAACTTCCCTAGACTTCTAAAAAAGAAGTACGCCTATTCTTGCTCATATATACTTTTCATATCTTAATACTAATCTTGTAAAAAGGGAATGACAAGGCAATCACTAACATTAATTTTTTCATTGTGACAAATTGGAAACGCCTTACTACTATCACTATAAGAATACTAAAAAGCAACAAAATAGTACGAATGAAGGTAACTTTTAAAATCTACCAAATGATTGTTTTGTCATCTTTCTTTACAAGTCTCCTTCAATTTGTTAAAATTTTTTAATAATTTAAAACATTAACACCATTGGTTTTGATAGATTGGGAGGGAATTATTTTGGCAGAATTAAGAAGTAATATGATAAAAAAGGGATTTGATCGCGCACCACACCGAAGCCTTTTACGTGCGGCTGGGGTAAAAGAAGAGGATTTTGGCAAGCCGTTTATCGCGGTAGTTAATTCCTACATCGATATTGTGCCAGGACATGTGCACTTACAAGAGTTTGGGAAAATTGTAAAAGATGCCATCCGTGAAGCGGGCGGAGTTCCATTTGAAATGAACACGATCGGTGTTGATGACGGTATTGCGATGGGACATATCGGCATGCGCTACTCACTTCCAAGTCGTGAGATCATCGCGGATTCAGTTGAAACAGTTGTGGCAGCACACTGGTTTGACGGGATGGTTTGTATTCCAAACTGTGACAAAATCACACCAGGTATGTTAATGGCATCACTTCGTTTAAATATCCCTACTGTTTTCGTAAGTGGTGGACCGATGAAGGCTGGAGTAACTAGCGATGGCAAAAAGATCTCACTTTCTTCTGTATTTGAAGGTGTAGGTGCATATCAAGCTGGAAAAATTGATGACAAGGGACTTTTAGAATTAGAACAGTTTGGCTGTCCAACATGTGGATCTTGTTCTGGTATGTTTACAGCAAACTCGATGAACTGTTTAGCAGAAGCCCTTGGATTGGCTCTTCCTGGTAATGGAACGATTTTAGCTGTAGCGCCTGAGCGTAGAGAATTCGTTAGGAAATCAGCAACTCAGTTAATGGAACTAATTGAAAAGGATATTAAGCCTCGTGATATCGTAACAGAAAAAGCAATTGACAATGCGTTTGCCCTTGATATGGCATTAGGTGGATCATCTAATACTGTACTTCACACATTAGCATTAGCTCATGAAGCAGAAATCGATTATCCAATCGGAAGAATCAATGAAGTAGCGGCTCGTGTTCCTCACTTGTCTAAGCTTGCTCCTGCTTCTGATGTGTTCATTGAAGATTTGCATGAAGCAGGTGGAGTTTCTGCGGTTCTAAATGAATTATCCAAGAAAGAAGGCGCCCTTCACTTGGATACATTAACAGTTACAGGAAAAACACTTGGTGAAAATATTGCTGGCTGTGATGTAAAGAACTATGATGTAATTCATTCCATTGATAATCCATTTAGTGAAAAGGGTGGACTTGCTGTATTATTTGGAAACCTCGCTCCAGATGGTGCCATCATTAAAACAGGTGGAATCACTGGTGGAAATCGTCATGAAGGACCTGCTGTTGTGTTTGATTCACAAGACGAAGCTCTTCACGGCATTGCGAACGGAAAAGTTAAAGAAGGCGACGTTGTAGTGATCCGTTACGAAGGACCAAAAGGTGGACCTGGTATGCCTGAAATGCTAGCCCCTACTTCTCAAATCATGGGAATGGGACTTGGCGCGAAGGTTGCTCTTGTAACAGATGGACGCTTCTCTGGTGCTTCACGTGGATTGTCTATCGGCCACGCATCACCGGAAGCTGCAGAAGGTGGACCATTAGCGTTTATCCAAAATGGAGATCAAATTGTAATCGATGTTGACGCTCGTTCCATGGACGTTGTTCTATCTGACGAAGAATGGGCAGAGCGTAAAGCAAACTGGAAAGGCTTTGAACCAAAGGTGAAAAAGGGTTATCTAGCTCGTTATTCGAAGCTTGTAACATCTGCTAGCACCGGTGGAGTTATGAAAATTTAATTTTTTTCACCCATTCACTTTTTGGTGGATGGGTGTTTTTATCTTTTTTTCAAAAAATTTCTCACTTACAGCCCCAGGTGTGTAAGCGTTCCCTCCTCTTCCCTCTATCAAAAACAGCTGTTGACACTTCTCACCTGTTAGATTTATGATTCATGTAACAAATTAATAAGACCTTTTACTTATCAAGAGTGACCGAGGGATTAGGCCCTATGACGTCCGGCAACCTCCATTTCATGGAACGGTGCCACTTCCTACAGAATGATTCCATTCTGAAAGATAAGTCGTATATATATAACGATGCCTCTTTCTGATTGGAAAGAGGCATTTTTGTATTTTCATAGCTTAAGGGGTGACAGAGATGATCGAAGTAAAAGACTTGGTGAAAGTCTATCAAACGAAAAAAGGTGAAGTAACCGGTGTGGACCATGTGTCACTTACCGTGAATAAAGGCGAGATTTTTGGAATTGTTGGCTATAGTGGTGCGGGCAAAAGTTCTTTGTTACGCTGTCTGAATTTATTAGAGGCTCCGACTTCAGGCGAAATTAAGATCGATGGTGTTTCCCTTACTTCTCTTGGGAAAAAGGAGCTTCGGAGCGCTCGTCAAAAAATCGGGATGATCTTCCAACACTTCTATCTCGTAAGCTCAAAGACGGTTTTTGAAAACGTAGCATTTGCTCTAAAAGCGGCTCATAAATCAAAGGCAGAAATTGATGCACGAGTAACAGAGCTACTTGAAATGGTCGGCTTGTCCGATAAACGTGATGTGTATCCGTCACAGCTAAGCGGTGGACAAAAGCAACGTGTAGGGATTGCGAGAGCATTAGCGAATAATCCCTCCGTTCTCCTTTGTGATGAAGCTACCTCTGCCCTAGACCCGAGCACGACCAAATCAATTTTATCTTTGTTAAAAAAGATTAACCAAGAGCTAGGGTTAACGATTGTACTGATCACACATGAGATGGAAGTCGTAAAAGAGATTTGTGACCGCATGGCGGTGATGCAGGATGGTCGAATTGTTGAGGAAGGTCAAGTGTATGATTTGTTCGCAAATCCGACATATGAACTTACGAAGGAATTCATCAGTACAATTCTTCAATTTGATTTACCAAAACACTTGCTAACTTCAAGCAAAGGAAAGATTGTGAAGATCCATTTCCGTGGGGTGATTGCTGAGGAATCAGTGATTTCAGATGCGCTACAGAAGTTCCAAGTGAAGGGCAATATTTTACACGGCAAAATCGAGTACATAAAAGAGACCCCTCTAGGGATTTTCATTATGGAGCTTACTGGAGATCATGCTGAAGTGGAAAAAGCCCTTCAATACATTACATCTCGAACAGAAAGCTTGGAGGTGATCAGAGATGCCGCTTAATAGCTTGATAGAGTTACTACCCGATTTAAACAAAGCCTTTTTTGAAACGATTTATATGGTGGGAATATCGATTGTGGTAGCCATGATTATCGGCTTGCCTGTGGGGGTACTATTATTTGTTACCGACCGTGGATTGTTTTTAGAGAATTCACTATTTAATCAGATTGTTGGATTTTTAGTGAACATGATTCGCTCGGTTCCGTTTATCATCTTGCTCATTGCCCTTTTGCCATTGGCAGACTTGATCGCTGGATCAACAATCGGGCCAACTGCCGCTTCTGTTTCACTCTCAGTAGCTGCGATTCCATTCTTTGCTAGATTGGTAGAACAGTCACTTCGTGAGATCGATAAGGGAGTCATCGAAGCAGCAGTCGCGGTCGGCGCTTCCCCGTGGATGATCATCAAGGAGGTTCTTCTTCCAGAGGCGAAACCAGGGATCATCCAAGGCGTGACCATTACGATTATTAGTTTAGTCGCATACTCTGCGATGGCTGGCATCGTTGGCGGCGGCGGTGTCGGAGATCTTGCTATCCGGTTCGGTTACTACCGATACGACAATACCGTCATGATCACCACCGTTATCATCCTAATCTGCTTAGTCCAGCTCATCCAATTTTTTGGTGACCGACTAGCAAAAGCAGTAAACAAAAGATAAATCACATGTAAGCACTGTCCACTCCAGACGGACAAAAATGCACCAACTGTCCACGAAGGGTGACAGACACCATAAAACTATTGGGGGAATATTTACGATGAGAAAGTTATTTTTGAGTTTTGTAATTTTGATTGCTATTGCGGCTCTTGCAGCTTGCGGTGGAAGTTCTGAGGAAGCTTCTTCTTCTGAGGAAAGTGCGACTACGAAAAAAGAAGTGAAAATTGGAGCAACATCTGGTCCATACAGCGACATGGTATCAAACGCGATTAAGCCGTTATTAGAGGAAAAAGGCTATGAAGTAGAAGTAGTAGAATTCAGTGACTATGTTCAACCAAACCTTGCGTTATCAAAAGGTGACCTTGATGCAAACCTATTCCAGCACAAAATCTACATGGAAAACTTTGCAAAAGAAAATAAGATTGAACTTTCTGATGTGATTTCAGTACCAACCGCACCAATGGGAATCTACTCTAAGACGTTTACTTCTATCGATGAGATCGCTGATGGCGCTGCTATTGCGATTCCTAATGACCCAACAAATGCAGCACGTGCTTTCTTAATTTTAGAAGACCTCGGTTTAATTACATTAAATGCTGATGCTAACCCATTAACCGTTTCTGAAAAAGACGTAGAAAACAACGTAAAAAATCTTGTATTCCAACCAATTGAAGCAGCTCAACTTCCACGTGCAGTTGATAGTGTAGACCTTGCTGCTGTACCAGGAAATTTCGCATTAGCGGCAAAAATGGACTTACTAGACGCATTACAGCTTGAAAACATGCTCGACCAATACCGTAACCGTGTGGTAGTAGATACAAAGAATATTGATAGTCAATTTGCGAAAGATCTGAAAGAAGTCGTAGAATCGGAAGAATTTGAAGCTATTATCGATGAAGATTTCCAAGGCTTCGGAAAACCGGAATGGATGGTAAATCGCTAATTGGAGAACTCAAAAACAACGCCGTTTTTCCGGCGTTGTTTTTAATAGAAAAGATTGAGGACAGTGACAAAATTAGAAGTTCGTGGTGCTCCCTCCTATTATGCATGTTATGAGGGTTCGTTAAACGACCTAGAAAATTTACTTCTCTCCAATTCAATTAATCATTGCTTAGTGATTCATGGAGAAGAATCTTGGAAAGCAGCATCATCCTATATACCAGAAATATCCAATGTAGAGCTTACCTTTGTTCCCTATCATGGTGAGTGCTCATTACATGAAGTACAAAGAATCTCAACGATAGCCAATGGCACAAGTATCGACGCTATTATTGGAATAGGAGGAGGGAAAGTACTAGATCTTACAAAGGCAGTGGCACACGAAACAAACACTGAAGCCATTCTCATCCCGACACTTGCCTCCACCTGCTCTGCTTGGACACCATTGAGTGTGTTTTATACAGACAAAGGTGAATTCACTCATTACACCATTTTTCCGAAAAGCACACTTATTGTTTTAATTGAACCTAGTATCATTCTTCATTCACCGGTTAAGTATGTCCGAGCAGGAATTGCAGACACATTAGCCAAATGGTACGAAGCCGATGTGTTAGTACGTGAATTACAAGATCTACCGCTACCTGTAAAAATTGCCCATCAAAGTGCAAGACTATGTCAGATTGTTTTACTAGAACATAGCCAAGCTGCATTAGAGGCGATGGAAGCAAAAACATCGTCTCCTGCTTTTCTTCAAGTAATTGAAGCAATCATCGCAGCAGGTGGCATGGTCGGTGGCTTCGGAGACCGTTATGGGAGAATCGCTGCTGCCCACTCTGTACATAATGGACTAACGGTTGCACCGGAAACTCATCATCTTCTTCACGGTGAAAAGGTAGCATACGGCATTCTAGTTCAGCTTGTACTCGAGGGAAATTTAGAAGAGGTTGCCTCTCTTCTTTCTTTTTATCAATCCCTAAAGCTTCCTATTTTACTAAGGGATCTTGGATTATTTAACTCTGAAAAACTTACGCCTATCGCCGAGAGAACGGTAGCGTCTGGTGAGTCCATTCATTACTTGGAGAAAAACTATACTTCAGACGATATATTAACCGCTATTCTAACACTTGAATCATTTGTTCATCCCCTTTTCTAACAGGACAACGGGGATTTTTTTCAAGGGAAATGTATCCAAATAGAACTTTTTTATTCAATGTTCACAAAATGTTACCAACTATTATTATCAATTTTTAGTACCTAGTAATATATATCACATCATTTTCCCATACTACATGCTAGAATCTAATGGAGATTAAAAGAAATGGGTGATAATCATGAATTTTCCTCAGTTAAAAATCGGACATATGCTTCCGAAAGCTCCGATTATTCAAGGTGGCATGGGTGTAGGAATTTCCCTTAGCAAGCTTGCATCTGCTGTTGCAAATGCAGGTGGAATTGGCATAATTTCGGGTACAGGGATTTCCGTTGAAGAAATGAGAAACCATATTCGTCAAGCGAAGGCGCTTGTGAAAAAGGATGCAGGATATATTGGTGTAAATGTGTTATTTGCAATGAATGACTTTGCAGAGAAAATGAAGGCGGCACTTGAAGAAAAGGTCGATTTTATTATTTCAGGTGCAGGGATTTCAAGGGATATGTATGCATGGGGCAAGAAAGCAGGTATTCCCGTTCTTTCAATTGTGTCCTCTGCTAAGCTAGCGAAAATGTCGGAGCGCCTTGGTGCAGCGGCAGTTGTTGTTGAAGGAAATGAAGCGGGTGGACATCTTGGGACCGAACGTCCATTATTTGATATTCTTCCTGAAGTTGTGGAGGCAGTATCGATCCCGGTTATCGCAGCGGGTGGAATCATGACAGGGGCAGACATTGCCAAAGCGTTCAGCATGGGAGCTTCTGGAGTACAAATGGGAACTCGATTTGTTGCGAGTGAGGAATGTGATGCACCACTTTCCTTTAAGCAGAAATACGTCGAAGCGACAAAGGAAGATACACTGCTCGTCAAAACGACAGTTGGTCTTCATGGTCGCGCGATTGCGAACCATTTTACAGACTTAATCACTACTTCTGAAAAGCTAAAAATCACAAAGTGTAGAGACTGTTTGAAAAATTGCTCTTATCGCTTCTGCACCCTTGATTCCCTTTTAAAATCAATGGCTGGCGATGTTGAAAATGGACTTGTGTTTGCAGGAGCAAGAGTTCATGAAATCAAAGAAATTCTCCCTGTGAAAAAAATCTTTGAAAACCTAACAAATGAGTATCGTCTAGCAATCAGTAACTAGAAAATAAGGAGGGTTAGCTCAAGTGGCTAGCCCTCCTTATTTTTTGCTGTACTTATCTGACAAGGGATGGGTTTTGATGGATGGCTTTTGTTAATTAGTTTTTGATTTGGGTAGGGTTTGGTTACCATTAGGGTCGAATTTCTGGATTAGCGGGAATCTAACTGCCTCTTTGGTTACCACCGAGCTGTGATTTCTGCGTTCACGGGAATCTAACTGCCTCTTTGGTTACCGCTGGCTTGTGATTTCTGCGTTCATGGGAATCTAACTACATCTTTGATTACCGCTAGCTTGTGATTTCCGTGTTCACGGGAATCTAACTGCCTCTTTGGTTACCACCGAGCTGTGATTTCTGCGTTCACGGGAATCTAACTGCCTCTTTGGTTACCGCTGGCTTGTGATTTCTGCGTTCATGGGAATC